>CAVVZW010000016.1:0-103104 GCA_963752265.1 uncultured Alphaproteobacteria bacterium
GCCGATCGCCGACCATAAGAATGTGGTGCGGGTCGTGGCGCTGTCCGGCGGCTATACGCGCGACGATGCATGCCGGCGCTTGAGCCATAATCGCGGCATGATCGCCAGCTTCTCGCGCGCCCTGGTCGAGAACCTCAAGATCTCGATGAGCGATGCCGAGTTCGATGCCTCGCTCAAATCCGCGATCGAGGAGATCTACAAGGCGTCGGTCGAGAAGAAGAAGGCGGCCTAGGGTGAGATCGTCCTGGATCGCCTCGATCCAGGGCGTGAATTCGTCCCTACCCGTTAAAGCGGACCGAAATCGCGCCAGAGGGCGGCGGGCCAGGTGAGCACGTCGCGGAAGCTGGAGCGGAAAGACTGCCACTGCGCCGCGGGCGTCCATTCGCCCGGGCGCGGCGTGGCGCAGGTGAGCGCGCCGAAGCCCAGATAGCAGATGAGGGTGAGGAGGAGCGTTTCCATCCGCACAGCATGATCGACAGGGGATTGCGGATACCCCGCGGTGCTCCTCGCCGACGAGCCCACGGGAAACCTGGATTCGAAGAACGGCGACGCGGTGATGGAGCTCCTGCAGAGCCTCCACCGCACGGGCTCGACCATCCTCATGGTGACGCACGACACCCGCTTCGCGCGGCACGCCGACCGCACCGTGCACCTCTTCGACGGACGCGTCGTGGAGGAGAGCAAGGAGTCCAAGGAATAGGGAGGCGACCCAAGGGCGACGCTCCACGACCTCCAGTTCGCGTTTAGGCAGCTGATCAAGTACCCCGCCTTCACCGCCGTCGCCGCGGTAACGCTGGCCCTCGGCATCGGGGTGAACACGGCGATGTTCATCGCAGCGTTGGTTTGCATTGGCTCAATCGCGTGCTCAGCAGTGGCCGAGTCATTCGGCCGCGGCTTGCACCACCTTCCCCTGCCGCTAAAGGAGACATGAGATGTTGCACAAGCTTCTGTTGGATTGCGCTGCCGTCGGGGTCTTCGTCCTGGTCACGGATTCCGCCGGCACAAAGTGATCGCCCGGCGCGGCGTGCTGTTGCTGGCGCCGCCGCGGCCGCCGGGAGCCCGGCATGGGCGCTCGAATGGAGAACCGCGAAGCCGCCAGCATTTCGCCGGGCGATCGTTGGCGATACGTCAACAGCGGCAGTCAGTGGTGGTACT
Source organism: uncultured Alphaproteobacteria bacterium (assembly GCA_963752265.1). GTDB lineage: Bacteria > Pseudomonadota > Alphaproteobacteria > Rhizobiales > Xanthobacteraceae > Bradyrhizobium. Next base: position 1,156 of record CAVVZW010000016.1, read on the forward strand.
ACACGCCACAAAACTCGTGGATGTACTATCGGGGCAACGCCTCGACGGCCTCCACAACGCCGGCAACTACACCGGTCCCGCGATGCCTGGCGTACCGATGGCGCTCGGCCGGATACGGAGCGAACCGAGCCGGTGCAAACTCGGACCACTGGCGCTGGCGCTACAACGGCAACCAATGGTGGTATTACACGCCGCAACAGAACTGGATGTACCATTCCGGAAACCAGTGGTTGCCGTATCAGGGTGTGGGAGCGGGCGGAGCCAATATCGAACCGGCTATCGTGGCGGTTACCGAGCCTACAGCAATCAGCCGCTCGGCGGTCCTCCGGCGGCGCCGGCCAATCCCGCCATGCGAGATGGCGGACAACTCGACGGCCGGACCGGCGCGCCAAACGAGTTCCGCGACGGCCAGGGCGTAGCCCCGCGTAATGCGCAAAACCTGAATCAGAATCCTGCCGCCGATCCAGCGGCCCGGACAAGTCCAGCCGGGCAACCTGCCGCCGAACCAGACACGCGATGCCTTGCGAACGGACGAGAACCGGGCGCAGAACCTGGATCAGTCGCAGCGACAGGCGCCCACAGCCAAGCTTCCGCAGCAGGCGTCCGAACCGCAAGTGCCCCCGACGACGCCGGCGACGCCTTGAGTCGCATCGGTAAGCAGAGCCAATCGCTTTCGCAGCGAAAATCCCCGGCGGTAACGCTGGGGATTTTTTTATGGCGTGGCCGCGCTCGGCGGGCGGGCCAGCAGCTTTTCGACCGCCGCGATCACCTCTTGCCAGCGTCGGCGAATAGCCGGCATGGATGTCGCGCACCACCCCCTCTTGATCGATGATCAAGAGCGTCGGAAATCCTTGCAGGCCGTACTTCTCCGGCAGGCCCTCGGCCTTGAGCGTGGGGTAGGAAAGCGGGCCATCTTCTCGGCCACGAAACGGGCATCGTCCTCGATCGCGATCGGTGTTCATGCCGAAGACTTCGACCGGACGTCCCTGGAAGTGGCGCCGCGACGTGCTTGCATCTGCGGCATGGCGCGAATGCACCAGCCGCAGCCGCGATACCAGAAGTCGAGCACCACGACTTTGCCGCGGCAAGCCTCGATCGAACGGGTGCCACCGTCAAGATCGGTCGTCTCCCAGGATCGGCGAGGGATTGCCAAGCACGTCGGCCATACGGCCTGGGCGTCGTTTTGACACGACTGGCGCACTGGTCATGCCTGCGCAAGATCAACGTCCAGACTGCTCGAAGATCGCTGGGTCTGCATGGTCTTGCGCAGGTCGTCGAGATTCGCCTTGACCGCGGCGCAATCAGCTCGAGTCGGCGTGCCGGCTGCTTGCCCGCCTGCTCGACGAGTTCGTCATACTCCTCTTCGACGGCGAAGTAGTCGCTCATCTCGACCGCAACCGCGGTCGCACCAATTCGGGTCGCGCTGTTCGACGCTCGCAAGCATCGCGTGACGATTGGCCTTGCCGCCAATGGCAGAGCCCGGGTAACCTCTGGGCGCTTTCGAAAGTCGACGCGATCGACAAGGCCACGAGCTTGTGTCAAACGAAGAACGATCTCTGCGGTGCTGAGCGAGGAAGACGTACTCGTGGGCATTGAATTTCGTGACTTCGACATGACCAGCTTTACCGGCCGGGGCTGCACGAGCGAATATTTGCTTCTTCGTACATCGGCCGCAATATCTTGCACCCTGCCAGGTCGTTGCTGCCTGTCGGCCGGAAGTTGCGGCAGTAACACGGATCCGATTTCGGCCGTGAATCCGAGCGTGGGATTCTCCTCCACGCGGCCATCGCGCGAAGATCGCACCAGGCCAGCGACGCACGCTCCGGATCGAAGCTTTGCCTTGCGCTTTGGCCAGACGTCCGCCTTCTGCGCCGTCGCATAGCGCACCAGCAAGTCGCCAGCCGCCATCGGCATTTTGCCGTACGACCAGTAACTTCCACGATGTCTTGCTGCTGTCGAGCTGCCGCGATTCGTTCTTGAACTCGCTGGTCCCGTCGTAATTCAGCTCCTGCCCGACGCGCAGCTTGTAGCGCGGTGGCGCGCCATCCGCGTCGGCCGGTTTGTCTTCGGCGCACGGCAGGAGAGGAGCGCGACGATCGCCAACACAGGCGCAAATAACAGATCGCGGACCATCTTTGCCCTCACGCGGTTTACTACGGTGCGATTATCACTCTCGCCGCCAGAGACGGGCTCGGCGAGGTCCGCGCGCCGTGACGTTTGCCCACTCACCCTCTGAGGGGAGGCGGAGCTTATTGCACGGGAACTATTCCTTCGATTCAACGTCTACTTATAGTCCAGCTTCTTCGTGCTGGTGACGTGCGGTTGCAGGCCCTCACGATCCATGAAGAACGTGTCCTTCGCCTTGCCTGGCCTGAAGAGCTTGGCCGCTTGATCGTCCCAGTGCCCCGACTCGGGATGATCGCTCTCGCCCAGCGGCAGCACCATGTACGATCGGGGCGGCTTCGAGAGCACCACGATCTGCGTCGAGGTCTGGCCGCCGTGGCCGATCTTTTGATCGCCGACCGAGCCGAACGAAATGGCCCGCGGCGTCGCCATGCCCGCTTCCTTCACGCTGCCGCCGCCGACCGGATAGCTCTGCTTGCCATCCTTGCGGGCGACGCGAAACACATCGCCATAGCGGGCGTTGACGCTGCCGGCCTTGCTGCGCAGCCAATCGGTTGCTTTCCCGAGCGCCGCGACGATGTCCTGGTCGCGTCAGATCGGCGGGCACGGCGATGGCTTCCGGGCATCTTTCCCTCGAGCGCCATCTTGAATGCATAATACGACAGCGCACCGGTTGACCCGGGATCGCGAGCGGCGATTCCATTGCTGAATGTTGTCGTACGACCGCCTTGGCGTCGGGCGTCTTGGCCGCATCGGCGGCCGATTGCCAGGCCCTGGCCAGCCGCTCTTGCCATTTGTCGGCGCCGAACACCTGCGTGCAGAACGCCAGATCGATCGCTTCGTCGAGCGTGACCGAGATCGTCGGCGTGCAGAATCTCGGTCACCATCGCGGCCCGCTGATGGTTGCCGCGCCCGTCGTCGTAGTACAGGTACGGCCGCTTGGCGCATTTCCTTGGTCATCGGGCTGTCGTGCATCATGTGCACGGGCGCGACATTGCAATTCTGCATGTAGCCGCCGTGGGATTCGTGACCTGCACCAGATCCTCGAACGCGGTGAATGCCCGCGAAATCGTTCTTCGACACGTTGCCCGGCACGGGCCTATTGGTGGGCAAACCGTGATTGCGAATCGGCACGCGGCCGTCGTGGACGTAGAAGATGTCGCCGTCGACCGTGCCGATCATGATGTTCTGCGGCATCAGCTCGCAGGTCGACAGTGCCGCCTTGATCTGCGTCCAGGCTGCGGGCCGTATGCACCTTGTACAGCTCTTCCATCAGCCCGCCCCGATCGACGTAGGCCAAGCGCCATCGTGTAGGCCTTGTTATCCTTGCGGGCGACGACCGGGCCGTGATGCGTCGAGGCGACCTCGAAATGCTTTTCGACCATCTTCTCGCCGTCGCGCACGCGCAGCGTGATCTTGCGCGTGGTCATGTCGCGCCATTTGCCGTCGACCTCGTACTGCAAGCGGATTGTCGGGATTGACCGTTTCTTCATAGACGTCGGCCGTATCGGGTCCGCCGGTGGTCATGGCGATCGAGGCATACTGGCGTGTGCCCCAGCCCCGGCATCGGCAACCCCAGAATCGCGGCGCCGCTCAAGACGCGAAGTCCTCGCCGCTGGCGTACATCCGCTGCTCGTAGAAGCGGAACGGCCCGTACCAGCTCAGATGCGGATCGATCAGCGCGATCACCTTGCCGTTGGCGCTGCGCTCGGGCGCGATCACCCATTCGTTCGAGCCGCGATATTCCTGCGGCGAGGGTTTGATGCCGGCCTGCTCGAGATCGTCCTGCGGCTTGCCCCTCGGGCCAGCCCCAGATGATGAACCGGCTGAGCATGATGGGATAATGCGGTTCGAGCTTCTGCGCCCACTTGGGCACTTCGCTCGGGATGCTCGTCCATGATATTTGCACCCCGGCGATAAAGGCCTGGCAAGCTGGCCTTCAGCTTGGGATCCATGTGGTTGTAATGATCGCGGCGCGACCTCCTCGTGCTGCCAAACGCGCGAGCGATAGTCCTGATCCACGAGCGACGCGCCCGGCCACCTCGGCCAACGTGCCGGCGGCCAGCCGATAGTTCTGCAACAACTGCTCGAGCCGATCTTCGGCCTGCGCATAACCAGCGCGCATAGGCTGCGCCGGGCAACGTCTCGGCATAAATGTGCGGCACGCCGAAGTCATCGCGCAGGATGGTGACGGTTTCGGCTGACGCGCGGGCGGCGCCCATCAGCGGCATGCCCAATGCGAAGCAGAACCGGACGATGATATTGAGCGTGCGCAGCATGAGTGACTCCGCCAAAAGGAATGACAGGAACGAGTCGAACGTCCGCTTGCAAAGTATGCCTGTGCGGTCGCCACAACGGCACGGCAGGAGCGGCCAGGCGTATTGTGTTTCGCTGGATGACGAGAGTCAAACCGGCCGCCCAGCTACTTCTCGGCAAACGCCGCGTCGAAGGCCGACCTTGCTGGGGGTGAAATCGAGCCGCTTGACGAACTCGCAGGCTTCGCGGGCCCCGGCTTCGCGGTCCATGCCCATGTCTTCCCATTCGACCGACAGCGGGCCGTCGTAGCCGATCGCGTTCAGCGCGCGGATGATCTCTTCGAAATTCACGCCGCCGCGGCCCGGCGAGCGGAAGTCCCAGCCGCGCCGCGGGTCGCCGAAATTCAAATGGCTGGCCAGAATGCCCGCTGCGCCCGTTGAGCGTCACGATCGCGTCCTTGATGTGCACGTGATAAATGCGGTCGGGAAACGCGCGAATGAATTCGACCGGATCGACTCCCTGCCAGAGCAGATGGCTGGGATCGAAGTTGAAGCCGAACTCCTCGCGCCGGTCGAGCGCTGCCAAGCGTCCGCTCGGCGCTGTACAAGATCGAACGCGATTTCGGTCGGATGCACTTCCAGCGCGAACCGCACGCCGCATTCGCCGAACACGTCGAGGATCGGGTTGAATCGCTCGGCCAACAGCTTGTAGCCGGCGTCGATCATCTCGGCCGGCACCGGCGGAAACGAATACAGCAGATGCCAGATGCTCGAGCCGGTGAAGCCGTTGACGACGCCGACGCCCAGCTTCTGCGCCGCGCGGGCCGTGTTCTTCAATTCCTCGGCGGCACGGGCGTTGACGCCGGCCGGCTTGCCATCGCCCCAGACATGCGCCGGCAGGATGGCCTTGTGCCGCTCGTCGATCATGTCCAGCACGGCCTGCCCGACCAGGTGCGTGCTGATGGCGTGCAATTGCAGGTCGTAGCGTTCGAGCAGGTCGCGGCGGCCGGCGCAATAGCCGTCGTCCGACAGGGCCTTGTCGACCTCGAAATGGTCGCCCCAGCAGGCCAGTTCCAGCCCTTGATAGCCGAACTCGCTGGCCTTGCGGGCCAGGTCTTCCAGCGGCAGATCGGCCCATTGGCCGGTGAACAAAGTGACTGGTCTGGCCATGCACGATCCTCCTCGCGGAGCCTGCGGCAGACCCGCGGGCTGGATCGCTCGCCTCGGAATCGTGGCTGCGGCCCCGGGGGTAATCAATTGGCCGTCGATTGTCGCCAGAAGCATGGCCAATGGCAAACGAGCAGCCCGTGGCGCGCCGAGGCCTCGGCAATTCGGCCACGGCGACTGGCTTTGACCCGCGCCGGCGGACGCCGCTAAAGTTGATGCTGGCGGTCTGGCTCGTGGCCAGCGTGAAACCAGGCGGGCGGCGGTTGGGTATCTGAAATCGCGCCGATCTCTGGCAATGCGCATTTCACGGCTTTCGACAAAGGGCACGAATCTATGGCGCGTCTACGCTGCTCTCTTAGTCACCGTCGCGATTATCGTTCCCGTGGCCCAGGCGGAAAACAACGCCGCGCTAGGGCGCAAGGTCGACAATTTCAAGCTCGCAAGACTATCGCGGCACCGAGCACTCGTTTGCCGACATCGCCGGCAAGCAGGCGACGGTCGTCGCGTTTCTGGGCACCGAATGTCCGCTGGCGAAACTGCTACGGGCCGCGCCTGGCCGAGCTGGCGAGAAGTACGCAGCCGCAGGGCGTGGCGTTCGTCGGCATCGACGCGAATCGCCAGGACTCGCTCAGCCGAGATCGCCGCCTACGCCCGCACGTCGGGCATCGAGTTCCCGGTGCTCAAGGACCTGAGCAACGACGTGGCCGACGCGATCGGCGCCACCCGCACGCCGGAAGTGTTCGTGCTCGACAACGACCACGTGGTGCGTTACTCGGGCCGGATCGACGATCGCTTCGGCGTCGGCTACATGCGCGACAAGGTCGACCACGATTATCTGGCCCTGGCGCTCGATGCGCGTGCTGGCCGGCAAGAGCGGTCGAGACGGCCCACGTCGACGCGGTGGGCTGCCTGATCGGCCGCACGCACGAAGCCGACGCCGGCAGCGAGGTGACCTACTCGAAGCAGGTCGCGCGCATCTTTCAGGATCACTGCGTGAGCTGCCATCGGCCCGGCGAGATCGGCGCCCTTTGCGCTCAACGAGTACAGCGAAGTGGCCGGCTGGGCCGACATGATCGCCGAAGTGGTCCGCGCAGCAGCGCATGCCCCCCTGGCACGCCGATCCCAAGTACGGCCATTTCCGCAACGACATCAGCCTCTCGGACGCCGACAAGGAGACGATCTTCAAATGGGTCGCCGCCGGCGCGCCGAAGGTAACCCGGCCGATCTGCCCGAGCCGCGCTCAATTCGCCGAGGGTTGGACCCTGCCGCGCGAGCCCGACCTGGTCTTGGACGTGCAGACCGAAGCCGTACGTCGTGCCGGCCGACGGCGTGGTCGAGTATCAGTACTTCATGGTCGATCCCGGGCTTCACCGAAGACAAATGGGTGAAGGCCAGCCAGATCATTCCCGGTAGTGCGCCGGCCGTGCATCACGTGTTGTGCTTCGTCCGGCCGCCCGGCCGCGACCGCGGCAGCATCGATGAGAACGGCCTGGGCTTCCTGGCCGCTTACGTGCCCGGCTACCGCGCAGACGCCGTTCCCCGACGGCATGGCCAAGTACGTGCCGGCCGGCTCGAAGCTGGTTTTCCAGATGCACTACACGCCGTCGGCAAGGAGCAGACCGACTTGTCGAAGATCGGTTTCATCTTCGCCAAGCCCGAGGAACTGACGCACATGGTGCAGACGGTTTCGACGGGCAACCACGGGATCAACATTCCGCCGCACGCCGAAGATTACAAGCCGCGAAGCGACGATGAGCGCGTACAAGCACGACCTGACGGTCCTGTCGTTCTCGCCGCACATGCACGTCCGCGGCAAGGCGTTCTCGTACGAAGCGATCTATCCCGACGGCAAGCGAGAAATGCTGCTCGACATCCCGCGATACGACTTCAACTGGCAGACGAACTACGAGCTGGCCGAGGCCAAGACGCTGCCGCCGGGCACGCGCGTGCATTGCGTGGCCCACTGGGACAACTCGGAGAACAACCTGGCCAATCCCGATCCTGCGGCCACGGTCAATTGGGGCGATCAGACGTTCGAAGAGATGATGATCGGCTTCTTCGACGTGGCGATGCCGCATCGATCGCGAAAAGCTGCTGGCCGACGGCACGATTCCCAAGCTCGAGCCGGCCGCCACGATCGAAGATCGGGCCAAGGAGCTGATCAGCCAGCTCGACGGCAACGGCGACGGCAAACTGACCAAGGACGAAGTGCCCGAACGCTTCCGCCTGATGTTCGGTTTGCTCGACGCCAACAGGACGGCTTCGTCGATGCCGGACGAGGCGCTGACGTTCGTCAAGGCCAACGGCGGCGGACGAGGCTTTGGTGGCGGCCGGCGTGGCGGCGACCGCGAACGACGTCTGCAACAGGGCGGCGGCGTGCGCGAGAAACCCGCTTCACAAGCCGAAACGCCGGCGGCACCGTAGCTTCGGCACATCGATCCACGCTGTGGCAGGACGATCGCGCAGATGCCCTTTGCGCAAAGAGATCAGCTTTTTGCCAAGATCTCTTCCAGCACTTTGGCCACCAGCGCAGGATTGTCGGCCTTCACGACGTGGTCGATGCGGGTCTTGGGAACCTTGAGTTTTTCCAATGTGCCCGCGACCTTGGTCCACTGTTTTTGCCTGGCTTTGCCCTCGGCCAGGTACAGCTCGGTAATCTGCTCTCCCAGGCGCTGCGTGAGAATGGCATCCTGGTTGTCGTAGTAGCGCTTGATGATATTTTGTTGGTACTTGGTGCGTTCCACCATCGCGGCTCGTCCTGAATAATGGGCTGGTCGGGGCTGGCGGCGGGCGCAGTGCGACATTGCGGAATTTTATCCGTCGCCTCGCTGGCAAAGCAATCGGCTTTTGGGCAGCTTCGACTTGACGCTTCGGTCTTTCGGCCGTTGTATTCTCACACAAACGCCACGGACCAGGCTCGGCCGGGGCAGTGTCCGTTGCCCAGGGCGACTGATATAATTCGCCTTCCTGCCGGCCTGCCGATCGGGCAATTGCCGTTGTTCGTTACCTTAGAATCGGACCCACCCGGATGTCGACCTCTTCGTCCCGGCCCCTGACGGCCCCGGCCGATGCCTTCCCTGTCCTGCGAAGCGAAATTGCCGGCTTGCCGGTTCATGATCTCGCCGCGAAATTCGGCACCCCGCTGTACGTCTACGACGCCGCCAAGATCGTCGAGCGGATCGACGACCTGCGGGCCTTCGACACGATCCGCTACGCCCAAAAGGCGAACTCGAACCTGGCCATCCTCGACCTGGTCCGCCGCCAGGGCGTGCTGGTCGATGCCGTCAGCGCGGGCGAGAGTCGGCCGCGCCTTGGCCGCCGGCTATCGCGCCCGTGGCGATCCGCCGCCGATCGTCTACACGGCCGATATCTTCGATCGCGAGTCGCTCGACCTGGTCGTCGAGCAGGGCATCCACGTCAATTGCGGCTCGCCCGACATGATCGACCAGTTGGGCGAGCGGGCGCCGGGCCGCGCGATCACGCTGCGGATCAATCCCGGCTTCGGCCACGGCCACAGCCAGAAAACCAACACCGGCGGCGAACAATCGAAGCACGGCATCTGGCACGAGCAGCTCGACGATTGCCTGCGCCGCGCCGACCAGCACGGCCTGACAGGTCACCGGGCTGCACATGCACATCGGCTCGGGCACCGATCTGGAGCATCTCTCGCAGGTCTGCGGGGCGATGGAAAAGCTGGCCGCGACTGCGGGCCGCTCGATCACGACGATCAGCGCCGGCGGCGGCTTGCCGGTCCCCTATCGGCCGGGCGAATCGTACGTCGATCTCGACGCCTATTTCCAGCCTCTGGGACGCGACCCGCCAGCGGCTCGGCAGCGCTTCGGCCACCGCATCCGCCTCGAGATCGAGCCGGGCCGCTACCTGGTCGCCGAGAGCGGCTATCTGGTCGCCGAAATCCGCGCCGTCAAGCGGATGGGCGCAACACGTTCTACCTGCTCGACGCCGGCTTCAACAATCTGGCCCGGCCGATTCTTTACGGCGCCTACCACCCGATGTCGATCGTGCCGCGCCGAGCGGCGCCGGCACGGACCGGCCGCTGGCCGACGTGGTGGTCGGCGGTCCGCTGTGCGAGTCGGGCGATATCTTCACGCAGAACCGAAGGGGGCTTCGTCGGCACGCGCGAGCTGCCGGCGGCCGCAGGTCGGCGACTTGTCTGGTGATCGAATGCGCCGGCGCCTACGGCGTTCGTGATGGGCTCGAACTACAACTCCAAGCCGCTGGCGGCCGAGGTGCTGATCCGCTCGGGCCATGCGCACCTGGTGCGCCAGCGGCAATCGTTCGAGGATCTGATCCGCGGCGAGTCGATTCCGACGGCCGAGTAGTCACGCCCGCTGCTCTCAAGTTGTGCGACAAATTGCCCCGGAAAATCGGCTCGGGCAATCCCGCGTTGACCCACCTACCGGCGCGACCTAGAATCGCTTGTAGCTGCTCGCAATTATTTGGCTCGTTTGGATTTAGCGTTTTTCGGAGCTCGGCATGGCCACGGTCCAGTCCGCAGCCCCATCGCTTGCGAGCCGGACTCCTCGATGGTTGCGGCTGAAGGTGCCCGCCTGGCTCGTGTCGCTGGTTTTTCATGCCGCGCTGTTGGTGGCCTTGGCCATCTCGGTGCAAGTTCAACCGCGCGGGTTGCCGGGCGACGTGGGGCGCGAAGGCCTGTCGATTTTTGACGCCGGCGGCAGCGGTGACGGCTCGGGCGAGTTTTTTGACGACGAGTCGTCCGGCGGTGGCCATAGCGCCACCGTGAACCTTTCTCCCACCGAAGCCGGCGGCGGCCAAGGGGCAACGGAAGCGGGCCGGCTGTTCGACGAGCGTCCACCGGTCGACGCCCTGGCGGCGCTGCCGAAATCCAGCGGCGGCCGCGGCGGTTTTGGGCCGATCGGCGATGGCATCACGGGAGCCACCGGCGCTGGCGGCTTTACTTCCGGATCCGGTAAGGGCGCGGGGACAGGAGGAAAGGGTCGAGGCGGGCCGCTGGGGGGCCGCGCCCGCACCAAGCTCTACGGCATCGAAGCCGATGGTTACAAGTTCATCTACGTGTTCGATCGCTCGGGCAGCATGGGTGGCTCGGGCCGCAACACGCCGCTTAGCTCGGCCAAGGCCAACCTGTTGTCGAGCCTGGAAAGCCTGGGCGATACGCACCAGTTTCAAATCATCTTTTACAACGAAAAACCGACCATGTTCGCGCTGGCGGGGCATCCCGACCGGCTGGTGTTCGCCAATGCCGAAAACCGCACGACCGCGCAGCAGTTCGTGCGCGGGATCACGGCCGACGGCGGCACTCGGCACGAAGACGCGCTGTGGATGGCGCTCAAACTGCAACCCGACGTGATTTTCTTTCTCACCGATGCCGATCAACCCGAACTCTCGCCGTCGCAATTGGAAAAGATCGAGCGGGCCAACAACGGGCGAACTTCGATCAATACGATCGAGTTCGGCCTGGGACCGCAAATTCAATCCGACAATTTCCTGGTGCGACTGCGCGGGAAAACAACGGCAAATTCACGTACGTCGATGTTTCCAAGGGCGCACTCAATCCGTAATCGGGCGGGCCGCCGCGAGCAGGCACGCCGCGCTGCCGGCCTTGGCGAAGTTTGCGCCCTCGCCGCGACAACCTGGCGACATGGGGCTGAGCCGATCAGGCCGGCGCCGATCGGCCGGGCGGCTGTGGCTGTTCCCGCTGTTCGTGATTTCCGGGTGCCTTTGCGAATGCGCGCGGGCCGAGGACACGGTCTACGTCGCTTCGCCATCGAATCCCCAGTCACCCGCCAAAATCACCGGGCCGATCCGCGATTACAACGGGCGCGAGCTGGTCCTGGTCACCGGCGGGGTCGAGAAGCGATATCCCGCGGCGCAAATCGCCGATGTCGAGTCGGACTGGGCGCCGACGCACCTGGCGGCCGACGAACTATTCGCCCATCACGAATATGCCGAGGCCCTGTCGAAGTACGAGGAAACCATGCGCGCAGAACCGCGCCGCTGGGTGCAGCGGAGAATCGTCGCGCAGATGATCTGGTGCTTGCGCAATCTCGATCAGTATCGCCGCGCCGGCGAGCTTTTCCTGGCGCTTTCGCGCGACGATCCGGCCATGCTCTACTTCTCGTGCATCCCGCTGCGCTGGCAGCCGGCGCAACCCGCGGCCGATCTCGATAAGAAAAGCCAGGAATGGCTGGCGAGCGATCTGCCGGTCGCCACTTTGATCGGCGCCAGCCATTTGCTCATGACGGACGATCGTGCCGCACTCATCAAACGGCTCGAACGGGTTGCCACGAATAAGGACCCGCGCATTGCCTCGCTGGCCTCGGCGCTGGTGTGGAATGCGTCGTTCGCGTCGGCCAGCGCCAAGCAGCTCGCCGCCTGGGAAGACGAAATCGACCAGTTCCCCGAATCGATTCGGGCCGGACCTTATTTCGCCTCTGCGCGAGCCCTGGCGCATCACCAGCAGCCCGAGGAGGCCGCGCTCAATCTTCTGCGTGTGCCAATTCTGTATCCCGAGGACCGCGCTCTGGCGGCCGCAGCGCTGCTCGAGGCCGGCCGCGCTTGCCCAGGCTGGCAATGCCGACGCAGCCATCCAGGTGTATCGCGAGCTGCTAGACGGCTACCGGCAGTCGCGGCTCGCCGTCGAAGCGCGAGAGCGCCTGGCCGAGCTCGAGTCGAAATCGGCGCCGCGTCCTAACAATGCCGGGCCGGTCAACTGACATGCGAGTACGAGAGGGACGGCATCTCGGATTGTGCATTGGTTTGGCCTGGCCAACATGCTGGCCGCTTTCGGCGACGATCCTTTGCTGGGTCGTGGCCTTGCCCGCGCTGGCACGTTCGCTCGATGAGCGATTCGTCGACGGGCTGCGCGAGCGGCAGCTACTGTCGCTGGCCGAGAAGTTCTGCCGCGACCGGCTCGCCCGCCCGAATTTGCCCGAATCGCGCCGGGCCGAGCTATCGATCGAGCTGTCCCGCTGCCTTACCGACGACGCGTTGCAAACGTCGCCGGCGGCGCGCGACGATCTTTGGCGGCAAGCCCTCGATGTGGTCGACCAGTTCGCCAAACAATTTCCCAACAGCGGCCGGCTGGTTCAGGTTCGCGTGCAGCGCGGGCTGGTGCAGCTTGCCTGGGGCGAGCAATTGGCACAGCAAGCCGAAGCCGCGGGCGCCGGCGCCGACCGGTTGTCGGCCGCCCGCGACCATTTGCGCAGCGCCATCGACGAATTGCGAAAGGCCGCCGCAAAATCGGCCGAAATGCAGCGCCGTTTGCAGACTGGGCAAAAAGTCGGTGCCGGCGAGCTGACGCTGGGCGAGCTGCTCGCTCGAAAAGAACATCGAGTTTCAACTCGCCCGCGGTTTGCGCCGGCAGGGTGAAAGCTATCCGCTGGATAGTCCCGATCGGCTGAATTCGCTCAGCCAGGCGGTTGAACTTTTGCGTGCGCTTGCCGAGGGAGACGCCGCCGATCCGCTCACCTGGCCCAGCCGACTTGACGCCGCGGCGTGCTACCGGCTGCTGGGCCATCCGGAGGCGGCCGCGCGGCGACTGGATCTTTTGGAAGAGGGTTCACCACCGCCGCGCATCGAACTGCGCGCCTGCGCCGAACGCATTCGTCTGGCCCTCGCCGAAGGGCATCCCGAGGAGGCCGTGGCGGTGGCAGAAAAGAGCCGTGCCGCGACCGGTCCGTCGTCTCCGGAACTCGATGTCGCCACGCTGGAAGCGTACCTGGCTGCCTGGGGCACAGCGGCCGATGCCGGTCAGGCTTCGCAAGCCGCGGCCTGGCAAGCCAAGGCGTCGGCGGTCGGTGCGCGACATTGATCGGTTGCACGGGCCGTACTGGCGCCGGCGCCGAGAGCCTGTTTGCCGAACACGTCGTCGGCGACCCGGCCACGACCGATACGACAGCCCTGGCCAGTGCCGCCGAAGGTTTTTACCGGGCCGGGCAAATCGATGAAGCGCTGTCGGCCTACGATCGTGCCATCGCCCAAGCTGCGCTCGAGCGGCCGCGACATGCAGCCTTCGACCTGGGTTGCGCGGCCGCGGCTATTGAACACGAACGAAAGCGTTATGCGGCCGCCGCGGAACGATATCGCCAGGCGTCCATCGCCGCGCCGGCGTCGCCGAAGGCCGCCGAGCGCACTTGATGGCCGTGTACGATCAGGCTCAAGAGGCCCAAACCGCGCGCCCGCGCGTGCTGCTCGTTATGTCAAACTGCTCGAAGAGCATCTAACGACCTGGCCGACCGCCACGACCGCGGATCGGGCTCACCTTTGGCTGGGCGCGTCTATGAGCGCAACGAAGACTGGCACGCACAATCGAGCAAGTTGCGGCAGTTCGCCGGCACTGATGCGGCGGCCGCTGCGGCTCAAGAACTTGCACGATTGTATCCGGCGCTCCTGGCCGGCCCGCGCGGCCGGCAAGCCCACGTCGCAGGACGCTCTGGCGGCGGTGGCCGCTTTGGAGGCTGCGGCCGGGATCAACAATGGCCAGCAACCCTGGAGCGACATCCAGCGCTGCGCCGCACTGGCCGCGGCCAGGATATTGTTGGAACACACCGACGACGGCTTCGCCAAGGCCGAACGGTTGCTGGCCCCGGCCCTTAAGCAGGCCCGCGACGCGCCGAGCGAGTGGACAGCTTCGGCCGAAGCCTGCTCCTAGTGCTTGCCATCGCCGCCCAGGGACGGATCAAGGAAGCGCAGCAACATGCCGAGGGGCTGGCGGCAGCCGGGCCGCAGGCCTTGCAGAGTTTGATCGAGGGGCTCGATCGGGCGATCGCCGCGGCGCAACCAGCGCTGGCCAAAAACCTGGCAATACTCGAGCTGCACGTCTTGGATCGGGTGGCCCAACGATCCTCGACAGGCGATGAGGAAAAGCCGGGCGTGCTGGCCCTGGCGCGGAGCCGTGCCTTGAGTGCCGCGGGGCGCCATGACGAGGCGATTTTGGAACTTAAGAAGTTGGTCGGCGATAACCCGCGAGACGGTCGCATTCACGAGGCGCTGGCCACCGCGCTATGGCAAGCAGGTGATCCCGCGCGCGCTCGAGGCCTGGCAGACCATCGAGCGCAAGTCTCGCTCGGGCAGCGAGCGCTGGCTGCGGGCCAAGCTGCACGAAGCGCTCATCTACGAAAAGGCCAATGATCGCCCGCGCACTGCTGCGACCGTGAACGTGGTGAAGCGTCTCTATCCGGACATGGGCGGTTCGGACCTCAAACAGCAATTCCTCGACGTGCTGAAACGAAGCCAATGAGGCGCAAGCGATTTGCTGTGGACCTGTCCCACGGCCGCGTCACGGCGACGGGCCGGGGCGCGAGGCCGCTTTCTTTGTCTGTGGGGCACAATTAAGATAGCCCCAGCGGATTTACCCCAGGCGTACGGTCGAACGCGAGAAAAAGGCATCCGGTAAACAGCATCGCACTCTGTGCGTGTATGCACCGCATGGTGTCTGCCCGCTGCGCAAACGAATAGCTAATACCCTGTGTCTGCGCAAGCCGCGGCACACGTGAGCCCTGCACTTGTGGGCCACGATAGATTTTGCAACTCAGGCGCTGAATCGATGGACTACTACCTCCCGAAATTGGTCCGGCCCCCGCGCGTCAAGAAGAACCAGGTATTGCTGGTCGCCAGCGGCGACTTGCGCCGGCCGCCAATCGCAACTGCTGGGCCTGCGCAGGAGGAGATGGAGAAGAGCTGCGCGCAAGGCAGTCGCCGACGGCGGGCTACGAACTGGTCCGCGCCCACCCTATCGGCCGGAGCAGGGGCACGGCTTCATCGGCTCGCAGAAAGAAGGGATGTGAGGTCTTCGCGGGCATCGATCCGCAGGCGCCGCTGATCGTGGCCGAGGCGGTCTGGCAGTATTCGCATCACGTGCTGCACGGCCTGATCTCGCACGAGGGCCCGATTCTCACCGTGGCCAATTGGTCGGGCACCTGGCCGGGGCTGGTGGGCATGCTCAATCTGAACGGCTCGCTGACCAAGGCCGGCGTGAAGATATTCGACGCTGTGGAGCGAGGATTTCACCGACGAGCTTCTTCACGCGCGGCCTGCGCGCAATGGCTCGACAAGGGAAGCTGCAAGCACAAGATCGAGCATGTCGTGCCGCTGGCAGGACGTCGAAGTCGCCACGGCCGCCGAGCGACGCTTGGGAAAGGCGCTGGCCGAGCAGCTGCGGCGCGAGAAGGCCATCATGGGCGTGTTCGACGAAGGCTGCATGGGAATGTTCAACGCCATCATCCCCGACGATCTGCTGCAACCCGACCGGCGTCTACAAGGAACGGCTCAGCCAGTCGGCCCTGTATTACGAAACGACGCAGGTCGAGCGACGACGAGGCCGCCGCCGTCGCGGCTGGATGGAACAGCGCGGCATGAAATTCGTCACCGGCCCGAATCCGAGGAGAACGATCTGACCGACGAGCAGATCCATGCAGCAGTGCAAGATGTACATCGCGGCGCTGCGCATCGCCGACGATTTCGGCTGCCACACGATCGGCATCCAATATCAGCAAGGGCTTGAAGGATCTGTTGCCGGCCAGCGACCTGGTCGAGGGCATGCTGAACAACGCCGATCGGCCGCCGGTCACGCAGCCGCGACGGCAGCCGCGTGCTGTACGACGGCCAGCCGTTGCCGCATTTCAACGAAGTCGACGAATGCGCCGGGCTCGATGGCCTGATGACGTATCGCGTGCATCGAGCGCATGGGCCAGCCGGTCGAAAACACGTTGCACGATATCCGCTGGGGCGACACGATCGCTCGGGCACGGTCGACGATTACGTTTGGGTGTTTCTGATCAGCGGCGCCGCCCCGCCGGCTCATTTCATCGGCGGTTGGAGCGGCGCGTGCAGCGAGCGGCAGCCGCCGATGTACTTTCGTCTCGGCGGCGGCACGCTCAAGGGCATTCGCAAGCCGGGCGAAATCGTCTGGTCGCGGGTGTTCATGACGATGGCCGGTTGAGCATGGACCTCGGCCGGGCCGGCGTGGTGGAATTGCCGCCGAGCCGAGACTGAGCGGCGCTGGCAGGCGACGACGCCGCAATGGCCGATCATGCACGCCGTGACCTACGGCGTGTCGCGCGATCAGATGATGGCGCGCGACAAAAGCAATCACATCCAGGTCGTTTACGCCAACAGCGCCGAAGAGGCCGACCGAGCGCGATGGGCGAAAGCCTCGATGGCCGAGGCGCTGGGACTGGACGTATCGCTTTGCGGCACTCGCGCGGGCGGAAAGTCGTGGTGACTGGCTCGCGGCCGCGACAACGAGCAGCTCGATTTCAAGACGACCGCCGGCAGCAAGCATGGAGTTCGGCCTGTTCGGTTTGAGGCAGGCATTCTCAACGCATCTCGAGTGCGTGCCGAAGCCGCCCTGCGCGGTTCCTGCGGCGGCCATAAAACAACGACAATTGGCCGCCTGACGGCACAATTGCCGGGCCCCCGAAGGCTCCTGCCAGGTGCGTTGACGGCCGCAAGCTTGCTGCGGAGAATCGCTGTAGGAGAATAACCGTCGACACGAGGACTGTTGTGATGACCACCGGAACCTGGCATTGCGCCTGCCCATGCCTGGCACTGGCCGTAGGGGCGCTTGTCTCTTCAGGCTGTGGCAGAAGCGAGTATGAATCCCGCGTCGAGACGGGCCTCACCGCGGGTGCGCGTTAAACAGACTTTCTCGGTGATCTCGCCAACGCCGACCGAGTTTCCAGGTACGCCACTGACCGTGCGGCTACCCAAATTCGTCGACGGCGGCTCGAAGGCGTACACCGAGGATTCGGCAGGGCCTGGCGGCCAGGGAAAGGTCGACCCGTGCGAGTGCAGCCTCCCTTTCTCAAGCTTCCCGGGCTACGAATCACTTACGAGATGAACGACACCGTACCGGACTCGTCCTTGCTCGTGCCTTACTATTGCTACCTGGCCGCGATGCCTGCCGGGGCGCTGGCGGCCGACGGCAAGCCGGTCGAGGAGTCGATCCAAACGCAATTGGCGACGGCTTTCAATGCTCAGCCACAATGGGAAAATGCGAGTTGTCCGACCGAGGCTGGCCCGAAAGTGGAATGGAGGAAAATCAGCGCCACTGCGCCGCAGCCTTTTATCGATCAAAGCAACGAAACGAAAAGCCTTCCCGCGATCTTCGAGCTGTACACCAAAGAGATTGACGATCTGCGCGTCTTCGTCGGTTGGTGCTGGCCGCAGAAAATGAGCGTAAACGTTTCGGGCGTGGCGCCGCTTACCGTTGGCAGCATCGTGGCCGCGCCGGCGCAGGCGGCAATCCCCCGGCTGCCGACTCGATGCCCACGAGAGGTTGTGGTTCCCAGGCGCCTCGGCTCGCCGATCAGCCGCCGGCTGAACCGTTCTTGCCGCTGGGCACCGCGACAACACCTTCGTCGAGCGAGACGAGGCCGACCATTTCCAGGAGCTGGATCGCGTTGGTCGTGGTGGCCAGCCCGGGCCGAAGCTTGTAGTCAAACTTCATCGTGCGCCCTGTTGGGCCGTCGCTGAAGCTCTCCTGAAAGTGAACCGCCTTTGCGGCCTGGTCCAAGGGCGCGACAGTGGCCAGCCCCAGATCGTGCGTCGAGATGGCGCCGATTGCTTTATAGTGCAGGAGATGGAGCATCACATGCCGGACAGCGATCTGTCGTTCGACAGAATTCGTGCCGTGCAAAATCTCATCGAGCAAATAAACGAGGCAGCGCTGGTTGCCCATGGCTCGCTGGCCGGCGTCGTCGACAATTTGTTTGAGGCGCCGCAGCTCGGCCATGAACAGGCTGGTGCCGTCGGCCAGGGAGTCCTCGATCCGCATGCTGGTCGCCAGCGTGATCGGAGGAAGGCGAAACTCGCTGGCTGCCACCGGTCCGCCGGCTTGGGCCAGCACGACGTTGAGGCCGATAGCGCGCAATAACGTGCTTTTCCCCGACATGTTCGAGCCCGTGACCAGCAAGAATGTGCCAGGCGGCCCGAGCGAAACGTCATTGGTCACGCGGGCCGACGCCGCCAGCAGAGGATGCCCCAGATCTCGCGCCGCGACAATCGCGCCCTCGGCCGGATCGCAGATCTCGGCATAGGCCCAGGTTGGATTGTCGTGTGCCAGGCCGGCCAAGGCCGCCAGCGCATCCCAGTCTGCGAGTGCGGCGAACCATTGCCGCGCATGCCGGCCGGATCGCGCTTGCCAGCGCTCGATGGCGCCGAGCACGTGAAAGTCCCAGAGCGTAAAGGCCTGCACGATCGCGTGCATCAACTGCGAATAGCGGAGATCGGCCAGCGTCACCAATCTTGCCAGCCGGTCGACCTGCGCCGATGCGCCATGCCCCTGGTGGTTTATGGTGCTTTTCAGATTGCGCAAGAACGCGGCGTGCGCCGTGCGCCGCCCGACCAGGTCGAACAAGGCGGCATAGTGCCCTATTTCGTCGGCGCGAGAGGAAACGCGGTTGAAGATTTCGTGGATTCGCCGCGCCGCGAGCAAACTCAACGCGACGTTGAACAGCAATATCCCCATCCACAGCGAGAACGGCAACAGGCCCACATATTGCGCGACCAGCGAAGATGCCAGTGCCAGGGGAGCCAAGGCGCGCCACCCAGCGCAGCCATCCTCGGTTTGCCAACCACGGGCGCCCTTCGGCCCACGACAAAAACCGCTCGGTCGCGCGCACGTCGTCCCCCAGGCGCCGGCCGAGATCGATGAACCGCTGCCTGCGGCCAAGTTGCCTCGCCAACTCCGCCACGGCGATTTGCCGCGAGGCGATTGCCTCGGCCCCGGCGGGCTCGAGCAGCCAACGGCGGCAGCGTGCGGCGCCCGAGCGCCATTGCCCCTCCGCCGCCGAGCAACTGCACGAGCGAGGCACGACCGAACAGGTCCAGGTCACGGGCCAGCGGAGGGTCGTCCGGCTCGGCCGAGACTGTCGGCGCGGGAAGCCGTGCCCACTGGCGCCGCACGCGGGCCAAAGCATGCTCGTTGATGATCCCCAACGAGCGATACCGCTCGGCGGCCCTTAATACTTTTCGGTAACAAACGATGAGAATGACAAATCCAATCGCCAGGCAGGCGGCAATCAAGAGAAGTGCCTGGGGTACGTCCGATCCGAGCGCAATGGCCGCGATGCACACGACCGCCAATAGAAACATGCCGAGCCGAGCATGCGATATCCGATCGCTCCGCTGGCGAAGTCGACGGGCGCGGCGCTCGAATGCCGCCGCCCGCCGCGCATAGATTCGCTCCATCGGGTCGGATGATTGCATCGGCGTCGGGAGTGCTTTCCGGGGTATCGTCGTCCGCGCTTGCGCGCGTATTTTTTGCCCAGCTGCGCGTTGGCTGCGAAAGAAGCCGGATAGGATCTCGCTCGATTCCTGCGCCAACACGCCGCCAATGGTGTCGACGCGATGATTCAGGCGTCGATCGTTCAAGAGTTGATAAAGCGTTTCGACGGCGCCCGCCTTGGGATCCGTAGCGCCGTAAACGATTCCGGGCAATCGGGCCTGCAGGATCGCTCCCGCCACATGGGGCAGGGCTCCAGCGTCACGTACATGAGGCATTCGTCGAGACGCCAGCCGCCCTGCGCCGCGGCCGCTTGCGTGATGGCGATCATTTCGGCGTGCGCCGTCGGGTCTTGCAATTGCTCGCGCTGGTTATGGGCCGCTGCTACAACGCGCCCCTGGTGGACGATCACGGCGCCTACCGGAACCTCGTTCTCATCGTGCGCGAGCTGCTTGCTCGAGTGCCAATCTCATGTACGCTTCGTGCATGGTCAGTTCGCTTTCGTGGGATGCTGGAACCTTGTTTCGTCCAGGTTCGTGACCCCCGAGCTGCCAAAGCGGATCTCCATTCCGGTCGGCTGGGCACCGACGCCGGTCAACTGAAAATAGTGGTGCCCCTTGGCCAGGTGCATGGGAATATAATTCCAGTCCGGATCCTTTTGTTTCTCGTCGTACATCACCTTGCCGTCGATCTTGATCGATACCGTGCCCGCGTGCCTCAGTTCGAACTGGTACATATCATCGTCGGGCACTTCGAAGACCGACCCCAGGACGAACGATTGATCTGACTTCAGCTTCATGGCGGCCAGCCAATTTCCCTCGTCCGTTTCCTTCACGATATGGGCCGCGGTGCCGTCGGCCTTGAAGTGCATCCCCGGGGCCAGCTTTGTTCCGGGCCGAAGTTGCTGTGCCGGCATGATCGGCCCCGGCTTGATCGTCAGAGAAATCGGCCTGGACACCGCGATGTCCTTGGAGCTGTCGCTATATTGCGCGGGCCGTCAGCGTGACCGGTCCCAGCCCGAGTTCCTCCGGGTGGACCTCGACTTCGCCTTCCTTGCCGTTGACCGTGCCGAGGGATTGCGTGCCTTGCAGAAAGACGATCTTCTGCGCATCGGGAGCTTCGGCGGAGAGGGTTATCGGCTCGAACCAGTTCGCGGTGCCCTTGGCCGAACAAGTCAAGTCGACCCTGCGGCGGTTGTTGTTGATGCGCACAGGGCACGATGAGCCGGCCCTGCGACTCGATCGGCACGGCCTCGATGCCGACCACGCGCAATTCGACGTCGCCGTCGGGATACTGTGTGGTGTCCAGCTCCAAGACGCCGTCGAGCGTCGAGGTCGCCAATCGCAAATCATCGACATACCACTCGAAACGATCGACCGCGATGTCGCCCACGCCGCGGGGCCAACACGACGGCTCCGTGCACCCATCATGTTGGGCTTGAGACCGACGAGTTCGAGTTGCGGGATTTTCGCCCACGGCCGGCAGAGTGGATCACCAACGATGAGCAGCTGAAAGGGGCAGGAGACCGACTGGTAGAAGGCCTCGGCCAGCGAGCAGCCTCGCGCGTAGTGAACGTGAATCTGCGGCGTGGGAAACTTTTGCATCATGGCGAAGGGTTCGACGACCGTTCCCGAGGAACCGGCCGCGCCGTAGCGGAGCAGTTCGGTCAGCGGAGTCTGCGAGCTGCCATCGGCCAACATGCCGCCGCAACTGGTCAGGTTGTCGCAGATCGCGCCGGGCAGGATCGTGCTGAAAGCATCCTTCCAAGAGAAGTCGGCCACGCCCAGCATCATGCCATGGATATCCTGGCGCCGGGGGGAGTTGGCCCTGCAACACTTCGGCTCGCACACCGAGTTCCTTCAAGGCCATCACGGCTTCAGGAACATCGAGTTGTCGAGTCGTCGAGCGGACGGTCCGAGTTGAGAACGTAATAGATGGTGCCGTCGGGATGAGTGGCGTCGGCCCCGGCACTGCGCTGGAGATAGCTGAGGACTTCGGCCACGGAGTTGCCCCGCCCACTGGTCGCGGCCAGCATGGTCGAGAGCATGTATTGTTGCCCACCCGCCTCGAGGAGTTTGCCGTCGCGCGAATCCGTACCAACTCCGAAAGCCATGCGTGGGGTCGACGCCGCGTTCGGGCAGCAGCGGTCGAGCATAGTAGTTCGCGGTCAGCGAGACGAACTCGGGACGGCGGCTCATGCCCATCCGGCGGCATAAATAGGTCATGCCCGTAAGGGAGCCGACCGCAATGAACTGGGACGGCAGTTTCATTTTTCCCAGGCTCGCCCGGACATCGATCCCCGTGGGAAAGTCGCTGGAATAGACAATGTAGTCGATGTGCTCGCCCAGCCGCCGCTGCCGGATGGTCCCAGGAATTGGCTGAGAATCTTCTGGCGAAAGGTCTGGACGTCGGTCGTGACCGGCGAGGCGGGCCAGTCGAACCGCAAGATATGTTCTCGGGGATTTGCCGGAGCGAGCAAAATGGTTGGCCACCGTCAGCGAGGCCCAGCTGCGCGGGTTCACGACTAGAAGCACATTCTCGGGCCCACCGCCGGCCCGGGCCTGCGATGGCGCCAGAGCCAACAGGATCGCGGCCAAGTGCGCGACGAATCGCGAATCGCCGAATCTGTGGTGCCGAGCGTCATCGGCGAGATTGCCAACCAGAGGCCGAGTAGAGCGGCTACAACAGCGAACATCGTGTGCTCGAATTGCGTTCGACAAAATCCGCCTCGAACCAGACGACTGGCGCCGGATCCGCCAACCAAACGGCAGCGCGAGTACGAGCGAAGTGGACACGCGATCGGTCGACCTGCCACGAGCGATTCGATGATGTTCAGTTTAACACGCGTGCGGTCTATCGGCGACCATCCGCATCGGGTACTGCACCCACGCCCGGGAAAACCGACCCGCTCCGGGAGCCCGTGGAAGCCACGCTGTCGAATACTCCAAACGCCGGTGGACGGCTATAAAATCGCTGCGGCATGCCGCCGGCACAGAACCGGCCAGATGCGGAGGGCAATCTGGCGGACAAATCCTACCAGCCGGAAAAGTACTGGCCCGCCCGGATAGCCATACCCATAGTAGCCAGGGTAGCCGTAGTAATACGGCGTGCTCCGGTAGTAGCCATAGGCGCCCGGGTAACCAAAGCCGAAGCCTACACCCACGCCTGATAGAAGCGGCGATAACCAGGGCGATAGTACGCGCCCCAATAAGGGCGAGGGCCATAGTACGGGCGATAGTAAGGACGGTAGCCATACCCGTACCAGCCGGGCCGCGCCGAGGCGGGTTTGCCCGCCAGCGCCACTGTGCCAGCCACGATCAAGAGAATTATCGCAACGCGCTTCATAGAAAGCTCCTTGTTTTCGACGCCGAGTTCCACGCGCTTCGGAGGCCGAAACCACAACCATTTTTGCCCACGGAACGTGAAATACAAGTGGCCCACCCTTGCATTGCCGTCAGCAAGACTGCGCAAGTAGCTTCCCCCCTGGGAGGTTCATCGCAGGCAAAGTCGGCATGCGCATCGCGCAGTAGACCGACGTTCTATAGCAATTGTGTGCGATTTCCGGACTCGCCGCGCGTAATTCTTTCGGCCTTTCCGCTTTGGATGGGAGCGGGGGCGCTTTGCGCAAGCTAGGAATTCCTGGAGCCTCGCGCAAAGCGGGTCGGCAGGTCCCGTTCGCGGTCAGCTTGAACACCAATTGCGGACGCGATGACTGACATGACATCGCTCGAGCCTGTTGATACGCAACGCCTGTTCCGGCGCGATGCGCGTCGCACCATCGTCGGCGGATGGGCCGTCGCATGCGTCTTGGGACTGGCCGCGCTGTGGCGATACGAAAATACCCCGGCAGCCCGCACCGCCGCGCCCGCCGCGTGGCCTGCTGAAACAAAAATCGATCGCGAGCCATCCGGCCTCACACTTGTTATGTTTGCGCACCCGCACTGCCCCTGTACCCGAGCGAGTCTCGCCGAATTGAACCGCATCGTCGCCCAATCCGGCGGCGCCATTCGCCCACGAGTCGTGTTCTTCAACTCTGCCGACGCGGACAAGGATTGGCGCAGACCGACCTGTGGCGTTCCGCGGCGGCCATCCCCGGCGCCAAGGTCATAAGCGACCCGGACGGCGCCGAGGCACGCCGCTTTCACGTCACGACGTCCGGACACACGCTCGTCTATGGCAGAACGGGCGACTTGCTGTTTAGCGGCGGCATCACGGCGTCACGCGGGCACCAGGGCGACAACGACGGGCACGCCGCCATCGTCAGCCTGTGGAACGGCGAACACGTGGAAAGCCGGGATCTGCCCGTCTACGGCTGTCCGATCGTCACCTCGACGGCTGCGGAGCGCACGCCCCATGACGCTAACCATGCACCATATCGACGTTCTTGATCCGCTCACGCTCGAGCGTGCCTCGGTGCTTGCACAACGGCATGAGCAACGCAGCCATGCCCGCACGGATAGGATGTTCGCCACGCTGTTGGTTGTGCAATGGTTGGCGGGAATCGTGGCGGCAATCTGGATTTCGCCGCGAGCGTGGTCCGGACTCGACAGCTCTACTCATCCTCACGTCTGGGCGGCCGTCTTGCTCAATGGCTTGATCATCAGCGTTCCGCTCGCCCTGATCCTGTTCGAGCCTGGCAAGGCACTTACGCGCCATGTGGTCGCGATGGCTCAAATGCTCACCTCCGCCACGCTGATCCATTTGACGGGCGGACGGATCGAGACCCATTTTCATGTATTTGGATCGCTCGCCTTCTTGGCCTTTTATCGTGACTGGCGGGTCCTCATGACGGCATCGACTGTCGTGGCGGCCGATCACTTCTTGCGCGGGCTGTACTGGCCGCAGTCAGCCTATGGCGTGCTGGTGGCCAGCCCGTGGCGGTGGTTGGAGCATGCCGGCTGGGTCGTGTTCGAGGACGTCATTCTCGTGCGGGCCTGCGTGCAGGGACGCCGCGAAATCTGGCAAGTCGCGGTCCGCACGGCGGAATTGGAATCGACGAATGCCACGATCGAGCAAACCGTGGTCGAGCGCACCGCCGCATTGCGTGCCAGCGAAGCGGAGCTACATCGTGCCAAGGAAGCGGCCGAAGCGGCCAGCCGTGCCAAGAGCGAGTTTCTCGCCAACATGAGCCACGAGATCCGCACGCCGATGAACGGCATCATCGGCATGACCGAGCTCGCGCTGGACACCGACGCTGACGCCGGCAGCAGCGCGAATACCTGCAAACCGGTCAAGGTGTCGGCCGATTCGCTGCTGTCGCGTGATCAACGACATTCTCGACTTCTCCAAAATCGAGGCCGGCAAGCTCGACCCTGGACAGCGTGGGCTTCAATGTCTGCGACGCCTGTCGGCGACACGCGTGAAGACGCTGGCGCTGCGCGCCGCATGACAAGGGGCTCGAGCTGGCCTGCCACATTCAGCGCCGATGTGCCGAGGATCTGGTCGGCGATCCTGGGCGGCTGCGGCAAGTGATCGTCAATCTGGTCGGCAACGCGATCAAATTCACCGAGCGCGGCGAGGTCGTCGCTTGCGCGTCGAAGTGGACCAGCAATCGGCCGAGGACAGTCTGCCTGCACTTCAGCGTCTCGGACACGGGCATCGGCATCCCGCAGGATAAACAGGCCACGATCTTTCAAGCCTTCGCGCAGGCCGACGGCTCGACGACACGCACCTATGGCGGCAACGGGCCTGGGCCTGGCGATCGTCTCGAAGCTGGTCGCGATGATGGGCGGCCGGGTCTGGGTCGAAAGCGAAGTCGGCCGCGGAAGCACGTTTCATTTCACGGCCTGTTTGGGTCGGCAGGCCAATCCGTCGGCGCGTCGCGATCTCGAAGAGCGACAACGGCTGCGTGGCCTGCGCGTGCTGGTCGTCGACGACAACGCCACGAATCGCAAAATCCTCGACGAAATGTTGCGCCGCTGGGAAATGCGGCCGACGGAATGCGAAGACGCACCTAAAGCGCTAGCGACTTTGGAACGCGCTTGTGCCGACCGAGATCCCTTCCGCCTGGTATTGCTCGACGCGCATATGCCCCATACGGACGGATTCATGCTGGCCGAGCAAATCAAAGACAATCCGCGTGTCGCCGGCCCGATCTTGATGATGCTCTCTTCGGCAGACGGGATGGCGAAGCCGAGAATTGCCGCCGCGCAGGCATACGCTCGTACCTGACGAAGCCGATCAAGCAATCGGAACTGCTTGCCGGCATTCTGGCCGTTATGAGTTCGCGCGACCACGCCAAGTCTTCGCCGGACGCTGCGCAAAACCAGAAACCGCGAGCCCAGCCAGCGAAAGCACTGCACATACTGGTGGCGGAAGACAACATCGTCAATCAACGGCTGGCCGTGGGAATCCTCAACAAGCGCGGGACATTCCGTGGTGGTCGCCGAAAATGGGCTCCAGGCTGTGGAAGCCGTCAAGGCACAGCGTTTCGATGTCGTGCTGATGGACGTGCAAATGCCCGAGATGGATGGACTGCAAGCCACGGCCGCGATTCGGACCCTGGAAAGAGACTCTGGCACCCGAACGCCGATTGTCGCGCTCACCGCACGCGCCATCACGGCCGATCGCGAGCGCTGCTTCGAGGCCGGCATGGATTGCTACATTTCCAAACCATTCCGCCCCCAGGAGCTGATCGCAACGATCGAACGATTAGTGTCGCCTGACGCTGCGGAGCCGATGCAAGACCCCTCGATCACCCAGCAGACTATAGCGTCATCAGCGTCCAGACCCGCCGCGCGGCCGCTGGCCAGCACGGCCGAGGTGATCGACGTCGCGGCGCTGAACGCCCGCGTCGAAGACGACGCCGAGCTGCTGGCGGAAATGATCGAGTTGTTCCTGGAAGCTGCGCCCCGCCTGTTCGGACGAGATATCCGCCGGCGTCAAGCAGCGCGATTCCTGCGCCGTGCAGCTCTCGGCACATGCGCTCAAGGGAGCCATGCAAAGCATGGGGGCCATGCCCGGCGCCCGAGCTGCACTGCGCCTGGAGACCATGGGCGCAACGGGCGACACGAGCCAGGCCGACGAGACTCTGGCGGAGCTTAAAGTCGAGTTCGATCGCCTGGTCGACTGTGCTCAACAACATGACGAAGGAGGCCAGCGTATGAAAGTTCTCATCGCGGAAGACGAGGCCGTTTCTCGCCGGCTGCTCGAGGCGTCGCTGCGCCGTTGGGGCTATGACGTGCTCGTTGCCGAAAACGGCCACGAAGCTCGCACTCGAGGTCGTCGGACAGCCGGACGGGCCGAAGCTGGTCATCTTCGACTGGTTGATGCCGGGCCTGAACGGCATCGAGCTCTGCCAGCACGTGCGCTCCATGCCGCAAGAGCCCTACACATATATCCTGCTGCTGACGAGCAAACGTGACAAGAAAGACGTTGTCGAGGGCTTGTCGGCCGGAGCCGACGACTACATCACAAAGCCTTTCGATCCGCAGGAGCTGAAGGTGCGACTACGCCGCGGGCAAGCGCATCATCTGCCTGCAAGACCAGCTCATCGCGGCCCGCGAATCGCTCCGTCACCTGGCGATGCACGACTCGCTAACGCAGCTTTGGAATCGGACCGCCATCCACGAGATGCTCGCCAACGAGGTGGCCCGCGCCAAACGGGAGTGCGCCTCGCTGGGCGTCGTGTTAGTCGACTTGGATCATTTCAAGAACGTCAACGATACGTATGGCCACCCCGTGGGCGATGCGATTCTTTGCGAGACCGCAAATGCGCTGTGCCAAGCGACTCGCCCCTACGATTCCATCGGCCGCATCGGCGGCGAGGAGTTCATGGTGGTTTTGCCCGGTTGCAACCAGCTCAATTCCGTCAGCCACGCCGAGCGGTTGCGCTGGGCCATCTCGCAGGTGAGAGTCGAGACGGCCGTCGGGCGGGTGCAGGTCGAGGCTAGCTTAGGCGTGGCAGTCCTGGGCAAAGACGGCCATGGCGACGCCCAGGGCCTGGTTCGCGCGGCCGACGAGCGCTCTATCGTGCCAAGCGCAACGGCAGGAACCGCGTCGAGTGCAATCAGTCCGTCGTGCCGTCGGGCACTTTGGCAGCCGCGGAAGCCAAAGAGTACCGCCTGCTGTCGCGGAGAACGCCTGACAGACGGCCGACGAAGGCCGCACTCGGATCAAGATTTTCGCTGCGCACCTTGTAGTTCCCGCGGCTCTCGTCGTACTCCAGCTCGATCAGCCCCTTGGCTTTGATATCTCCGAGCAAGTCGGAAAAGCTGCCGAAGCCATAGTAGCCTTCGTTGAAGCCGGGATAGACGCGGCGAATCGCTTGCTTGAGCATCGATCCCCACACGGGATCGTAGTCCTGCTCGACCGATTGCAGGACTTCCATCACCCGGTCGATGGCTTCCTGCTTCTTGTCTTCTTTCCGGCTTTCCCTTCTTCGGCGCGGCGCCGAGCTTTCTTGGCGGCGCGGATCAGATCATCGTAATAGATGAACTCGTCGCAATTGGCGATCAGCAGATCGGACGTCGAGCTTTTGACGCCGCAGCCCAGCACGCGCTTGTTGTTTTCCTTGAGCTTGGAGACCAGCGGCGAAAAGTCGCTGTCGCCCGAAATCAGGGCGAACACGTCGATGTGCTGCTTGGAATAGCACAGGTCCATGGCATCGACGACCATGCGGATGTCGGCGCTGTTCTTGCCGCTCATCTTGCGTCTGCGGGAATGTCGATCAGTTCGATCCCCTGCGCGTGAAACTCGCGGACCGCGTCCTGATAGTTGCTCCAATCGCAATAGGCCCGCTTGTAGACGATGCGGCCTTTTTCCAGCAGCCGTTTCAGGACCAACTGGATCTGAAACTGTGCCGGCCTTCATGTCGCGCACGCCGATGGCCAGGTTCTCGAAATCGACAAAGACGGCGATCAGCGGTTCGTCGGACATGTAACAGGCATTCCTTGTGCGGGACATCGGGCGCGCTCGCAGCGTGCCCAAGGATTGTCCACATGCGCCCCTCGAATGACAACCTCAGGTCGAGCCCCCAGCGCCGGCCGGATCGGCCCCGGCACGAATCTCGCAGCACCGGCTACCCGCGCAGCCTGCTGCGGGCATAGGCGCCCCACTCGGTCGCCGCGTCGAAGCGGAGATACTTGCGCCAGTACGGCTGCGCGTTGTCGGCCAGCCCACGCTCATCAAGGCAATCGGCCAGATTGTAGAGCGCGTCGGCAAAAACTGGCGCGATCGAGATCGCCTTGTGAAACGCCCTGGCCGCCTCGCCACATTGCCGCAAGTCGCACAGCACGACGCCGAGATTGTTCCACGCTTCGTGCCAATCCTGGTCAAATCGAAGGGCCTGCCGATAATAGTCTGCCGCTTCAATTTTCCGCCGCAGCCGATAAAGCACGTTGGCCAGGTTGAAACAGCCGACCGCCGAACGTCCTTCGACCTCGAGGCCCGGCGGTACAGCGCATGGCCTCGTGCAAGAGACCCTCGTCCTCCTGCTGGCAGGCCTGCTCGAACCAGCCATCGGCCGCGGTCGCGTCGAGCCGGCCCTGGCGAGTTAGAGGCGCGCCGGTGACATTGTCGCGGTCCGTTCGCTTCAATCGCTCCATCCTTGTGCTTGCTGCCAGGCTTAAGATGTTTTGCGCTTCTTGGCCGAGTGCGGTCGATGACTGCCAGCCAGCTTCTTGGGCGGTTTTGCGGCGCGTTTCACCGGCGAGTGCGCTCGGTCTTGGCCACGCTCGCCCGCAGGGCGTCCATCAGGTTAACGACCACGGGCTCTTCTTCGCCAGGGGGCGTGACGATCTCGCCCTTCGACCTTGGCTTCGATCAGCATGCGCAGCTTGTGAGCGTACTCGTTCTGATACTTGGCGATATCGAACTTTTTGGCCGTCGAGGCTTTGATGAGCGTCTCGGCCAATTGCAGTTCCGTGGCCGAGACCTTCGCCTCGCCCAGCTCGAACGCCTCGGAATGGCGAATCTCGTCGGCATAGTTCAACAGTGCGAGCGATAGCAATTCATCCTGCGGCCGCACCAACACCAGGTGTTCGCGGCCGAACATCACGGCTTGCCCCACGCCCCACTTGTTCTGCTTCGCCATCGCCCGCAGCAACACGGTGTAGGGCTTGACGCCCGCCTCGCCATCCGGCAACAGATAATAATTGCGGCCCGAAAAATACAGCAGATCGATCGAATCCGGGGCGACGAACGAATCGAGCGTGATTGCCTTTTCGGCCGGCGGGACAGCGCTCGAGTTCCGAGGGCTCGATCACCACGTACTCGTCTTTGCTTACTTCATAGCCGGAGACGATTTCGTCGCTGGAAACTTCGCCGTGCTGCGGGCAGACCTTCACATAACGAATGCGGGCGTGATCCTTGTCGTGCAATTGATGCAGCGAGATTTTGCCCGCCTGCCCGCTTTCCTGCACGTTGAACGCCTGCACCGGCACCGACACCAGGCTGAGGCGCAGAAACCCCTTCCAGCTATAGCGCCATTCGTCGCTGTGACCCTACGTTCTAGGGGGCCATTGCGGCGGGCCCGCGAAAATGATCGCGCCGCCGCTGTTGCTAGCATTGATAGCACGAGGCGTGCCAACGGTCAAAGAATTGCCCATCGCACGGGCGGGAACGAACCGTCGGATTCGGTAGCGACGGGCGCGCGGCTTACATGCACCAACTATGCCACACTTGCGAATGGCCTGCCGCGTTAGCCGGCCGATAGCCCCGCGGCCAGCTTGCCGAGGGCTTCGGTTTCGATCTGGCGGACCCGCTCGCGGGTCAGCCCGAGCGATTCGCCGATTTCCTTGAGCGTGCGCGGTCGTCGTCGTCGAGGCCGAATCGCATCCGCAGCACGGTCGCCTCGCGCGCGTCCATCGTTTCGAGCATGCGCGCAGCACGTGCTTCAGGTTGTCGGCCTCGACCATCTCGTCTTCGGGGTTCTTGATGCGCTCGTCCATCACCATCTCGCCCAGCGACCAGCCGGCCTCGGGCTGATCGGTCTGCGGGGTCGAGTTGTAGATGCGGATCGCCTTCTTGATGATCGGCAGCTTCTTCCTCGGCAGGCCCAGCACGCGGGCGATCTCTTCGGGCGTGGGCGTGCGGCCCAGCTCTTCGGTCAGCCGCGCCGTGGCCCGCCGCCATTTGAAGCAGCTCGACCATGTAGGCCGGAATGCGGATCGTCTTGGCCGTGTTGATCAAGGCCCGCTTGATCGACTGCTTGATCCAGTAGCTGGCGTAGGTGCTGAAGCGCGTGCCCATCGCGGGGTCGAAACCCTCGACCGCGCGCAGCAGGCCGAGGTTGCCTTCTTCGATCAGGTCTTGCAGGCCCAGCCCCTTGCCGGTGTAGCCGCGGGCGATATTGACGACCAGGCGCAGGTTGGCCCGCACCATGCGGTCGCGGGCCGACGTATCGCCCTGGCCGATGGCGACGGCCAGCTCCTGCTCGTCGTCGGCCGAGAGGAGCGAGGTTTCGTTGATCTCGCGGAGATAGGTCTCCAGCGGAGACTGAACCGCCGCTGGACGAACTGGCGTCGCGTCTTGATTCATGAGCACGCGTGCCGAGCCGCGGGATGATCTGCGTTTCGGAACAGACAGACCGATCGACGGCCGCAGTGCGATTTCTGCATAGCTGCGCCGAGCGTGCGCGCGGGTGGAATGTGCGACGTGCTCGGGAGATGCCGAATAGAAAGACCCCGCCGGTTTGCACCGGCGAGGCTCGTGAGCAACAGCCATTTGTCGCGAGCGTGTCATGGCGAGGATGCCGGACGTGTCGCTCGGCTTCAGTCCGCGGCCAGGCTCTCGCAAATTCGTGACCGATCTTCCGCCGCGTACCGATTGACGATGCGGCCGGCACGAGGTGCGGCCGGCTTGATCAGCGGTCCCTATCGCCACCGATGCCCCCTTTGAGCTCCGTCGCGCGGGCGTCGCTGCGTCGGCCGCTGGCTCGGCGGCCGCTCGACCGCCCGCTGGCGTGCATCTTCCTCGCTCCAATCGACCCGCTTGCGCGACAGGCCGATTTTGCGCTCGTCGGTGTCGACGCGCAGGATCTTGACCTCGATTTCTTCGCCGACTTTGACGATCTCTTCGGGGTTTTCGACCTTGTGGTCGGCCAGCTCCGAGATGTGCAACAACCCTTCCAAGCCGTTCTCGAGCCCCACGAAGACGCCGAAATTGGTGAGCTTGGTGACGGTGCCTTTAACGACCTGTCCCGGCTGGTACTTGGCCGGGAATGTCGGTGGCCCAGGGATCTTCGCTCAGTTGCTTCAGCCCCAGCGCGATGCGCCTGCCGCTGCTGATCGACCGAGAGGACCTTGCACTGATCTTCTGTCCCTTCTCGACCAACTCGCTGGGATGGCTGATCTTGCGCGTCCACGACATGTCGCTGACGTGCAACAGCCCGTCGATGCCCTCTTCGATCTCGATAAACGCGCCGTAGTTCGTGAGGTTGCGAACCGTGCCCGATGACAAGCGTGCCGGGCGGATAGCGCTCGGCGACCTTGTCCCAGGGATTGGGCTGGGTCTGCTTCATGCCCAGCGAGATTTCCTGCTTCTCCTTGTTGATGCCCAGCACGACGACCTCGATTTCGTCGCCGATCTGCACCAGCTCGTTGGGATGGTTGATCCGCTTGGTCCACGACATCTCGCTGATGTGTACCAGGCCTTCGATGCCCTGTTCGAGCTTCACGAAGGCCCCGTAGCTCATCACGTTGACCACCTCGCCCTTGACGCGGCTGCCGACGGGGTACTTCTCCTCGACCTTCTCCCAAGGGCTGGCCGATTCTGCTTGAGGCCCAGGCGCGATCTTTTCGCGCTCGCGATCGATGTGCAGGATCTGCACTTCGATCTCCTGGTCGATCGCTGACCATCTCCGACGGGTGGCCGATGCGGCCCCAGCTCATGTCGGTGATGTGCAGCAGGCCGTCGATGCCGCCCAGATCGACGAAGGCGCCGAACTCGGCGATGTTCTTGACCGATGCCTTTGCGAATCTGGCCCGACTTCAGCTCGTCGAGCAGCTTGGCCTTCTTCTCGGCCGCGCTCGGTCTCGATCAGCGCGCGGCGGCTGACGACGATGTTGCGGCGGGCTTCGTCGATCTTCAGCACCACGCACTGGATCGTGCGGCCGATGTAGTCGCCGATGTCGGGCGGGCGGCGGATGTCGACCTGGCTGGCCGGCAGAAAGACGTTGACGCCGATGTCGACCAGCAAGCCCCCCTTGATCTTGCGGGTCACCTTGCCGGTGACGATGTCTCCTTCGTGGACGGTCTCCATGACCTTCAGCCACGCTTCGATCTTTTCGGCCTTCCGCTTCGAGAGCAGATCATGCCGCCATTTCGACGCGGGCCAGTTGCCGTCTTCGATCTCCTCGATCAGCACCTTGACCTTCTGACCTGGTCGCGGCGGGGCTTCGTCCTCTTCCCACTCGGCCAGGGGAATCGTGCCTTCGCTCTTATAGCCAACATCGAGCAGGACCAGGTCCCCCTCGACGCGGATGACTCGTCCGTTGACGATTTGATTCAACGTGATATCGCTGCCGCCGCTGGCCAGCTCGTCGGGCGAGGTGCCCTCCATCGCGGCCGCGAGTTCCTGCTCCCATTCCGCCTCGCTCAGATCGAGGCCGCGGATCAAGTTGCGATTGACCATAGTGAGAAATGTCGCCGTTCTCCGGTACGATCAGCCGTCGATCCTCGACATGCCCGGCAATCGCTAGATACTGCGCCGAGAAGGGGCACGCGAGGCGTCGTTTCGACCGCCAATCAGCCGGCGTAAGAGGTACGCCCACAGGCCGCGACCCCTACCCTGGGATCAAAATCGGCCTGCGAGGCAAGCCGCTCAATATATCACCGCTTGGCCAGCGTCACAATTGCTGAAGACGACGCTCGCATGCTCGCAATCCAGATGCTTTGCGGCAAAGGTCGGGCCCTCCGCGCGTGCTATCACTCGATGGGGTCGCACCGGCGGCCCGAGGCGCGCGACGCGACGTCACATCGCCTGCCGGGCGTGAGCCGACTGGCTCCGGTTCAGCTCCTCGGCAAGACGCAGCGGCGTAGCCGTGTGTGCGCCCTTGGGCTCGCCAGCGACCATCCCGCGCCACGGCGTGGCAGAAACGAATTCGCCGTTCAACTTCTTCGACCAGCTCTCGCTCGTCGAAGGCTTGTGCCTCATCGGGCGAAATCGGTTTGCCGACATGAACATGGATCGTCGTCACGCCGGCAACGCATGATCACGCGGCCAGGCCTGGTAGGCGCCATCAATGCCGATCGGCAACAGCGGCACCCGGGCCCGCTTGGCCAGCGCCGAAAAGCCGGGCTTGAGCCGCGCCACTTCGCCGTCGAGCGTGCGCGTGCCTTCGGGAAAGATGAGCACCATCTCGCCGCGTTTCACCCGCCGCAGGTCTCCTTGAGCCCGGACAGACCCAATCCATCGCGATCGATCGGGATGGCGTCGAGCGACTGGATCAGCCAGCGGAATGGCGCAGAGGCGAAGAGCGTCTGGCGAGCCATGTAGTTCAACTGCCGGTCTAGCGAAAGGCCGACCAGCACGGGATCGAAGAGGCTCTGGTGATTCGAGAGCACCGGGCACCGCCGTGGCGCGGCTCGTTGTCGCGCCCGGTGCAGCGAACGTGGAACAACCCAGTCGCCGCCATACGACACGTGAAATGCACGTACCCATACCACAGTCGTTTGGCAAACGATCGTTCGGACATATAGTCTGCCCAATGAGTGCTGACTACAACATTCGTGCTGCCGCACCAACGCTTCCAAACGGTCGACCACCTGGCCAGGCGACAGGCCATCGGTCGTGACGATGATGGCATCCTCGGCCGGGACCAAGGGTCCCACTTCGCGCGCCGCGTCGCGCTGGTCACGCTCGGTTCTGATCCGCGAGCACTTCTTCCAAGCTTAGCTTCTCGCCACGGGCCTCTAAATCGAGTTTTCGGCGGCGAGCCCGTTCTTCGGCCGTGGCGGTCGAGAAAAATCTTGCACTCGGCGTGCGGGAAGACGACCGTTCCCTGGTCCCGGCCATCGGTGACGACGTTCTGCCGGCCTGCCGCCTGCCGCTGCAACTCGACAAGGTGTTCGCGCACGGCCGGATTATTGGCGGCATAGTGCGTTACCGAGGTCACGTCGTGGGCGCGAATGTCCTGGCTCACGTCCTGGCCATCGAGCAATGTGCGATCTTCTTGAACTTCGATGTCGGATCGCCGCGCGAGAGCCGGCTAGCGCCACGGGATCGTTCCAGGCGAGTCCCTGCGCAGCGCCGCGCAGCGCCACGCGCGATACATCGCCCCAGTGTCAAGAAATGAGAATCGCAGCCGCCGCGCCACGCCGCGGGCGACACTGCTCTTGCCGGCTCCGGCTGGTCCGTCGATGGTAACAATCATAGGCGCGTAACCATACCAGAACCGAGCGAACAGCCGACCGACGAATACCGGGCCGCCCTAGCCGCGAAATCGGGCCTCGATCTCGAACCACTCGAAGGCCGCGACATCGATCGTGACAGAATCTCCGGCGACAGACAACTCGGCCAACGTTTCACCCTGAAAGTCCACGCAGCGGGCCTGCTCGACGTCGCGCGGCGCGCAGCGCACCCGGCCGGCCAGACCCTCGGTCTCGATCAGCCGCGCGCAAATCCGACGGCCTTGTCGCCGGCGCAAATCGTCGACCAGTGCGTGGCGACGACGTTTTTGGCATCGATGTGAAACAACCAATTGGACGTGCTCGCCCCGTCCAGTCGAGCGGCAGCGGGAATTTTCACGATCGGCCCCAGCCCGCCACGTAGCTGAGGCCAGCCCTTCCGGAACGAATCTTGCCATAGATGGTCGCTCCTACTTCCTGCAGGGGCAGGAAGCCGCCCTCATCGTCGAAGGCATACATGAAAGGCCGGTCGACCGTCGTCTGGAACCAGGCCCCCTGATGGAAGGCAGTGTTGTAGTAACCGATGGAGGTGTGGTAACGCCCAAATCCCCCATTGAAGTAGTCATTTTGACGATACTGGATGAGCAATCTTTCGACATCGGAAGAGATGGAATTATCGCTCCCCGGAGTGAACAGTATTTCGGCCAGCGTAGATACCCTGTCCGAAAGACGAGCTCTCATGAATAAATCCAAAGAGCCGATTTCGAAGGTGTTGGGCACGCCTTTCTGTCCGGACGCGTCGTAACCCACGTCCCCGAACACGTTGAACTTGAGCCGTGGCGCGACCTCGTTGACGGCGGGTGGTTCTGGGGCAGGCTCGGGCGCTGTCGCGGGCGCCGCCGCTTTTGCGCCAGTGAGCGGGCCAGGAAGGCGCGCTGCTGCTGGCCGCCGGAGAGAGCGCTGATCTGGCGGCCTGCGAGGGCGTTAAGATGCATCGTCGCCAGCGCCTCGTCGACTACGGCGCGCTGCTCAGGACCGAACGGGCGCCACCAGCCGAGCCGCATGTAACAGCCCATCTCGACGAGACCTCGCACGGTGATGGGAAGTCCCAATCCACCTGCTCGCGTTGCGGCAGGTAGGCGATCTCCTTTGATACCCGTTTCAGGCTGTGTCCGTTGTAGGTGATGGTGCCGGTCTCCACCGCGAGCAAGCCGGCGATTGTCTTGAGGAGCGTGGTTTTTCCGCGCCATTCGGCCCCATCAGCGCAACGCAATGCCCGCTGGAGATTTTAAGATTCAAATGATGGATGGCCGGCACGCGATTGTAGGCGACGGTCGCATCGGTGATTTCAAGCTGGCAGTTCCCTGATTCCATCATTGTCCCGGGTTAGGAGAAAATGTCAGCACGTCGTCCACCTGGCCCGTTCCCCACAGCGATTTCTCGATTGGCTCGGCGTCGTTCACTGCGACGGAGAGACGCGCCGCAGTCGTTATTTGGCGTGGCTGGGAGGCCATTGGACTTTGTACTCCAGGTCGATGCCATCCTACAACACTATTAGGGCAAAACGTCACAATTTCAATTTCAAAATTTCACCCCCCCCCCCAAATTTGAAATTTCGGGATGCGACTGGATCCGTTGGAGTATTATTCAATCTACTGTTACTCAACGTCAATTTTATTCAAATTATTTATCTCAACTCGCGCTCGATTCTAAACAAACTCAATAGTGTTCGAGTTGTTTCGACATATACCGTCGATGCTGAGAATGAGACTCGTTTCGACTTTCCAGCGAATAGTTGTTCATCCAACTGATCGACGTCCTATACGAGATGATCAGCGTCAAATCCATATCGAATCTATCGTTGCGGGCAATTGCGTCCGCGACTTCATAGGCCTCTTCGATCGTATAGGGCGCGATGGTCTGGAAGTTCTGCTCCAGATCCCACGGACAGCCGGTTACGGGCGTTCGGAGCTGCGCCATGATCGCGATCAGGCGTGAAATGTCGCGGGAAGGGGTCATGCGGCACCACAGGGTGGGAAAACTTCCCGCTCTGTATGCCGCAAGACGTGCACTTGTCCCAGTCCAACAACGCCATAGCACGTGATTTCCACCGCTAGCGCGGTAGGCCGGCTCATTAGTCCGAATAATGGCCATTGCCCCGTGGTCAGGCGATGTGATGCCGTCGCCAGTGCTTGATGCGGTGATGCCGCTTGACGTGATGCGGTGGCTTGATCTCGACCGCGTCGGATTTCCCCACGGCCTCCGGGCTTTGATTCTTTTGCGCGGCGCTCATCGGTCCCATCGCCAGCTTGAAACTCCTGGGAAGCTCGACGTCAGACGCTGAAGCAGGGACTGAGATAACGACAGCGAGAGCGCCAACGGCAGCCAAATGCGTGGCGTAGCGAAACATCTTGTTCATGAGAACAATCCTGCGAGGGAGGATTAGGTCAGCTCATGCTAATGTTTTGTAGATGCAACTTAAAGACGCAGCCGGCGTTAAATTAAAATAGTGCGTCTGGCGCATATTTTTTCGAAGCTCGTAACCGCTCAAACCTTGGGCGGAAAATCTTCCGGCCTCAACTCGATCGGCGAGCCGTGAGGCGTGCGGTCGGCGGCATGATCCCAGGCGTCACGGTAGCGGTGTTGGATTTCAAGCGTCGCGACGCCCTTTGCTGCAACGAGTTTTTCCAGGGTTGCGAGCCAATGCCGATAGTAGGTTGTCCCGGTGTCGGGATCGCCACTTGCCTGTGCGATCTTGATTTCGTCGGCGAGTGCCGCGGCCCATTCATTCCAGGTGAAGAGGCCGCGGTCGTAAAGCGATAGCGCCATGGCGAAGGCCTGGGCCTCCCAGGGCTCGCGAAACACGGGACCGTCGTCGTCCCGTGGCACGTTCCCGAGAACGTTGATTGCTTGCGCTACGGTGGCACTCGTCATGCTGCTTCAAGATATGGTTCGAAGGCATCAATCGAGATCTTGACGGTAGGATCAGCTTCGGATCCCCATAATTCGGCCCCGTCAAACACGACGTTGTAAAGCCATTGCGGATTGTCGCCCAACTCCATCGCCGCTGAGTTCGGAAAAACCTGGCAACCCAGGATGCGCTCGATCACACCGGCGTGACCGCGCGTATAGCGGGGAAGGCGCGTATGCGTGGCGGGGTGGATGTTTTTTGTCCGCACGCGATCGCCGGGCTTGAATTTCGCGAGCGTCTGCGCCGGACGTTCGAAGTGACCGCGTACGAGGCTTTTTTCCACGTTCTCAAGAACGAACTTGCCGTTCTTGACGGGCTTCGTTGCGCCTTCCGAATGGCCGGCCGCAAGCTCAGATGACGTGACATAGCCCTTATCGACCAGATTGTCTTCGAGTTCGAGTAACCACTTCCGGTAATACGAACTGGCCAGGTAAATATGTGGTGGCAGGCTTTCGCGATAGAAGCGCGAGGTGTCGATGTTGAAGGCGCCGGCCGAGCCCATCGCGCGGACCATGGCGAGCACGCGGCCTTCCCATTTCTCGTGAAATGGCGGCTCGTTCGGTTCAGGCTCGACCTTGCCGAAGCCGTCCATGCCGCCCATGTCGTGCACGCCGTTCATGATGCAGTCTCGGGTGTTCTCGGAAAGCCGGTACCGATCATCGAATCCCGCGTCACGAGCTCAGCCAGTTGTTCTTCACTCCAGCCGTCCGTGCCCTCAGGGCGCATCGGCAACACAAGAAAACGGGTTTCAGCCGTTGAGTCCCAGACCCTGATTTCGGTTTCCTTCGGCAACGTCACATCGAAATCGGCGAGCACGCCCCGCGGGTCCTTGACTGCGCGCGAACGGTAGGGCGCGGCCTTGTACCAGACCGGAGGAAGCCCGAGCATGTCCCAGGGATAACAGGAGCACAGCGTACAAACGACCATGTTGTGCCGCTGCGGGGTGTTTTCGACGACAACCAGATGGTCGCCGACGCGGCCCGCGTGGCCGACGCCTAGTACGCGAACCGCCTTCGATCCGTCCTCTAGCAGCGCTTTTTTGAAATCGGGATCAGCCCAGGCTTTGGCAACGACGCTCGCGCCGATGTGAGGACCAATCTTTGTCTCATAGGCTTGAACAATCGCGTCGAGCGCGGCGGGATCGATGTAACCCTTCTCGGTCAGGATCGTCTCCAGCGCGCGGACGCGCAGTTCTGTCTCGGACAGCTCCGAATGGTCGTCGTGGTGATGATGATCGTGTTCGCTCATGTGTCCAACGTTGGCGGAGGTTTGATCGGCGGGTTCAGTCACATGGACCGCAACTGCAGCATTGTCGGCTTCTCGCAGCCGACGGTCAAGATTGCCGCGCCCACGGTCGTCAGGACCGAGGCGAGGTCGCGAAAAGAGCGTTCGAGCCAAACGAGCGGGGAGGTGGTCAGCTGGAGCAGGAGAGTATCGCCTTTAGCACGCGGATTTGAACTTGCCAAATGGACAGTGTACTGTCTAACTGCAATGAATAGACGGCAAAAACGGGCGGAGGCGTGCTGCGATGCAGGGAAAAGTAGCTCTCGAGGAGCATTTTGCGATTCCGGAAACGCTTCAGGACAGCGCAGGCTTTGCTCCCGAAGCCGACTGGCCGGAGTTGAAGGGTCGCCTGTTGGACGTTCAGGATCGCCGCTTGCGGGAAATGGACGCAAACGGCATCGAGATGATGCTGCTCTCTCTTAACGCTCCGGCGGTGCAGGCGATACCGAGCCTCGAGAAGGCCAACGAGATCGCGCGCCGGTCCAATGATTTCATGGCCGAGCAGATCGCCCGTCAGCCGAAGCGTTTTGCTGGCCTCGCGGCGCTACCGATGCAAACGCCGGAGCTTGCGGCGCGAGAGTTGACCCGCTGCGTAAAGGAACTCGGATTTTGCGGCGCACTGGTCAACGGCTTTAGCCAGGTGACCGACAATCCCTCCGGCATATACTACGACGTAAAGGCCTACTGGCCGTTTTGGGCTGAAGTCGAGCGGCTCGACGTTCCTTTCTATCTACATCCGCGAAACCCGCTGCCGAAGGATGCCGCGATTTACGAAGGCCACCGCTGGCTGCTCGGGCCATCCTGGGCCTTCGGGCAGGAAACTGCCGTTCATGCGCTGCGGCTAATGGGATCAGGATTGTTTGACGCCCATCCAAAGCTCAATATCGTGATCGGTCACATGGGGGAGGGGTTGCCCTATTCCATGTGGCGGATCGACAACCACAACAAGTGGATGCGCGTACAAAACAGCTATCCTGCCAAGCGCAAGATCGGCGATTATTTCCGCGAGAATTTCTACATCACGACGTCAGGAAATTTCCGGACTCAGACGCTGATCGATGCCATGCTCGAAATCGGCTCGGACCGGATCCTGTTTTCGACTGACTGGCCGTTCGAGAATATCGACCATGCGTCGGATTGGTTCGACGAAGCGCCGATCGCGGAGATCGACCGCCAGAAGATCGGCCGCGACAATGCGAGGACGCTGTTTAAGCTGACCTGAGCCGTTTAGACTGAATTGATTGGTTGCGTAACCCGCCGAAGAGCGGGAGCGGAGAAAAGGGGGAGCTACCATGAGTTCAGGAACCGAAGTCGATATCCATGAGGAACTCGCGGGAGCAGCGGTAACGCCGTTGCACAAGACGCTCGGCGTCTTGATTACGCTGATCACTCTGTTCGACGGTTACGACACCTTCAACCCCGCCTATGTCATCCAATATGTGAAGCAGCCGTGGGGCCTGTCGCCGAGCCAGGCTGGATTTTTGGTTAGTTCCGGATTGATCGGCTTCCTGTTTGGCGCCATGGGCCACGGCATGGTTGCAGATCGGTACGGACGCCGCAACACGCTGCTGGCAGGTTTGTGGATCGTCAACGTATTGACGCTTCTCACCGCGATCTTCGCGACCAGTTATGCGAGCTTCTGCGGTTTGAGATTCTTCACCGGCCTTGGCCTTGGCGTGCTGCTGCCGCTCGGCACCACCTACATCAACGAGCTCGCGCCACAGCGGGTCAGTAACAGCTTTTCGTTGTGGGGCGTAACGTTCGGCTGGTCGCTCGGCGGCGTTGTTGCGGGACTGGTCGGGGTTTTCCTGACGCCAACCTATGGCTGGCAAATCCTGTATTTCGTGGGAACGATGTCGATTCCGTTGACGCTCGCCGTTCATGCGGTGCTGCCTGAGAGCCCAAAATTTCTCGCGGCTCGCGGACGTCTTGAAGAATTGCGCGCGCTGATGTCGAGGCTGCGGCCCGAGCGCCGCGCCGTGTACGAAAACGCGACGTTTCGCACCACGGAACACACGGTATCGCAAAACACCATCGCGGCTCTGCTGGCGCCACGCTACCGCCGTGTCTCCCTGACGATCTGGGTCACGGCATTCCTCACGCTGTTTGCGATTTTCGGACTCTGTGGGATGGATTCCGACCGTCATGATCCAGCGGGGCGAGACGTTTGCGTCGGGTTTCGGTTATGGCGCCCTGATGCAGGCGACGTCTTTCGTGGGTGGCCTCACGCTGGCCATGCTGGCCGATCGCGGATTTGCCGCGACACCGCGGCTGCTCAGCGCCTGGTGGATCGTCGGCGGCTTCGCTGTCGGGTCGCTGCTTTTTGTCAATGGCCACGCGTTCAATTTCGTGATCGTGGCGATTGCGGGCTTTTGCGTGATCGGGGCTCAGCACGTCCTCAACAATTTCACGGCGAATTCTTATGAGACGGGCTTTCGCGCCAGCGGCGTCGGCATGGAGCTTGGGGTCGGGCGCGTCGGCGGCATTCTAGGGCCTTACGTGATCGGCCTGTTACAGCAGGTGACGGGAGGGCCGGACGCCGTGTTCTGGGCTATCGGTGGCGCTGCGATCCTGGCCGCTTTGGTCGTTGGCTCGCTGTCGACACAGGCTAATACGGCTAAGGCGAGTGTTGCGCCAGCAGAGTAGTTTCAAGAGTTCTATGAGGAAGAAAAAAATGACGGGTTCTGATACGCCTCCTGCAACCAGTGCGATGCAGGACAAGGTATTGTTGGCAGCGCGGCTATTGGTGACGCCGCTGTTTCTCTATAGCGGGATTAACAAAATCCTTGCTTTCGGCGTCACGGCGGGGCGCCTGCCTGGCGGTGAGGGCGGCTTCGGCAGTTTTCTCGCGGCGGGATCAATCGTGATCGAGCTCGGCGCTTCGCTTGCGCTCATCCTGGGCATCTATACACGCTGTGCCGCGCTCGCGTTGATCGTGTTCACGATCCTGGCGACGTTGATGTTCCATAATTTCTGGGCCTCACCCCCGGCGGCAGTGAACGCCCAGACCATCAATTTTCTCAAGAACCTCGGGCTGATTGGCCTGTTTTCCATGATCGCGGTCTTCGGTCCGGGGGCTTACGCGCTTCGGAAGAAGTGACGGCGAGTAGATCAACCGTCGGGAGCCTGGCATGACAACGATCAATTGCGATATGGGTGAGGCCTTCGGCCTCTACCGGATGGGCGATGACAAAGCGTTGATGCCGCTGATTTCCGCGGCCAACGTCGCCTGCGGCTTTCACGCCTCCGACTTCAATCACATGCGCAAGACTGTCAGGCTCGCGAAAGAGCACGGCGTCAAGGTCGGCGCGCATCCATCGCTGCCAGACCTGCAAGGGTTTGGCCGCCGTGAAATGAAAATGCCGCGCGAGGAGCTCGCCAATTGCATCATCTATCAGGTGGGCGCGCTCAAGGGCTTCCTTGAAGCCGAGGGAATGCCGCTTAATCATATCAAACCGCACGGCTCGCTCTACGGCATGGCGGCGCGCGACGATGCCGTGGCTAACGCCATCTGCGATGCGGCCGATGTCTTCAAAACACCGATCATGGGAATGATCTCCACCTGTCACGAGACCGTCTATGGCGCGCGGGGTCATGCCCTGATCGCGGAATTCTATGCCGACCTCGACTACGAAGACGACGGCCGCCTGATCATCACGCGCGAGCATCACCCGGTCGATCCCGCCCGCGCCGCTTCACGCTGCCGGCGTGCGATCGCGGAAGGCAGGGCTGAAAGCGTCAACGGCAAGGATGTGGCTGTTCGCGCGGATTCGATTTGCGTGCATTCGGATACGCCGAACGCGGTCGATGTTGCCCGCGCGGTGCGCGAGGCGCTATCGGCAGAGCGCTCACGTCTTACTTAGTCCCGTACATCCGGTCGCCGGCGTCACCCAAGCCAGGCACGATATATCCGTGATCGTTCAGCCGTTCGTCGATCGCCGCGGTCCAGATCGGTATTTCGCCATGCTGCGCCTGGAAGTGCGCTATCCCCTCGGGAGCTGCCAGCAGGCAGACGAAGCTGATGTTGCTCGCGCCGCGCGCCTTCAACAGGTCCGCCGCCGCGCAGGCCGAATTTCCGGTCGCGAGCATGGGATCCATCAGGATCACCGTGCGGTCCGACAGATCGTGCGGGGCCTTGAAGTAGTACTCGACGGCTTCCAGCGTGGCCGGATTTCGGTAGAGGCCGATATGGGCGACGCGGGCAGACGGAACGAGCGCGAGCATGCCGTCGAGGAAGCCTACGCCGGCACGCAAGATCGGAGCAAAGGTCAGCTTTTTTCCAGCAATCTTCGGCGCCTTCATCGGGGCCAGCGGCGTCTCGATGTCGACGAGTTCGATCGGAAGGTTCCGCGTGATCTCGTAGCAGAGCAACATTCCGATTTCGTTGAGAAGCTCCCGGAATCCTTTGGTCGAAAGATTGCGCTCGCGCATCAACGACAGTTTGTGCTGAACAAGGGGATGATTGACGAGGTGAA
This sequence comes from uncultured Alphaproteobacteria bacterium, assembly GCA_963752265.1. Classification (GTDB taxonomy): domain Bacteria; phylum Pseudomonadota; class Alphaproteobacteria; order Rhizobiales; family Xanthobacteraceae; genus Bradyrhizobium. The sequence goes on from CAVVZW010000016.1 coordinate 44,944, forward strand.
CGTCGGCGGACGACATGGGAGTGACCTTTTGTGCCGTGGTCGGGACTGAGGTGAGAGGCCCAAGGCTATTCGGTATCAAAGGCTACTCGGTATCAAAGGCTACTCGGTTTCACGGCCACTGAAATTCAGAAGGCCTGATAGTACATGGCCGCTGAACCGCTTGGGCCATAAAATGACACACCGTGCTGGAAGGCAAGGACGGGTTGTGTAAACCCGTCCTTTTGGTCCAGTCTTATTTCTTCATCGCATCGTAGATAGCGAATGAGTAGGCGCCATCGGGCTTCTTGGTGATGACGGGATCCGAGCCGCCCGCCATCAGCTCCGCAACCGTGCGGTCGTAATCCTTGACGTCGAGCTTACCCTCGGAATCGCCAAGCAGCTTGCCGACCTCGCCCATCATCCGCTTCTGATCCTTCTCGGTCTTCGCACCGGTGGAGTCGGCTGCGAGTATGATCTTCACGGCTTCATCCGGGTGGCTCTTGGCGTAGTCCCAGCCTTTCATCGACGCCTTGACGAATTTGGCCATCTTGGCGACGAAAGCGGGGTCCTTGAGGTTCTTCTCGAGCACGTAGAGGCCGTCTTCCAGCGTCGCCACGCCTTCCTCTTCGTATTTGAAGACTACGAGCTGGCTCGGCTTGTAGCCGCCATCGATCACCTGCCAGTATTCGTTATAGGTCATGGTCGAGACGCAGTCGGCCTGCTTCTGCAGCAGCGGATCGACGTTGAAGCCCTGCTTGATGACCTTGACGCCGGCGGGCGAACCGTCGGTCTTGTAGTTCAGCTTCGACATCCAGGACAGGAACGGATATTCGTTGCCGCCGTACCAGACACCGATGGTCTTGCCCTTGAAGTCCGTGGGCTTCTTAATGCCGGTTTCCGCGCGACAGGTCAGCTCGAGACCGGACCGCTTGAAGGTCTGAGAGATATTGACCAGCGGCACGCCCTTTTCGCGCGAAGCCAACGCAGAAGGCATCCAGTCGACGATCACGTCAGCACCTCCGCCCGCGATGACCTGCGGTGGGGCGACGTCCGGGCCGCCCGGCTTGATCGTGACGTCAAGCCCGGCGTCCTTGTAGAAGCCCTTTTCCTTGGCGACGAAGTAGCCGGCGAACTGGGCCTGCGCGACCCATTTCAGTTGAATGGTAACGGTATCGGCGGCGTGGGCGCTGGAGAGAAAGCCCATCGTCAAACCGGCCGCAATTGCTAAACTTCGCTTCATGAGAAACTCCAAAATTTGGACCTTGCCGATCTAGGTCCGATACGATGGGTGCCAGAAAGTTGCCGCGCGGTCGGCCAGCGCGACGAATCCGTAAAAAGCCATGCCGGCGAGGGCGGCGAGTGCGATTTCCGCCCAGACCATGTCGATCGACATGCGTCCGGCCTCGGTGGAGATGCGGAACCCGATACCTTGCGTCGGCGTGCCGAAAAACTCTGCAACGATCGCGCCAATCAGCGCGAGCGTGGTGTTGATCTTGAGTGCGTTGAAGATGAAAGGCAACGCGGCCGGCAAATAGAGCTTGATCAGGCTCTGCCGGTGGCTGGCGGCATAGGAACGCATCAGGTCGCGCTCGATATGGCCCGCGGCCGACAATCCCGCGATCGCGTTCACCAGCATCGGGAAGAAGGTCACAAGCGCGACCACGGCCGCCTTCGAAGGCCAGTCGAAGCCGAACCACATCACCATGATCGGTGCGATGCCGACCAGCGGCAGCGCTGAAAAGAAATCTCCAAGCGGCAACAGACCCCGGCCCAGAAAGGAAAACCGGTGCGCCAGGATGGCCACGGCCAGACCTGCGCCGCAGCCGATCACGTAGCCGATCAGGACGCCGCGGATGAAGGTCTGGGTGAAGTCGCCGGCCAGGATGGGGAGCGAACCGGCAAAGCGCGCCGCGGCGGCGCTCGGCGGGGGCAGGAGCACGGGCGGTACGCCGAAACCGCGAACGCCGACTTCCCAGAGATAGAACACGGTGGCGCCGAACATGAGCGGCACCAACACGTCAAATAGCCGTTGCCGCTCGCGCCGCAGGTCACGGACGGCGGCGAGGTTGATGACGCAGAGCGCGGCCGCGAGCCAGCAAGCCAGAACGATCATCCAGAAACCGATGCGAGCCGATCCGGCGACGGTGGGATCCTTGAGAAGCAGCAGTGAAGCGGCGGCAACAGCCACCGCACCGGCAAAGCCGGATATTGTCGCGCATTGATCGGCGAGGGCGGCGGCGAGCAGGAAGAGCAGGCCGGCGCCGATGCAAAGAGACGAAATGAGTGATCGCGAAAAGAGCGGTGCAGAGTCCGGGGCGATCGGGCTCAGGAAGGCAAGGGCGATCGCAGCGGCTGCCACCAGAAAGCCAAGCCGAAGTTTGCGTGGATCCATCAGTGAGCTCCCATGCGGCGCGTCACGCCGCGCTCCAAGAGCCCGACGATCCCGATCAGCCCCGAGGAGAGCACGGCGGCGGCAACCAACGCCGCCCAGAGCTGGATGGTCTGGCCGTAATAGGAGCCGGCAAGGAGGCGTGCGCCGATGCCAGCTTCCGCGCCGGTCGGCAGTTCCGCGACGATGGCGCCGATGAGCGAGATTGCGATGGCGACTTTCAGGCTGGCGAACAGATAAGGCATTGCCGCCGGCCAGCGCAGCTTCCATAGCACCTGGCGCGGGGTCGCCGACCAGGTCCGCATCATCTCCAGTTGCAGCACCTCGGGCGAGGTCAGGCCCTTCACCATGCCGATGGCTACCGGAAAAAAGCAGAGATAAGCCGAGATGATGGCTTTCGGCAGCAGACCCTGCAGACCGAGCGCGCCGAGTACCACGATGAAGATCGGCGCAAGCGCAAGGATCGGCACCATCTGCGAGCAGATGATCCAGGGCATCAGGCTGCGTTCCATTACCCGGCTGTGCACGATCATCAAGGCCAGCACGATTCCGAATGCCGCGCCGAGCAGAAAACCGAGCAAGGTCGCAGACAGGGTGACCAGCGAATGGAAGACAAGGCTGCGTGGCGCCAGCGGCGGGTAGCCGAACACCAGATCAACGAATGTCGACGCAATCTGGTGCGGCGCCGGAAGCAGCGGACGATCGGCGTCCATGGTTCCCGAAAGGACGTCGGCAAACGTATAGGGCGTTTCTTCGCGTTCGAATCCGTCGCGCACCAGTGACCAGTTCATGGCGACCGCGGCGATATACCAGATCGCGACCAGCGCCAGAACGACGGTCGCGAGCGGCGCGTATCGCGCGACGAGCGGATGGTTCCACAAGACGGCCGATCGGCGCCGGGGCAAGGCGAGCGCGCTACTCGTCATAGGAGTGACCCGCCCGTAACCCCGTGCGAACGCGCTGCGCGATCTTGAGGAATTCCGGCGTTTCCCGGATCTCGAGCGACCGGTCGGCCGGGAAGTTGCAATCGATGACGTCGATGATGCGGCCGGGACGCGGCGACATCACCACGATCTTGCTGGAGAGGAACACAGCTTCCGGAATCGAGTGAGTGACGAACAGAACCGTCTTGCCGGTGGATTTCCACAACTGAAGCAGTTGCTCATTGAGGTGGTCGCGCACGATTTCGTCGAGGGCGCCGAACGGCTCGTCCATCAACAATAGTGTCGGGTCGAACGACAAAGCGCGGGCAATCGACACGCGCTGCTGCATCCCGCCCGATAACTGCCAGGGAAATTTGCGCTCAAAACCGGTCAGATTGACGAGAGCCAGATACCGCTGGGCGCGCTGTTGCTGTTCGAACTCGGAATAGCCCATGATTTCGAGCGGCAGCTTGAGGTTCTTCTCGATGGTGCGCCAGGGGAATAGCGCAGGCGCCTGAAACACATAGCCATAGCTGCGGGCGAGGCGGGCCTGCTCGGCAGACAGACCGTTGACGAGCAGGGTTCCGGAGGAAGGCTGTTGTAGATCGGCGACGACCCGAAGCATCGTCGTCTTGCCGCAGCCGGATGGCCCGATGAAGGAAACAAATTCGCCCTCGGCAATCTGAAGGCTGACATCGGAGAGCGCGTCGACCTTGCCGTCCGCGGTTTCGAATGTCAGGGAAATATGCTGGGCATCGACGACGAGCCGTCGTGGCGCCTGCTCCGTCACGCGCAAAGCGGACGAAGAAGAGGCTGCCTCTCCGAGGTGCGGGCCCGGCTCTGGTTCACTGACGATCGACATTATCGCTTTTGGCAACGCCATGCCGCGAAGTGTGGCAAATGCGGAAAGCGGCGGCGCGCCCAATGTTTTAGCACGCCGAGAGAATAATAAGCAGGATTTAGCTGTATTTCCATGCAATCTCAGGGGAAACGGCTGATCGTCGATCCGGCGCGCAAGCACTCTTATCGATACTTAGGGCGTCACGCGCGGGCAATCTCCGCCAGGAAGCTGGAGATGATGTCATTGAAGACCGCCGGGTTGGTCACGGAGTAACCGTGGCCGCCCTCAGGCGTCACCGAGAGGCTGGAGCCGGGAATGGCCCGGGCGAGCGCTTCGGAACTCGTATAGGGAACCAGGACATCGTCGCGCGCCGCCGCGACCAATGTCGGCACACGGATCTGACCAAGCTTGCTCGACGGGTCGAACTTCAACAGCGCCCCGATCCGTTTGAGCAGGGTCTCCTTGCCCTGGAAATGGGCGATGCCGTGGGCGTCATCCTTGGCAATCGCGTCCGCATGCTGCGACAGCCACCAGGAGGGATAGATGAAGATCGGCTGGGCGCGGACATAGGCTTCAGGGCCGACGTGCTCGAGCAGCGCCAGCCGCGCCTCAAAGCAGCGCCGCGTATGCGAGTCGACCACAGGCCACGCATTGATCAGAAGCAGGCTGTCGAGACGGTCGGGATAGCGCAGCGCCAAGTCGAGCCCGACCAGTCCGCCGAGCGCGTGGCCCATGAAGTGACATTTCTTCACGCCGGCCTGGTCGAGGATGGACACGACATCGTCGCCCATATGGGAGATCGTGTAATTATCGGGCAGCGGCTCCTTGTTGGCGCCCGTGCCGCGTTGATCGTAGGAGATGACGCGGTAGCGGGCCGCAAGCATGTCGTATTGCGGCCGCCAGAAGCCACCGATACCGCCGAGGCCGGCCGACAGCACAATTGTCGGGGCTTCCGGTTCCGAGCGGCCAAAACTCTCGTACTTCACGCGTTCGCCTCGTCGCGCTTTATTTCTTGCCGATATGCGCGAAGGTCGCGATTTCAACGAGCGCGTCGGGCTTCACTAGGCCGCACTGAATGCAGTAGCGGGCCGGCTTGTCGCCCGGAAAGAACTCAGCATAGACCTTGTTGACGGCGCCGTAATTTGCCCAATCCGTGATGAAGATCGAGTTGAACGTGACGTCGTCCATCGTGCCGCCGGCGGTCTCGACGACCGACTTGATCGTCGTCAGAACATGCTTGGTCTGGGCCGCGGCATCGCCGACATGCACGACGTTGTTGTCCTTGTCGAACGCCAGCGTGCCGGAGACATAGAGGACGCCATCGGCGAGCGTTCCGGGCGAGTAGGGGGCAAGCGGCTTTCCGGTGCCGGGCGGCAGCACGATCTTCTTGGGCATGATGACCTCAGTTGTTTGCAGGTGGAGTTTGCGAGACCGCGCCGCAAAAGTCGGCGACGGTTGAGACCCAGCCGAAGAACTTCTCGATGTTATAGAGGGAGGCTTCCTGGATGAAGGCGGGGCCTAGATGATGCGTCGCGTCCTTGAGCACGACGCCGAAATATTCGAGATGAAACGCGTCCCGCAGCGAGGATTCCACGCAGACATTGGTGGCAACGCCGACGAACACCAGCGTTCGGATGCCGCGAGCGCGCAGCACGCTGTCGATGTTGGTGTTGAAGAAACCGCTGTAGCGCGTCTTGGGGATGACGATGTCGCCGGGCTGCGGCATCAAGCTCGTCGACGATGGCATAATCCCAGGTGCCTTTGGCCAGCAGCGTGCCTGCAAGTTCGGGCCGGGCCCGCATGGTCTTCAGCGCGTTGGACTTGTGCCAGTTCGGCGAGCCCGGCGTGCCGGCCTCGACGATAGTCCTTGTCCCAGCCGTTCTGGAAGAAGATCACCGTGATGCCGGCGGCGCGCGCCGCATCCAGCACCTTCTTGGTCTGAGTGACAGCGGCCGCGGCGCCGCCGACATCGAAGCCGGCGATGTCGACATAGCCGCCCTCGGTGGCGTAGGCGTTCTGCATGTCGACCACGATGACCGCCGTTTCGCTCGCCTTCAGCGACAACGGCTCCGGGCTTGCGGGCAGGGAAACAAGCGCGCTGTCAGCCGGCGGCTGATAACCTGTGCGAACGGGGCCTGCCATCAGACCGCTTCCTTTGTTTTGAGGTGGCTTCGCGACTTCATCAGAGGCTGGATCCGTTCGCCGAAATTCTCAACGCCTTTCACGAAGTCGTCGAAGGTCAGCAGAACGCCTTCGGCGCCGGGGACGGTCGCCACCTCGTCCAGCATGCGGGCGACGTTGGCGTAGGATCCGACCAGCGTGCCCATGTTGAGATTCACGGCTGACGCCGGATCCGCCAACTGGCGAACATTGGTGTCGCGCCGACTCTTGTCGACACCGGATTGTTCCTGGAGCCAGGCGATTGCCTCCTGGTCGGCACCGTCTTTGTACAACTCCCATTTTGCGCGGGCGGCTTGATCGGTTTCATCGGCGATGATCATGAACAACGCATAAGATGTAACGTGACGGCCGTACTTCTGGTTCGCTTCGAGCAATTTCTCCGCCGTCGGCGCAAAAGCGGTCGGCGTGTTGACGCCCTTGCCGAGGCAGAAATTATAGTCGGCATGTTTGGCGGAAAATGCCATGCCGGCTTCGCTCTGACCGGCGCAGATGATCTTGATCTCGGCCGAAGGCTTCGGGCTGACGCGGCAGTCGTCCATCTGGAAGAACTCGCTCTTGCGGTTCGATACGCCTGTCGCCCAGAGGTCGCGCATGATCTGCACGTATTCGGATAGCATGTCGTAGCGCCGTTTGAAGAACTCGTCGCCAGGCCAGAGACCCATCTGGGAATATTCGGGCCGCTGCCATCCGGTGATGAGATTGAGCCCGAACCGGCCGTGAGAAATGGAATCGATGGTGGACGTCATGCGCGCCGCAATGGCCGGCGGCACGGTCAACGTCGCGGACGTCGCAAACAGCTTGATTTTGGACGTCACCGCGGCAAGCCCGGCCATGAGCGTGAACGATTCAAGGTTGTGATCCCAAAATTCGGTCTTGCCGCCGAATCCCCTCAGCTTGATCATCGAAAGCGCGAAGTCGAAATCGTACTTCTCGGCCTTCTGAACAATCTCTTTGTTCAGGTCGAAGGACGGCATGTATTGCGGCGCAGTAGAGGAGAGAAGCCAACCGTTATTTCCAATCGGGATGAAGACACCAATTTGCATGGTTGTTCTCGCGCTTTTGCGGGCCAGTGACTCTAAGGTGCGAGACGTGAAGCACGCTTCGTGCCAGATTTGGCGGTATTTTGTGCAAGCCGAGGAGGGCGGAAGCATGACCAACTTCGTGACTATCGAAAAAGGCCTCGGCCCTGAGGGCCGCATCGCCGTGGTGCGGTTTGATCGCGGCGACGGGATCAACGCACTGTCGCCGGAGGCGATGCGCCAATTAACGCAAGCGGCGCGAAGTTTTGAGGATGACGGCGACACCTCTGTGGTGGTGCTGGCCGGCGGGCCGAAAGCGTTCAGCGCCGGCTTCGATCTCAAGGACCCGGAAGGACGCTTGCGCAAATCCATGGACCTCGGTTCGCTGCGACGGCACCTGAAGATCGGCCCTCGGCTCGCCCGCGCCTGGCAGGAGATGGAGCAGATCACCATCGCCGCGATTGAAGGCTTCTGTATTGGCGGTGGCATAGCGCTGGCGGTCGCGCTCGATTTTCGCGTCATGAGCCGAACGGCCCATATCCGGATTCCCGAAGTTGGACTCGGCATGAACATGAGCTGGCAGAGTGTTCCGCGCCTGCTGCACTTGATGGGTCCGGCCCGAACCAAACAGGCCGTGATTCTCGCCGATCAACGTATCTCGGCCGAAGAAGCCCATGCGTGGCGTCTGGTGGAGGAGGTGGCCGAGCCGGGCGCCGCTTTTGAGGCGGCCATGGCGCTCGCGGCCAAATTTGCAAGCCAGCCGCCTATCTCGGCCGCGATGACCAAGCTCACCATCAACCGCCTGACGCACGCGCTCGATGATCTCACCAGCCACATGGACATCGATCAGTTTGCGCTCGCGACGATGACAGAGGATCACAAGGAGGGCCTGGCGGCGTTCCTGGAGCGGCGTAAGCCGCGTTTCAAAGGACAGTGAGACGGGCTGGACTGGCGCGCTGTGAACTCTAACTTTAATTGTAAGTTGATACGGACAAAAACCTCAACGAAATGAATGCTACGTGTAATAATATTCTAAGTACAATTTAAGTAAATCGTAAGTACGGGCATATAGCCCCACGAAATGTCGAGTCCCATGAGAGGCCGACCCGAGGTACGGCAACAAGCATTCTGGCGGCGCCCACCAATGCTCCTACCGCGTACATTTTAGAGACGCCAGGATGGGCCAGAAGCGGCGTGAGTAGCAAGTTGGGTCTGCCTGACGGGTTTAAAGCCATGATCCATTTTTCTCCCGGGCAAAGGCCCATCCGACGCGACCACGGCCACCGAAGTTAGTCTTCATGCATGGCGATGGTCTTGATCTAGTCGAATGCCTCCTCGATCCGCTTACGGATGCACTGGCTGCCAGTGCAGCGCCGCCGGGTGCTGGCATGTGACCAATCCGGCGAGGAGCTTGAGGCTCCAGTAAGTGCCGCAACGAAAACCCCGCCGTCTCCGGCGGGGTTTTAGTTTTCAGACTAGGCACCTTGGAAGTAGGGGGCGTATTATTAGGGGGACCTCGCGAACTCGTGCTGGCTTTCGTCGCTAATCCCATTGATTACGCGTAGAACGAAATTGGTGATAAAAAGGAAGCTGCGGTCAGCAGTGCATGGATCGCCCATGTGTGTTAAGCAATGCCTTATAATGCTGGGCATATTCGGGTTTTCGACATGTACTCGTGGATCGTGCTGAAACGGCGAGCGCTCCGCACTAAATTGGCATTTCTCGAGGGCAGACGGAGGTAGATTTAAGGGAGTACTTGCGTGGCTGCAGGGGGCACGTCGCTAGCGTGGTTTGATGAGTTGATATTGTGCTAACACGGAGCCACAGTGCGCAGGTGGATTCAGGGAACGCTTAATGCTAGCAAGGAAGCGCGGAAAAGAGTGGGTATAGAGGATGTCTCAACTCGCACACAATGACAGTGGTGTCGGTGATCTTTTCAATCGTACTGGCTACTGTTTATGGTGTTCTGTTTTTCAATTTTCTATGCGCTGGTGTCGGTAAGAGGGAGCATATTGGCCACATTTGCGTTTGCTGGGCTCACGACTAGCTTGCTTTTGGCACGAAGCTGACCAAGCCGTTGCCCTGATCAAAGTCCGCTGCTGAGGGACGAACGGACGTGGATCTTTCGCCTTTCGAAGTCTCAGTTTGACCCTGGCTGTGTGAAAACGCCATTGCCGCTGTTATGATTCCCTTGATGATTCTGCGGGGGAGAATTGATGAGGCGCTTCGTTGAAGAGGCGGATCGTGGGCAATGGACGCTGTTGCCCGAATGCCTCGATGATTTCATTGACGAGAGCAACCCGGTTCGCGTGATCGACGTGTTTGTCGATGCGCTGGATTTGGCTGAGATGAGCTTTGATGGGGTGGAGCCGGCGGCGACTGGTCGGCCATCGTACCATCCTTCGGTTCTCCTGAAGCTTTACATTTACGGCTATCTGAACCGGGTGCAGTCGAGCCGGCGGCTGGAACGAGAGGCCGGACGCAATGTCGAGGTGATGTGGCTGCTGGGTCGGCTCGCTCCCGATCACAAGACGATCGCGGACTTCCGCAAGGTCAACGGTCTGGGGCTACGCAAGGTATGCGCACGGTTCGGCGAACTTTGCCGTGAGATGGGTCTGCTCGCGACGGCGAGCGTTGCCATCGATGGCAATTGCCCATTCCGGAAAGGACCAGATGGCGGGGTCGGCGAGATGCGCCCTCGCTGCAGTCTGCAACATTAATTATGTTTCGTTCGGTTTTGAGATTTCGCAGCGAAGCCGTAGCCCGCCGCGAAATCCTTCTTGTTTTCCTCGTGGCGGCCAGCGGTGCCGAGTAGGGGACCTACTTTGCCCCGATTAGGGCGTACCTGTAGCGGACGTTCATTGCCCGTCGCGCTGCCATCGGAGTGAACTTAATGGACACCGGAATGTGTGGGACGGACAACTCTGGCCGACCCACACGTGCCTAGGCAAGCGAGTGGAAGCGCAAGTGCTGAGTGGACAATGGGTCCGCACTTCACACCTACAGAACAGACGACCTCTCGATCGCCTGAAAGATTTTGCTAATCGACAAACTAGTGCCGACTAAATGGACATGAAAACACGCGGGATGGACGACTTGGCCTGATCACCACAACAACATGTAGGGAAAAACATTGGCCGTGGCCGCATCCGCACGTATTGCACTTCATGCAGGTGCCATTCCGCACCAGCCTGGAATTGCCGCACTCGCTGCACATCTCGCTTTTGCAGTAGTTCGCCCGGCGAGCCGGGTTTGGGCCAAGTTGCGCTTCGCGCTTCCCAGTCGGCGAAACCCGGTGCTCGGGCTCCGCGGTCAGCGCGGTCGCGGCGTCGCCGTGGCCGAGGAGGGCGGTCGGGCCAGAGGAGGGCGGTCGGGCCAGAGGAGGGTCACCGCGGTGAAGTTGCCAAGTCAGCGGTTCAAATCCAACGAAATGCCCGTCGCTCCCGACCGTGTGTGCCCGATACGCAGCTCGCCATTTTTTTGGCTGTTCGACGGTCGAATGGGAGCGGTTTCGCGCCGCTCGGAGCCGGCCGCAATCGGGCGGGCACTCCGGGCCGTTGTCGCCGATCGAAGCGAGCACGTCCCGCGCCCCCGCGACCGCCTCGTCCGGATGCATCCGCTGCTACGGCGTGATCTCTGGGTCGCGGTCAGCTTGTGTTGAAGCCCTCCAAGGTGAGATTCCGTTTTGGCTTAAACAGAACTCGATTCGACCTTAAGGGCACACGCTGCAACCCAGGTCAAGATACCGGAGATTCGCATAAGGTATATTATGGAATATTTTATTCCCTAGATATTTCAGACATTTGTATACAAGCCTTCAGGTTCTAGCGAATTTGAAGGATCGGGTCCCGGCGCGACGGATGTTGCCCAGCGCCCGGCCAAACTGCGTCAAAATGCGAAGCCAAGGACGTGCCAACCACCGCTTGGTATTTCCTTTGAAAGCGGGCAAAAAGCCAACCACGATGCTTCTGTCGAGGAAGCTGAAAAAAAGCGATTTGGGAGACGACGCGATGGGCTTTTCACGACGTTCGGTATTGAAGACCACGGCTGCAACAGTGGCCATGAGCGGCTTGGGCGCGCCGTTCGTTGCGCGGGCCCAGCAGGCCGAGTTCTCCTACAAATTCGCCAACAATCTGCCGGACACGCATCCGCTCAATAGCCGCGCCCGGGAAATGGCGGCGGCGATCAAGACCGAGACCAACGGCCGATTCGACCTGCAGATCTTTCCGAACAACCAGCTCGGTGCCGATACGGACGTCCTGAGTCAGCTTCGCTCCGGCGGCGTAGAGTTCTTCACGATGTCGGGCCTGATCCTGGCGACGCTGGTGCCGGCGGCGTCCATCAACGGGATGGGTTTTGCATTCCCGGATTATCCGAGCGTATGGAAGGCCATGGACGGCGATCTCGGCGCCTATGTGCGCAAGGAAGTCGCCAAGGCGAATATCATTGCGTTCGAGAAGATCTGGGACAACGGCTTCCGCCAGACCACATCGTCGACCAGGCCGATCACAGGGCCTGCCGACTACAAGGGCTTTAAAATTCGCGTGCCGGTATCGCCGTTGTGGACCTCGATGTTCAAGGCGTTCGACGCCTCGCCCGCTTCGATCAATTTCAACGAGGTCTATTCGGCGCTGCAGACCAAGATCGTCGAAGGCCAGGAAAATCCACTGGCGCTGATTTCGACCGCCAAGCTCTACGAAGTCCAGAAATACTGCTCGCTGACCAACCATATGTGGGACGGCTACTGGTTCCTGGCCAATCGCCGCGCGCTGGAGGCGCTGCCGCCCGACGTGCGGACGATCGTCGAGAAGAATGTGAACGAGGCGGCGTTGAAAGCCCGGGTCGACACGGAAAAGCTTAACGCGACCGTCCGCGAGGAACTGGCGACCAAGGGGCTGACCTTCAATCAGCCCGATCTGGCGCCGTTCCGTGACAAGCTGCGCGCCGCCGGTTTCTATTCCGAATGGAAAGGAAAATACGGCGAGGAAGCGTGGGCGATCCTGGAAAAGTCGGTCGGCAAACTGTCCTGATACCTGAAGGCCAACCCAAATGGTGGACGCCGAGGCAGTGCGGCCGGCAGCCGGCGAGGTGGTGTACCGCTCGCCGGCATTCGCAGGTCAGGGCGATCGAGGCTTTCCTCGGAAGGCTGATTGAGATTCCGGCCGCCCTGCTCGTCGTCGCCGAGATCGTGACGCTGTTCGCCGGCGTCGTGGCGCGTTACGTCGTGCAGCAGCCGCTGATCTGGTCCGACGAACTGGCCTCGATCCTGTTCCTCTGGCTCGCGATGCTCGGCTCGGCGGTGGCATTCCGTCGTTCCGAGCACATGCGGATGACGGCCGTTGTTGCCGGCGTCAGGCCCTCGATGCGCGCGTTCCTGGACGTTGTGGCGACCTGTGCGGCGCTAGCTTTCCTGCTGCTGATCGTCGCGCCAAGCTACCAGTATGCCTACGAGGAAAGTTTCATCACCACGCCGGCGCTGCAAATTGCCAATAGCTGGCGCGCCGCGGCGTTACCGGTCGGCATCTGTCTGATGGTGCTGTTTGCGTTATTGCGGTTGATGCGGGTCGGCGATGGCGCGCTTGTCATCAAGGCAGCGCTTTCGGTGGTGCTTATCGTGGCTCTGTTCTGGCTGGCAGCGCCCTGGCTGCGGCCGCTCGGCAACCTTAATCTCATCATTTTCTTTGTCGGCGTGGTCGGCTTCTGCGTGTTTGCTGGCGTGCCGATTGCGTTTGCATTTGGTCTAGCGATTTTCGGATATCTCGCGTTGACGACGCGGACGCCGCTGATGGTGCTGGTCGGGCGGATGGACGAGGGCATGAGCCATCTGATCCTGCTCGCGGTGCCCCTGTTCATCTTCCTCGGGCTTTTGATCGAAATGGCCGGCATGGCGCGGGCCATGGTGGCGTTTTTGGCGAGCCTGCTCGGACATGTGCGCGGCGGGCTGCATTATGTGCTGGTCGGCGCGATGTATCTCGTTTCAGGCATTTCCGGCTCCAAGGCCGCCGATATGGCGGCGGTGGCGCCGGTATTATTCCCCGAGATGAAGCAGCGTGGCGCCAAACCCGGCGATCTCGTCGCCCTGCTCGCCTCGACCGGCGCGCAGACCGAAACCATCCCGCCGAGCCTGGTGCTGATCACCATCGGCTCGGTGACCGGCGTTTCGATTTCGGCGCTGTTCACCGGGGGCCTTTTGCCCGGCGTGGTGCTGGCGATCACGCTATCGGCGCTGGTGTGGTGGCGATATCGCAGCGAGGATCTGAGCCACGTCAAGCGGGCAAGCGGCCGTGAAATCGCCAGAACCTTCGTCGTCGCCCTGCCCGCCCTCGCCCTTCCATTTGTTATCCGCTATGCGGTCGTTGAGGGCGTTGCGACCGCCACCGAAGTCTCAACCATCGGCATCGTCTACGGTTTCGTGGTCGGCCTGTTGATCTACCGCCAATTCAACTGGCGACGGTTAATGCCGATGCTGGTTGAGACCGCCTGTCTTTCCGGTGCGATCCTTTTGATCATCGGAACCGCGACCGGCATGGCCTGGGGGCTGACCCAATCCGGGTTTTCGCGGGCGCTGGCGGCCGCGATGACCGGCCTGCCCGGCGGCTCCGCCACCTTTATCGCGGTCTCGATCGTGGCCTTTACGATCCTCGGCAGCGTGCTCGAAGGCATTCCGGCCATCGTGCTGTTCGGCCCGCTTTTGTTCCCGATCGCGCGCGCGGTCGGCGTGCACGAGGTCCACTACGCGATGATCATTATCCTGGCGATGGGCATCGGATTGTTCGCACCGCCCTTCGGCGTCGGCTATTATGCGGCGTGCGCCATCGGCCGCGTCGATCCTGCCGAGGGCATCCGACCGATCTGGGGCTATTTGCTGGCGCTGATGGCAGGTTTGATCATCGTTGCTATGTTTCCCTGGATATCGATCGGGTTTCTTTAAGCGTTGAGGCAACCGATGGCAGGAACAGAGAGCCAATACGACATCGGGCTTGAGAAGACGCCGGCCAATTTCGTGGCCCTCACCCCCTTGAGCTTTCTAGCGCGCACGGCCGCGATCTATCCGAACCACACGAGCACGGTCTACGAGGGCCGCAGCTTCACCTGGTCACAGACCTATGCGCGCTGCCGGCGCTTTGCGTCCTATCTTGCCGGCCGCGGCATCGGTCCGGGCGATACGGTGGCGGCGATGCTGCCGAATATCCCCGCGATGAATGAGGCGCATTTTGCAGTTCCAATGGCCGGCGCGGTGCTGAACGCGCTCAACATCCGGCTCGATGCGGCTTCGATCGCGTTCCAGCTCGATCATGGCGGCGCGAGAGTCATTTTGGTCGATCCGGAATTTGCGAGCGTGATCGAGGATGCGCTCATGCTGATGAGGGGCGAGAAACCTGATGTGATCGATGTCGATGACAAGGCCTTTGCGGACGGTAAGCGCATCGGCAGAATTGAATATGAGGACGCGCTCGCGCAAGGCGACGAAAATTTCACCGCGTTGCTTCCAGGTGACGAATGGGACGCGATTTCGCTGAGCTACACGTCCGGCACGACAGGAAATCCCAAGGGCGTGGTGACGCACCATCGCGGCGCCTATCTCAACGCCGTCAGCAATATCCTGGCCGGCAATCTCGGTCCGCATCCGGTCTATCTCTGGACCCTGCCGATGTTTCATTGCAACGGCTGGTGCTTTCCATGGACTATCGCTGCTTCGGCCGGGATCAACGTCTGTCTGCGCAAGGTCGATCCCGCGAAGATCTTCGAGCTGATCAAACAACACGGCGTCACGCATATGTGCGGCGCGCCGATTGTGTTCAACACGCTGATCAACGCGCCGACTGCGCCGAAGAAATTGGACGCCCGCCCCGTCGTCGGTTTGATCGCAGGTGCCGCGCCTCCAGTAGCCGTGCTCGAAGGCGCCGAACGCATCGGCATCAAGCTCACGCACGTCTACGGTCTGACCGAGGTCTATGGTCCCGCCGCTGTTTGCGCCGAGCAGCCCGGCTGGGACGATTTGCCCGCCGATCAGCGCGCGCAGCTCAAGCGCCGGCAGGGCGTGCCCTACCCGCTCCAGGAAGCGGTGACCGTCATCGATCCCGAAACCATGCGCGAAGTGCCACACGATGGCGAGACCATTGGGGAAGTGATGTTCCGCGGCAACATCGTCATGAAAGGCTATCTCAAGAACGAGAAGGCCACCGACGAAGCCTTTGCCGGCGGCTGGTTTCACACCGGCGACCTCGGCGTGCTTGATGAGCACGGCTACGTCATCATCAAGGATCGCTCCAAGGACATCATCATTTCCGGTGGAGAAAACATCTCCTCCGTCGAAGTCGAGGACGTCCTCTACAAGCACCCTGCCGTGCTGTTCGCCGCCGTGGTGGCCAAGCCGGATACGAAATGGGGCGAGGTGCCCTGCGCTTTCATCGAGCTAAAGGAAAACGCACAGGCGAGCGAAGCCGACATCATCGCGTTCTGCCGCGACCTGATGCCCGGCTTCAAGACGCCGAAGGCCGTGGTGTTCGGCACTATTCCGAAAACCTCGACTGGCAAAATCCAGAAGTTTCTGCTGCGCGATCAGGTTCACTCCGCCAAGGCGATTTCGGCGTAAGCTATCTTCATTGCGACATCGGGCTATTGCGCGCGGCTTTCAGCCAGAGGAACCAGGAGCGGTCATACTGGGCGCTGATAGTCTTGGTTGTCCCGACCGTTTCTTCTTCCGTGAGATAGGTAATCGGACCCAATCGCATCGCTTCCATCTGAAGCCGTGCCCCGACTTCGGTATAGACCGCGCGGAACACGGCCTGCCGCAGCGTGCCGGCGACCACGGTCGAGCCGTGACCGCGCATCAGGACCGCAGGCCCCTCCCCGAGACTGTCTGCGAGTGCCGCGCCGAGCTTTCCGCTGGTGATCAGGAGATCGCTGCCGGGACCGGCGAAGTCGCGGATTTCGAAGATCGGTGTTCCCTTGGCGCTAAGGAACCCGCACATATGGCATACCGGCCGAAGTTTGGTCTCCGTCACCACACTGAACGGGACCACCGAGGGCGAATGGCTGTGCACCACCGACATCACGTCCTGCCGTTTGCGGTAGATTTCGCCGTGAATGAACCGCTCGAGATAGGGCGCCGGGCCACCAGGGATGACCGGATTGCCGTCGAGATCGAATTCCAGCACGTCCTTTTCCGTGACGAGCGCGGGCGCCATGCTGCGGGCCAGCAAAAAGCGATCGGGTCGCTCCGGGTGCCGCACGCTGACATGTCCGAATCCGTCCACCACGCCCTGATCGAACAGAATATGGTTGGCATCGACCAGTTCGCGGATAACAGATGTGACAGTCTCGGATACGGACATCGCGGGATTTCCCTGTTGAGCTCTTGGGCCTGGATGAAATAGTAAGGTTCCTAACTATATTAAAGGAGCGTCTTCTGATGAGCAAACTGCAGCTTTCCGTCGCGATCGGCGACTACGACCGGATGCGCCCGCTGGTCGACAGTCTGGTCCAGATCGACAGCGTCGATGCGCAGTTCATGTTGCTCGATCCGGAGGAGATATTTTTCCGCGCGTTCCGGCATGCCGACTTCGATGTCTGCGAATTGTCGCTGTCGAGCTATTCGGTCAAGACCGCGGCAGGCACCAGTCCCTATGTTGCCGTGCCGGTGTTTCCGTCCCGCGCCTTTCGCCATACCTCGGTCTATGTCCGTACCGACCGGATCAAATCGCCGGCCGACCTGAAGGGACGCCGCATTGGCGTGCCCGAATATCAGCTTACGGCCAACATCTGGGTGCGTCTTTTTCTCGAAGAGGACTACGGGATTCGTCCAACTGATATCACCTGGGTGCGCGGTGGCTATGAGCACCCCGGACGGATCGAGAAGATCAGCCTAAATCTGCCGGCCGGCGTTGTTGTCGAAAATGCGCCTGTTGATTTGACGATCTCCGATCTGTTGGCGAACGGTGAAGTCGATGCCGTGATCGGACCGCGCGCGCCGTCCTGTTTCAATCGCGGGCACCCTAATGTCGGCTATCTCTTTGCCGATCCGCAGGCGACCGCTACCGAATGGTACCGGCGGACTCGCCTCTTCCCGATCATGCACACGCTCGGCATCCGCCGTACGCTGGTCGAAAAACATCCGTGGTTGCCGGTCGCGGTTTACAAGGCGTTCGAACGTTCCAAGGCGATCGCGCTAACGAAACTCTCGGATACCTCAGCCACCAAGGTGACGTTGCCGTTCGTCGAGGAGCAGTTGGGGGCCGCACGCCGGCTTATGGGTGACGATTTCTGGTCATACGGGCTTGAGCCGAACCGTGAAGTGCTGCGACGTTTTCTCGAACGTCATCATGCTGAGGGACTGTCGTCCCGCCTTCTCACGCCGGAGGAATTGTTTCATCCATCCGCGCTCGAACTGCACAAGATTTGAGTCCTGGCGTCCAGCCGTGATTGCGAGCGAAGCGAAGAATCCAGAAAACAAAGAACTGGATTGCTTCGGAGCTACGCTCCCTTGCGCAAACGCTACGCGTTTGTCGCAGGCAATGACGGGTTGGCGGCGTTCGGCACTTCAATCCGCATGCCGTCATAAGCAGGCACCACGCCATCCGGCAGGCTTTGCCGCAGCACCTCGTAGTCCAGATCGGCGTGCATATTGGTGATGACGGCGCGCTTCGGCTTGAAGCGCTCGATCCAGGACGAGCGCGTCGTTGACGCTGAAATGGCTGGGATGGGGAGCATAACGCAGGCCATCGATGATCCAGAGGTCGAGATCCTCAAGAATCGGCCAACTCGCTTCGGGAATGTCGCTGACGTCGGGCGTATAGGCCGCGTTCGCAATCCGATAACCTAGCGCGGGAATATTACCGTGAACGAGGCCGAACGCTGAAAGCGTCACTGGACCGCCCTTGCCTTCGATCGTACGGCTTTCCCCAGCCTCAATGCTGTAATTTTCGAGAATGGGCGGATAGTCGCTGCCCGGCGGCTTGGTAAAGCAATAAGCGAAGCGCAGCAGGATGTGGTCGGCGGTGGAGCGGTTCAGATAGACCGGAATACGCCGGCGTTGGCGCAACACCACCGAGCGCAGGTCGTCGATCCCGTGGGTCTGATCGGCGTGCTCGTGGGTCAGGAACACGGCATCGATATGGTCGACTTCGGCATCGATCAACTGCTCGCGCAGATCCGGCGCGGTGTCGATCACAATCCGCGTTGTCCCGCCCTCCCCGGTCTGTTCGACCATGAGCGAACAACGGCGTCGCCGGTTTTTCGGATTGGCGGGGTCGCACGCGCCCCAGCCCAGCGCCGGCCGTGGCACGCCGGCCGACGATCCACAGCCAAGAATGGTGAGCGTCAGCGTCATGCCACGCCTTCCGGGGCGGGCACCTTGCTGAACAGCCGAAAGAAATTCTCTGTCGTCTGCCGTGAAATCTCCTCGAGCGAAACGCCGCGGGTCTCCGCCAGCACTTTTGCCACTTCCACAACGTAGGCCGGCTCGTTGCGCTTGCCGCGAAACTTACCGGGCGCGAGATATGGCGCATCGGTTTCGACCATGATGCGGTCAGTGGGCAGCTCCGCGGCGAGCGCACGCAGCGTGTCCGACTTCTTGAAGGTGAGGATCCCCGTAAACGAGATCGACAGCCCCAATTCGATCGCCTTCATGGCGAGCTTTCGGCCGCCAGTGTAGCAATGCAGCACCGCGCGAAACGATCCTTTGGACATTTCGTCTTCCAGGATGCGTTCGCAATCTTCGTCGGCTTCTCGGGTATGGATCACAAGCGGAAGACCGGTTGCGCGCGCAGCTGCAATATGAGCACGGAAGCCCCGTTCTTGTGCTTCGCGCGACCCATGTTGATAAAAATAATCAAGTCCGGCTTCGCCGAGCGCCACGACCTTTGGGTCTTTGGTCAGCCCGATCAACTCCTCGGCAGGAATGCCGTCTTCCTCATCGGCCTGATGCGGATGGGTGCCGACCGAGCAATAGACTTGCGGGTATTTCTTCGTGATGGCCAGCAGCGTCTCGAAACGCCTGACCCGCGTCGAGATCGTGACGATACGCCCGATACCAGCGGTCTCGGCGCGTGCGATAATGCCGTCGAGATCGTCGGCAAAGTCCGGGAAGTCGAGATGGCAATGGCTATCGACCAGCATCGTTTTCCGCCGCTTTTGCCGCCGGCGGCTCGATATAACGCGGAAATACCGCGGCCGGCGCCGGCAGCGCCACACCCGGCTTGATCCGCGTCGCCCCGCCAAGCGCGGCGAAGCTGCGCTCGCCCTCGGGGATGCCGAGGCTGTCGAGCAGCTTTGCAGAGGCTGAGGGTGTCACCGGTTGGGTCAGGATAGCGATCTGCCGCACGATTTCAGCGGTCACATAGAGCACCGTCTTCTGCCGCGCAGGGTCGGTCTTGGCGAGCGCCCAAGGCGCCTCGCCTGCAAAATATCGGTCGCCTTCGGCGATCACGTTCCAGACCGTATTGAGCCATTGATGGATCTGCTGCGTCGCCATTGCAGTCCGCGCCGCGCCGATCATCGCATCGGCTTCCGCCAGCATCGTCTTGTCGTTCTCGCTGAACGGACCGGGCTCGGGTAACACCCCGCCGAGCTGCTTTGCGATCATCGAAAGCGAGCGCTGCGCGAGGTTGCCGAGGCCGTTGGCAAGATCGGCGTTGGTGCGCGCCACGATGGCTTCATGGTTGTAGCTGCCGTCCTGACCGAACGGCACCTCGCGCAGGAAGAAATATCGCGTCTGGTCGACGCCATACTGGTCGGCGAGATTGAAGGGATCGACGACATTGCCGACCGACTTCGACATTTTCTCACCACGATTGAACAAAAAGCCGTGGGCATAGACGCGCTTCTGCACGGGAATTCCGGCCGACATCAGGAACGCCGGCCAGTAAACCGCATGAAAGCGGATGATGTCCTTGCCGATGATATGCACATCCGCCGGCCAATAATGCCAGTTCGCGTCGTCCTCATCGGGAAAGCCGACACCGGTGATGTAATTTGTGAGCGCGTCGACCCAGACATACATCACGTGCTCGCCGTCGCCGGGGACCTTGACGCCCCAATCGAAGGTGGTCCGCGAAATCGACAGGTCCCGCAATCCGCTTTTGACGAAGCTCACGACCTCGTTCTTGCGCGAGTCTGGACCGATGAAATCCGGATGCGTCTCGTAAAGCGCGAGCAACTTGTCCTGATAGGCCGAGAGACGGAAGAAATAGCTCTTCTCTTCCACCCATTCCACCGGCGTGCCCTGCGGTCCGCGGCGGACCTCGTCATCGCCGACAGTCGTCTCATCTTCGGCGTAGTAGGCTTCGTCGCGCACCGAATACCAGCCCGCATAGCTGTCGAGATAAATGTCGCCATTGGCGGCCATCCGCTTCCAGATTTCCTGGCTGGAGCGATGATGCTGCTCTTCGGTGGTGCGGATGAACCGGTCAAAGGAAATGTTCAGCCGTTGATCCATCTCCTTGAAGCGTTGCGCATTGCGCGTCGCCACGTCCATCGGAGCCAGCCCCTCGGCTTCCGCGGTCTGGATCATTTTCGAACCGTGCTCGTCGGTGCCGGTCAGAAAAAATACGTCCTTGCCATCGAGCCTTTGAAAGCGCGCGAGCGCATCGGTCGCGATCGCTTCATAGGCGTGGCCGATGTGCGGTACGCCGTTCGGATAGGCAATCGCGGTCGTGATGTAGAAGGAGTTTTTGGATGGCGCCTTGGCAGGGGACGCAACAGAAGCAGGCTCGGCCTTAATCGTCTCGGCCTTAACCGTCTTGGCTTTCGGGCTCACCGGCCCTGCGGCTGTGGTGGTTTGCGCTTTTTTCGGCGCGGCACTGGCCTTTTGGGTTTGGGTCTTTTTCGCTGATTTCTTTGCCGTCTTCTTGGTAGCTTTCTTGGCGGCCTTCTTTGCGCTTTTCTTCGGGGCTTTCTTGGCTAGCTTTTTCGGCGCCGTGTTCGCTTTGTTCGCTTTCTTAGCCTTTTTTGTCGAACGCTTGGCTTGCTTCCCGGTCGCAGCCTTGGTCGTGAGGCCACGCGAAGTCTTGCGGCCGTTTTTTGCTCTAGATTTTTTCTTTTTCGCAGACTTCGCCACGACGAATTCCTTTACAGATCAAATAAAACGATCGGGATTTTTGCGCAGCGGTTATCGCGTTGCTTCCGCAAGCATCCCAAATACCGAGAACACAAGCGGCTTTCGCTCGAGATTGTATTCAGCGGTATCGCGCGCGGCGCGGGCGATCTTTTCCCACACCTCCGCCAGCCGTGCAAGGCGCGGCAGGTCGGCATTGGGGTCCTCGGTTCGCATGCACGCACCGACCCAGCGTTCGATGCTGTCGATGAAGGTTGCGAGCGCGACTTTATCGCTGCCGCCAAGCGCGTCCCCAAGCGCGTGCAGCTCGCGGGGATCGACGCGCGGCAGGGTCGCCAGCAGCGCTGCGGTCTTGTGATGAAGCTTGACGGCGTCGCCGCCGAGCAACGTCAATGCCCGCGTGACGCTTCCCTCCGAAGCTTCGGCGGCCTCGAGCAAAGACTGATCATCGGCTGCAAGCCCGGTGGCCCGGCTTACCGCGTGGATCACATCTGGCTTGGTGAGAGGCCGTAACGGCAATCGGCGGCAGCGCGACAGGATGGTCGGCAAAACTCTTCCCGGCGAATGGCTGACGAGCAGAAACAGCGACTGGCGTGGCGGCTCTTCGAGGATCTTGAGCAGCGCATTGGCGGCGTTCGGATTGAGTTCGTCGACCGTGTCGACGATGCAGACTCTCCAGCCCGCCTCCGCCGCGGTCGATCCGAAGAAAGAAATGGTCTCACGAGTCTCGTCGACCGTGATCACGGTTCGCATCACGCCCTTGTCGTTGGCCGTCCTCTGAAGAACGAGAAGTCCGCCATGTGCGCCGGCCGCGATGCGGCGGGCGGCGGGATCGGACGCATCGACATTCAGGCTATCGGCGCGCTGCACGGAGGCCGCAAGGGGATCGGGATGGGCAAGGACAAAGCGGGCCATCCTGTAGGCGAGCGTAGCCTTGCCAATGCCTTGTGCGCCGCCGATCAGCCAGGCGTGCGGAATGCGCCCCGAACGATAGGCATTGAGCAACGCTGTCTCGGCCTCGTGGTGGCCAAATAGATCAGTGGTTTCTCTGGGATGGGGAACCGGTAGCTGCGCCTCGCCCTTGCCGCTCATGCTGAGGCCGCTGTGTTACCGGCGCTGGCCGCAAAAAAGCGGTCGCGCAGCGCCGACCAGATATTCGCTGCCACCTTCGCAGGTTCCTCCGTGGCGTCGATCAGCACACAACGCTCCGGCTCGTTTCTCGCAATTTCCCGATAAGCATCGCGCAGTTGCTGGTGGAAGCTGACGTCCTCCGACTTCAAACCGGTCGGCCGCGGCGTTGCCGCGCCGTGCCGCGGCGCGCTTGAGGCCGATCTCCACCGGGACGTCGAGGATCGCGGTCAGGTCCGGTTTCAGGTCGCCGATCGTGACCCGCTGCATAGCGTTGAGAATTCCCGGCGACACATGTCCGAGGGCGCCCTGATAAACGCGCGTCGAGTTCGAAAAAGCGGTCGCTGAGCACCCAAGCGCCCTGCTTGAGCGCGGGCTCAATCACGGTGCGCGCGTGGTCGTCGCGCGCGGCCGCAAACAACAGTGTTTCGGCTTCGGGACCGAGCAGTTTGCCCATTCCGGAAAGGACCAGATGGCGGATGATTTCGGCGCCGGGCGATCCGCCGGGCTCGCGCGTGACGATGACATGCAATTTAACGCCAGTAAGCCGCTCGGCGAGGATCTTGATCTGGGTCGATTTGCCAGACCCCTCGCCGCCCTCAAAGGAAATGAAACGTCCACGCCCGGCCCTGGCTTTGACTGCTGCTGCTGCCTCGGCCATCGTCAGAGTTTCTCCGCGCCCGCGCGAAACAGTCCGATCGCCAGTTCGGCCGCACCGTCGACCGCGCGCCGGATCGTCGAACCCCGGCCAACCGATTCCGTCGCATAGACCGGCGTTTCCACCGCGACATTGGCCCCTCGCCAAACCTTGACCGTGCCGACCTTTTGGCCGGCCTCGAACGGCGCGCGCACTGGCCCGCTGTAGACGATGCGCGCAATCAGTTTGTCGTTGCCGTTTTTCTGCACCATGACCTTGACCGGCTCGTGGCTGGCCAACGCGACCGAGCGGCTGTCGCCGCCGAACACCTTCGCATAGCCGATGGGCTGATCGGCTGCGAACAAGGTCCGCACCTCGAAGTTTCGGAACCCCCATTCCAGCATCTTTTTGCCTTCGGTGGCGCGATCCTCGGGATCCTCCAGCCCGTTGATGGCTACGATCAGCCGCACGCCGTTTTGCACGGCCGATCCAACCATCCCGTAGCCGCCTTCCTTGGTAAATCCGGTCTTCAGGCCATCGGCGCCTTCAAGCGAGTTGAGCAGAGGATTGCGGTTCGGCTGCTTGATCTTGTTCCAGGTGAATTCCTTTTCGCCGAACAGTTTGTAGAACTCGGGATAGGTCTGGATGATGTAGCGCGACAGCGTGGCGAGTTCGCGCACCGTCATCTTGTTGCCGGGGTCCGGCAGGCCGTTGGAATTCGCAAACGTCGATCGCGGAAGGCCGATTTCGCGCGCGCGTTTGGTCATCATTTCGGCGAAGGCGCGCTCATTGCCCGCAATTCCTTCCGCCAAAATCATACACGAATCGTTGCCGCTCTGGATGATCGCCCCGTGCAGGAGATCGTCGACGGCAATCTTGCTGTTGATCGCGGCGAACATGGTTGAGCCGCCGGCCGGCGCACCGCCCTTGCGCCAGGCATTTTCGCTGACGCGATATTCGTCGGTTAACTTGATGTCGCCCTGCTTGATGGCATGGAAGACCACTTCCGCCGTCATCAGCTTCATCATGCTGGAGGGCGCGCGCAACTCATCGGCGTTTTTTTCGAAGAGGACGCTTCCGCTGGTGGCTTCAATCAGGATCGCGGTCGGCGCGTCGCCGTCGAAGCCGGCCTCGTCCTTCTTGGCGCCCTGAACGCTGTTGTTGGCGGCCAGGAGGGCACCGCTCCATCCCAAGGTCGCGAGCAGCGCAGCAGCTATCAGGCTCCGTATCAGGCGCCCTCGCGTGACCACGGGCCGGTTAAACCGCAACGTCGGAAGTGCCATCGAAAGCGCCTTTGAAGGCTTGCGTTCTAACAGTTGAAAACCGCCCAAACAACACGGGCTTTTCAGTTCACAGGCCGGCTGAGGTTCTGCCTTCGCCTGGTAGCACAAGATGCTGTAAACAAGCCGGAAACGCGATTGGTGCTGTCATCTGCCAGCGACCAGAGTATCCCTGTTCAAGCTTGGTTGATTCGGGTTCGCCGGGATCAGTAAAGGCCGCGTCCGGCGAGGATTTCGCTCGGAATTTGCGGGTCCATCGGCGCGTAGGCCGAGACGGGCCTCGTGACGTAACGATCCCCGGATTCGTAGGATGCGGCGCGTGATTGATCCTGGAACTGATCGTTCGAACGTGAACGCATGTAAGCCGTGCGCTCCCGGGTCTGGCTATACGCGGCTTGCTCGGGCTGCGTGCTGCCGAGATTGTAGGGTCGACCTTCCGGGAGCGGAACTTCGCCGCGAATCGGCCGCGAAGAGCCACGCATGTCAGGCACGAACGGACGGGCGGACGCTACGCGAACCAGCGAGGGCGACGGCGCCGGTTCACCCGTGCGCAAGGTGGCCATCAGCAAACTGTCGTCGGAGCCTTCGAGCGGTGCGCGGCCGACATATTCGACACGCACCCGCGCCACGCCGTTGCTCTTGAATTCCAGAAGTTCCGCCGCCCGGCTCGATACGTCCATCACGCGGTTGCCGTGATAGGGACCGCGATCGTTGACGCGAACAATCAGCGATTTGCCGTTGGAAAGATTGGTGACACGGGCATAACACGGCATCGGCAGCGTTGGGTGGGCTGCGGAGAGCGAGGTCATGTCGAAGACCTCGCCATTGGCGGTCAACCGCCCGTGGAAATCATCTCCATACCAGGAGGCGAGGCCTTCCTGGCGATAATTGACATTTTCTTCGGGAACGTAAACCTGGCCCGCGACCGTGTAAGGCTTGCCGACGCGGTAAGTTCCCCCACCCTTCGGCACGGGGTCGCCAAGCTCGACCACGCGGGGGCTGGAGGAGACGCCATATTTGGGATCGACCCGGCTGGAGAGGCCGGACGAGGAGCAATTGGCGAGCACGAGGCATGCCGAAACAACGGCAATTCCCCGCCAGGCGCCCAAATCCGGTGCTGACCGTTGAATTTGCATTAGCCCCAAGTACCAATCCCGCCGACCGCAGTTTCTGCGTGCCTGGCGGTGTCCCCGATGCAGGCCCCGGCCTCCATCAACAGACCAACATACCGCACGGCGAACGCGGCGGAAATGGGGAGAGTGCAAGGAGAGCTTGAGGGCGGTAAAGGTTGGTAAATCAATCCTTACCGCCCGCAAAGCGGGTGGAATTTTCAAGGGGTGAATTTTCGATCGTCCCGACAGCGACGTCGACGTTCGGCTATTTCTGGACGAGTGGACCAAAGTCGGCCGAGAGGACATGAAGTGGTGGTTCGATGAGGACTTCGCCGACTTCAAGGAACTCAAAGCCAAGCTTCCCGGGGCGGCTATCCTTGCATCGTGAAAAGCAGGATGACGCCGCGCCCGCGATCAAGGCTGTGCGCGAAAACCCTGTTCTAGTTTGCGGCAAGGTTATCTGCGTCCGGACACCGTCCAAAGCGCCACGCTGATGGCCCAGCCCGATCCCGGTCTATGGGATGCAGCGCACATCTATGCCGCCAAAACGCAAGGACGGAAATGGTGATCTGGCCGCGAGCCGCAGCGGTGCCGGTGCGTTATTTAAGGTTCGGACGCAGGCACTCGAAAGTCGCTTCCACGCCGACACGGTTGATAAATGGCCGGACAGCTTACGGCTGGTGTCTGAGGCCACCGTGTTTTTCAAAAAAATGAATGCAGGCGGGCCTGGCTCTGATTTCGTGCGTATTTTTACGAATCGCTGCTTTAATCCTCCGGCAATTATTTGGGCGGCATCCTTCAGAATTGTTAATTGGAGGCTTACTGATGGGCATTTTGATCGTGGAAGATGATGACGACCAGAGAAATGTCATGGAAATACTGATCAAAAACGATGGTCATCGGGATGTGCTTACTGCGGACTCCGGAGAGAAGGCATTGTCGCTTCTCGCGCAGGGTCCGGGAATTCAATTGGACCTGATTATTCTTGATATCTATATGCCCAAAATAGATGGCATTGAGTCGTGCGCTCGAATTCGAGAGGATGAGCGGTACCGAACTATCCCGATCGTGATGACTACTGCGATTGCCGATATGAAAACGGTCGATAGAGCACTCAAGTCAGGTGCAACCGATTATCTTACCAAACCGCTCAAGGTGGTGGATTTCTTGGCATGCGTTCGCGCCAAGCTTAGACTTAAGGCAGAACTTGAGCTGCGCAACCTGCTCCAGAGTGAGTTTGCGAGCAGTTTCCAACAATTGGGAACATTGGCGGGCAGCCAGAAATAACCCAGTGCTGCGGTGTTCGGGGCGTTGCTGGCGACTGCGCACCGAAAGGGGTTGATCGCGGTCAACCCGATGCTGCTCACTGACCTCAACGAAGAAAAGAAAACCGTGCGTATCGAGCGCGCGTTGGAGCAGACGAAGAAATTCGGTATCCACTTCAAGCCCCCAAAAGACCAAGCGCGGCTACCGGACGATTGACCTTGATGACGGGATATTCGCATTACTGAGAAGGAAAAAACTCGCCACAGGATTTTTAGGAAATTGAGCGTTTCGGCCCCTATGGGCCCACGTTCGCATTGCGTTCGCGAAGAGCTTACGCTAAGTGCCTGATCTCTCAAAGACGGAAGGGTGGCCGAGTGGTTTAAGGCACCGGTCTTGAAAACCGGCGTGCCTGCAAGGGTACCGTGGGTTCGAATCCCACCCCTTCCGCCAGCTGCGATCGTTAGTTGAAAAAACTCAGATTTTTCATCTTGGAGCGAACCCAGATTGAGCTCCGGTTTCATTAGAAACGCCGCAAGATTCGGCAAGTTTCGTCAGAACGTCGCCTTCAAACCGGCATAGAAAGCGCGTGGCCGTGCCGGGCTGAGCGAGCGGGGATCGGTGAACGGCGCGCCGCCATTGGCGAAGTTCGGCACCTCCGTTGTGTCGAAGAAGGTTCCATAGCTCGCATACTGATTATTGAAGACGTTATCGACACGACCATAGACCTGGTAAGTCTTGTCGATCTGGTAGGAGGCATGAACGTTGAACACGGCATAACCGGGCAGTTGCTGAAACTGATTGGATTCGTCGCCCACGAAATATTGGCTACTCACATACAATGCGTCGCCGCCGACCTTGAACGCATCGGTAACGGCATAATCGAAGCCGGCCTTGATCCTGTGGCGCGGAATCGACGGGATTATGTTGCCTGGCGAGACTTGTATGTTGCCGTTGGCATCGGCGAACGGACCGTTCGAGCCAAGCTGCATCGAATCCAGGAAACGCGCATCGATAAAGGCGTAGCTGGCATGAAACTGCCATCTCGATGACTTGAGATTGGCTTCCGCTTCGATACCCTGCCGTCGCGTATCGCCAACGTTCTGGAAATAGCCGAACCCCTGCAGGATCGGATCGGGAATCGCGAGGATATCGTCGGTGTTGGTGGCGCGGAAGCCGCCGAGTTTCCATTCGAGCTTTCCGAAGCTCAAATCTTGGCTGCCCCGGAATCCAGCCTCGTAGGTGTGCGATACCACCTGTTTGAGCGGCGGATCGGAAACCAGGAACGTGGCGATGATGCAGGGCATGGCGGGATTGGCGCAGCCAAGCTCAAGCGGAGTCGGAGCACGGTTGGCTTCCGAGTAACCGGCATAAGCGGTCACGTTGGATGTGATCTTGTAGGTGCCGCCGATAATCGGATTGAAACGGTCGTAGGTTTCATTGCCGTTGAGTGCGGTGCCGAGTTGGTCCTGCAGGGCAATGCGCGCATCGTTGAAACGGCCTCCCGCGGTGATCGAGAAGGCCTTGGTGACGTCGAAGGTATCGAGCGCGTAAAGCCCGGTATATTGATTGGTGGTTCTCAGCGCCACCGGTCCATCCGAGACTGGACTGCCGGACGTTCCGAGAAAGACGCCGCTGTTGCTCACGACATAATTGTTGTCGATGGTACCGAGCTCTGCGCTGGCTCCGAAATGTGTCACGCTGGCGTCGAAGCTGGTGCCGATGACAAAACGATTGTCGTGGCCGAACAACTGATCGGTATTGGTCGCCTGCATTGAGAACCCGCCGGTGTTCGTATTGGTGTATGTTCGATCAATTTCCCCCAGGATCGCACTTGCGGGGAACGGATTGGACAGCTGCTGCCCGTTGATGCCGTTCGCCGGCGAGACGCCGTCACCGAAGCAGAGCAATGTCGCGTCGGCAGTGCAAGGTGTCGTTCCCGTCGGATTGCCGTCCTGGGTCTGCTGATTAAAAGCCCGGTAGTGGGCGACCCCCTCGAGCGTCCAGGTCGGCGTCGCTTCGACCTTGGCCGTCATATTCAGATAGCCGACCTGGTTCTGCGTGGTTTGTGGCGTGGTGTAGGTCGCGGCCCAGTTTTGCTGCAACAATTCGATTGGCGTCGTTGCAGCTACGCCGAATTGGTTTTCGGCAGCGCCCACATTGAGATGGAATTCGTTGCCGTCGTTTCGATAGCCGACATCGCCGTAGAAACGACGAACGTTCGATATCCCGAAAAAGCGGTAGCCTTCGTCATGTACCGCTTCCAGCGCGCTATAGACCGCCCAATCGTTGACTTGGTTGCCCCATTGCAGCGAACTCTGGATCCGGCCAAACGAACCACCCATAGTGTCCCACTCAACGCCGTGATAGTTGAAGCCATCCTTCATCTGGACGGTGACGGCGCCGCCAAGTGCATTGAGGCCAAAGGCCGGATTGTTCGTGACGACGGCGATCGACTTTATCGCGGCAGTCGGAATCAGATCCCAGTTGACGGTATCGCCGAACGCCTCGTTGATACGAACTCCGTTCTGATAGACCGCCAATCCCTGCGGCGTACCCGAGACGGGTGATGCGACAAAGCCGCGGAACTCGATGTTGGATTGAAACTCGTTTCCGGCGACGTTGCTGATGTTGATCCCTGCTACGTTCTGCTGCAGGGCGTCCATGATGTTCAGGGAATTGGTGCGTTGAATTGCCGGAGCATCGACGAAATTGATGCTCGATGGGACTTTGTCAACGGCCAAAGCCGTACTTGGCGTGGCAACCGGCGTCGTCGGATAAACCCGAAGCGTTGTCACCGTGGGCTGCGCCAGGGTCTTCGGGCGAGATTCTGGCTTCGGGCGCCTGGCCGCTGGTTTAGTGCCGGTCGCCGGAGCGACAATTTCGACAGGCGGCAGCTCCGTGGTGTAGCTGCCGTTGTTTCGCGCGTCTTCGGCGCGAGCCTGCTCGCTTTCGGCGACAAAAGTCGCGGCTGCCATCGACGCAACAAGCAGGACTCGAAAACTCATCTACTTCGCCCCCGTTCCAGCTGGTCTTATCGCCGGCCTGGAGCATTTGATCATAATGCGCAATGAACCGCGCGCACCTGTAAAAGGTCCCGAAGCGGTCGGGAAAATTCCCGACCTGTCCGTGGTACCACCGGCGCTGTGACCGTTCACGAACTTTAGAAAGCGGGCACTAGGACATGTGGGTGGGAACCAACGCTTCGATCGTGACACCGCCCTCGCCGGACGCTACAGTCAGCGTCCCCCCCAGCGCGAGTAGTCGTTCCTGCATTCCAGTCAAACCAAAACCGAATTTTTCGCCAGGCTTCAGGCCATGGCCGTTGTCACGTACCCGAACCAAGGCATAGCCGCGGGTGACGTGTACCGCGAGCTGCCGCTCGGCGGGCTCGACGCTAACATGCACGGCTGTCGCCTTGGCGTGGCGGAACACATTGGTCAGGGCTTCCTGAACGATACGATAGATCGTCAGGTCGGCGGTCTCTCCGGTATCGCCCAGCGAGCCTGAAATCGTCGTCTCAATCTCGACCTCCGGATGGGATTCGTTCCACATCCGTAGCAACGCGCCCAGCGCTTCGCGCAATCCAAGTTCGGCGAGCCCCACCGGACGCAACCTTTCGAGAATCCGTCGCGTGAATTGCTGGAGATCGTTGACCTGTTGCAATATAGCGCCGCCGTGTTTGCGCACGCGGTCCGCGCCAGGCATTCCCGCCTCTGCTAGCCGCATTAACGCACCGGCGTTAACTCGCAGCGCAAAGAGATATGGTCCGAATTCGTCATGCAGTTCACGCGCGATCTCCTTGCGTTCGCGGTCTTGCAACGATACGGCGCGCTCGGCGAGCCGTCGTTTTTCCTCAACGGCTTCTCCCAACGTTTCGGCAAGGTGATTCATTTTGGCACAGATGGCGGCAAATTCAGGAGCCCCGCCAGGTTCGATATGGACACTGTAGGACCCGGATTCGATCTTGCTCATCGCCTGCGAAAGAGCTTCGAGCGGCGCCAGCGCGCGGCCCACAACGATCATTGTGATTATAAACAGAGCTAGCGCAACTGCCGAGCCGACGGCCAGTTGCGTTAGTATCCCATCCCAGATTTCGGCGATCTCGTCGTTCGGGATCGACGTGATGACGAGTGCGGTGTTTTTATCGCCGATCGAAATTGGTACGCTGACGGAAGTCATCCGGGGCCGCACAAGTGTGACGAACCACGGAGGTACCGACCGCGCATCGTCTTCCTCCTCGTGAACCTCGACCGCAACGTGCGCATCGGCCTGTCGTGTGATGCTGACATGACGCAGACATTTCAGGTCCCGAACAATCTGATCCAACCGCGCCTCGGGATCGGATGCCTCGTTCAGGCCGCTGATAATGGTCTCAACAAATTCGCGCGCCAGCCGCGTTACGCTTTGATCTTCCGCTTGAACGCGGGGCCCGGCTTCCAGCACCAGCCGCCCCACATTGATGGCGAGACCCAATGCCAACACCAGTGCCAGTAGTAGGTTGATACGGGAACGCAACGATAATCTCTGCCACATGACGATCCCCATCGCGCCGATTTCAGTTCCTCATCAGCGGCGTTGACAGCCAGAACACGCGTCTGTCTAATTAGAACGTATCGCATTGTCGCCGAAGTTGCATGGCGGAATGGAATCGCAGCATCGGCCGCTCGTGCGATGCGATGCAGCAACGAGACCGATTGCGGGGTGTGGGCATGCGCATTCTGATCGCCGACGATCATCCGATCGTGGCATCCGGCTGCCGCACTGTGCTCGCGGACGAGCCAGACATCATTTTTCTTGAGGCACCCGATGCGGAAAGTGCCGAACGCATTTTCATAAACGAACACCCCGACATCTGCCTGATCGATATCAATTTGCCCACGGTATCGGGTTTCGAGCTGGCGCGCCGTCTGCTGGCGCAGGACGCCGGGGCCCGTATCATCATGTTCAGCATGAATCACGACCCGGTTTTCGTGGCGCGAGCCATCGACATCGGCGCCAAGGGCTTCGTTTCCAAGACTGGCGATCCGCAAGATCTGGTCGAAGCGATCCATGAGGTGGAAAAGGGCGGTGTTTATCTGCCACCTGCACTGGCGCGAAGCATGGCTTTTGCGGGACAGGCTGTAACCAATAATCCGCTATCGAAGCTCAACCCGCGCGAAATGGAAATCCTGCGGCTGCTGAGTGCCGGCAAAAGCCTTTCCGAGATCGCTTGGCTGGTTCATTCTCCCTACAAGACGGTCGCGAATACGTCATCGATCATCCGTCAGAAGCTTGGCGTGCGAACATCTGCGGAACTAGTCCGGCTCGCCATCGAGAATGGCGTGGCGTGAAGGCGCTGGAGTTGCGAGATCATGACCCTGCAAACGATTTCGCTCAACAGATCATATGAAGGCACACAAGGCGTATACCGGCACACCAGCCGGCAGACGCAGACCCCGATGATTTTTTCGGTTTTTGTCCCGCCGCACCGCGACGGCACGAAGCTCGCGGCCGTCTGGTATTTATCCGGACTGACCTGCACCCATGCCAACGTAACCGAGAAAGGTGAATTTCGTAGCGCTTGCGCCGAACACGGGCTGATTTTCATCGCGCCCGATACCAGCCCGCGGGGCGAAGACGTTCCGGGCGATGCCGCGAATTCATATGATTTCGGCCTGGGTGCGGGCTTCTATGTTGATGCAACGGAGGCGCCCTTCTCCCGTAACTATCGCATGTGGAGCTACGTGACCGAGGAGTTGCCGAAGCTGGTCACGGAACATTTTCCCGTCGACGCTGGCCGGCAATCCATCATGGGGCATTCCATGGGCGGTCACGGAGCGCTGACCGCTGCCTTGCGTTATCCAGGCCGCTACCGCGCGGCAAGCGCGTTTGCACCGATTGTCGCCCCGTCGCGGGTGCCGTGGGGCATCAAGGCGCTCGGCGGCTATCTCGGCAACGACATGGCCGCCTGGCGCAAGCATGATAGCGTCGCCTTGATCGAGGACGGCGCCCGATTCGGCGAGTTCCTGGTAGACTATGGTGACGCCGATCCGTTTCTGAAAGAACAGCTTCGGCCCGAATTGCTCCAGGCCGCTTGTGAGAAGACCGGTATTCCCCTCACCTTGCGCCGGCAGAGCGGCTACGACCACAGTTATTATTTTATCTCCACCTTCATGGCCGATCATCTGCGCTGGCACGCGCAGCGGCTGACGGCCTGATGCTTGTTATTGTCGCGGCTGCGGCATCCCGTAGTTAGGTGTGAGCAATCTTTCGCGGATAAGATAACGCGTGGCGCGCGACCAGGATTCATCGGTATTGCCGCGCATATCAACGCTTGCCACAGCCGTGAGGCGACCGGTGCGAACGTCGCGCAGATAAACGTTGATATTGAGGATGAGGTTCGAGACCTTCTGCACCACACCGGTGATTTCAAAATCGGCGTTGAGCTGTTGCGCCAACTTCACATCGCAGCCGCCGCAAGCCTGCAGATTGCTCTGATGCGCCGCAGCATTCACAGGTGAGATATCGACGATTTGGAACTTGCCGGACTCGCCCAGTTCCTTCCGCAGCTGCTCGCCGACTTTGGACAATCGTTCGCGTTCGTCGGCGTTCGTCCCGTAGAATTGACCCGGAAGACTGGTATCGATCATCTCAAAATCGAACACAGCAAGGCGCGGCGGCCCCGCCGCTTCCGCTGGCGCGAGACTTGCCAGCACCATTGTGACGAAGGCAGCGAGTGCTCTCATAATCGTGACCTGCAAATGCTGCTCCGATCTAACGACAAAAAGTAGACTTGCAAGCCAGCACAAACTGGTCTTGGTTCGGAATCAAGCGTTCTTCGACAAAGAAGAACCATAAGGGAAACGCGATGATCCGAGGATGGATTGGCGCAATAAGCCTCTGCGTCGTCACAACCAGCGCACTTGCTGCCGACCCGGTCGAGATTGGTATTGGCTATCTCCGCCATGCCGGCGTCAAATCGACATTGTCGTTGCTCGAGCAGCCGGCTGACAATCATGGCGTGGCTGGCGCACTGCTCGCAATCGACGACGACAATACCACCGGCAAGTTTCTCGACCAGCATTTCACGCTGACCGAGGTGAAGCTCAAGGCGAACGATGATGTCGCGGCGGCTGCCAACTCGCTCGCCGACCGAGACGGCTTCATCATAATGGACCTGCCGCCGGACGAGTTGCTGAAGGTGGCCGATACTCTGCGCGATCGGGGCACCGTTTTGCTGGATGCCGGCTCCATCGACGACCGCCTGCGCGAGCAGGATTGTCGCGCCAATGTTATCCACGTGGCGCCGACCCGCTCGATGCTCGCGGACGGCCTCGCCCAATATCTGGTCTGGAAACAGTGGAAACGCTGGCTGCTGGTGGTCGGCTCACACGACCAGGACAAACTTTATGCCGATGCCTTGCGCCGCGCCGCAACCCGTTTCGGCGCAAAGATCGTTCAGGAACGGACCTTCGAAGACACTGGCGGCGCCCGCCGGACCGATAGCGGCGTGACACTCATCCAGCGTCAAATGCCGGTTTTTACCCAGGAGGCCCCCGCCTATGACGTTCTTGTGGCGGCCGACGAAAGCGAAGTCTTCGCATCTTATCTGCCTTACCGGACCTGGGATCCGCGGCCGGTAGCTGGATCGGCGGGCCTGGTACCGACGAGTTGGGACGCCTCGCACGACCAATGGGGCGCCATCCAGATCCAGAATCGTTTCCTCAAGCTGAATTCGCGACACATGACCGCGATGGACATGCAGGCGTGGACCGCAGCACGCATGGTCGGCGAAGCAACATCGCGCACGAATTCGGGCGACCCAAAGACCGTGTTCAGCTTTATGAAGGGAAAAGACTTTTCCATTGCGGCCTTCAAAGGTCAGCGGTTGACCTTGAGGGACTGGAATTTGCAGCTTCGGCAGCCGATCCTGCTCGCCGACGGTCGCATGGTTGTCTCGGTGTCACCGCAAGAAGGCTTTCTGCACCAGAACTCAGAGCTCGATACGCTCGGCGTCGACCGGCCCGAGACAAAATGCAAACTGCAATGACAGCGGAGAGTTCCCGCATGCGCGGTTACTTGATTATCGCGGGAGCACTATGGCTGGCGACGAGTCCGGCGTGCGCCTACATCGCCTATGTTTCGAATGAAAAGGGCAATACCGTCTCGGTCATCGACACCGACAAATGGGTGGTTACGGCCACGATCAAGGTCGGTCAGCGGCCGCGAGGCATCGAATTCACCCGCGATGGCAAGTTCGTGATGGTCGCCGTCGGTGATGATGACACTATTCAGATGATCGATACAAAGACCCAGCAGGTGGTGGATACCCTGCCCTCCGGGCCAGATCCCGAACTGTTTACGCAGGATGCCGCCGGCAAAATCCTTTATGTCGCCAACGAGAACGACAACACCGTCACCGTCATCGATATCCAGAAGCGAACGCGGCTTGGCGAAATACAGGTCGGCGTCGAACCCGAGGGAATGACGGTCAGTCCGGACGACAAAATCCTGATCAACACCTCCGAAACGACCAATATGGCGCATTTCATCGATACGGCGACGCGGGAGGTCGTCGGCAACGTGTTGGTCGACTCCCGACCGCGTTTTGCCCAATTCAAACACGACGGCTCCGAATTGTGGATCTCCTCCGAGATCGGCGGTGTGGTCTCGATCATCGACCCCGTCAAACACGCGGTTACCGGCAAGGTCACCTTTGACATTCCGGGGTTGCGGAGCGAGGCCATCCAGCCGGTCGGGATCGGGATCACCAAGGATGACAAGACAGCCTTTGTCGCGCTCGGCCCGGCCAATCGTGTCGCCGTGGTGGATGCGGCAAGCCACGCCGTGACCAAATACCTTCTAGTGGGCCAGCGAGTCTGGCACATGGCGTTCACGCCGGACGAGAAATATCTGTTGGTTACCAACGGCGTCTCCAACGACGTCTCGGTGATCGATGTTGCCTCAAAGAAGGTGATCAAAACGATTCAGGTGGGCGAACTTCCTTGGGGCGTGACGATCTCGCCATGATAACCTCCGACGCATCGACCGCGGTCACCTCCCCCGCTCCGGACAAATCTGTCGGGTCCAATGCGGCCGCGACTCCGGCGTTGTCGATCTCGGCCCTCAACCATTCCTATGGCGCGCGGCGGGCTTTGATCGACGTCGACTTCACCGTCGCGCCTGCGAGTTTCACTGCCTTGCTTGGCCTCAATGGCGCCGGAAAAAGCACCTTGTTTTCGCTGGTGACGCGGTTGTTCGGAATCCAGGCCGGTAGCATCCGGATTTTCGGTCACGATATCGGGCAGTCGCCCGGCGAAGCCCTGCGGCTCATGGGCGTCGTATTTCAGCCTCGCACGCTCGATCTCGACCTCTCGGTCATGCAGAACCTGCTTTATCATGCCGCCCTGCATGGCATCGGCCGGCGTGATGCGCGGTCGAGGAGTGACGAGGTGCTGTCGCGCATCGGACTTGCCGACCGCGCCAGCAGCAAGGTGCGCAATCTTTCGGGCGGACAGATGCGCAGGGTCGAGATCGCACGCGCATTGCTGCACCGGCCGCGGTTACTTTTGCTTGATGAAGCGACCGTCGGACTCGACGTCAAGGCCCGCGCCGATATCCTTGGCCATGTCCGGCAGCTCGTCACCGAGCAAGGCATCGGCGTGTTATGGGCGACCCATCTGTTCGACGAGATTATACCGAGCGACAATCTCGTGATCCTGCATCAAGGCCGCGTCCTGGCGAATGGCGAGGTAGCCCGCGTGCTCGAAGAAGCTGGCGCGCGCGACGTCAACTCGGCGTTTATGCGGTTGACGGGCGCCCAGTCCGGGAGCCTGGCCCCATGAGCTTCGTAACGCTCGACCAAAATCGGAGAGGTTTTTCCCCCGCTGAATATGCCACCTGCCTGAATGGCATCGTGTGGCGTGAGGCCTTGCGTTTTCTGCATCAGCGCGAACGGTTCGTGTCGGCACTTGTGAGACCCCTGGTTTGGCTGTTCATCTTTGCCGCCGGATTCCGCCAGGTCCTCGGGATCTCCATCATTCCACCCTACGAGACCTACATCCCCTACGAGGTCTACATCGCGCCCGGATTGATGGCGATGATCCAGTTATTCAATGGCATGCAGTCCTCGCTCTCCATGGTTTACGATCGTGAGATGGGAAACATGCGCACGCTGCTGGTGAGCCCGTTGCCGCGCTGGTATCTGCTGTTTTGCAAGCTACTCGCCGGCACGGCCGTCTCGTTGCTGCAAGTCTATGCTTTCCTGCTGATCGCCTGGTTCTGGGATATCACGCCGCCGCCGATCGGCTATCTGACGGTACTGCCGGCGCTCATCCTGTCCGGGCTAATGCTTGGCGCGCTCGGCATGCTGATCTCCTCGGGGATCAAGCAGCTCGAGAATTTTGCTGGCGTGATGAACTTCGTGATATTTCCGATGTTCTTTGCTTCATCGGCCCTTTATCCGCTCTGGCGGGTTCGGGAGGGTAGCCCCATGCTCTACTACGTATGCCAATGCAATCCGTTCACCCACGCTGTCGAACTGATCCGTTTTGCCCTTTACGGCCAGATCAACTGGATTTCGCTCGCGGTGGTTAGCGGGTGCACGGCGGTCTTCATGATCGGCGCGATTCTGGCCTATGATCCGTCGCGTGGATTGATCCGCCGCGGGCCCGCGGGAGGCGAGACGTGATTTTGCGCGCTGCAATCGGAGCATTAATCGCGGCCGTCGCATCAACGGAGCTTTGTCTCGCCGCTGACCCGCGCTATCCTGACTGGCCCTGCGCGCAAGCCAAGGTGCCGGAAATCTCGCTTGCCGCGGTCTGGGCGGGGCCCCCGCTCGGCGATGCCGACCAGAAATGGAAAGACGATCCCAACGTCAGCGCGCTTGTCGAAAAAGCGGCGGCCAGAAAGACACCCGTCGAAGACGCGCAAAAGGCAATCACGGACTTTCTGTCCACGCCCGGGACCGACAAGGTGGCAACCGGCAAACTCGTATTTGCCGGTCTGTTTGAGCAGCTTAACGCTGAACGTTCTTCGGTCATGGGCGGACTCGAGCGCGTGACCCGCAAGCAGCGCCAGGCCGCGGACAAGGTCCGTAGCGATACGCTGGCGCTGCAAGCGCTGCAGGACGCAACGCCCCCGGATCAGTCCAAGATCGACGAACTCGGCAATCAGTTGGTTTGGGAAACGCGGATCTTTGAAGACCGCCGCCGCGTCGTCAAATTTGTTTGCGACGTGCCGACGGCGATTGATCAGCGGCTATTTGCGCTCGGCCGCACCATTCAGCAGGAAATCGAATAGACGCCGCGCGACTTTTCAAGCTTGGGTTTACTCTGCTGTTCGCGGTTCTGGCTGCGCTTCCTCGGTCGGCAGATCGGCCCGCTGCCAGCCGTCCGTGCCGTCCGGATACCAGGCGACGTTCGAATAGCCATAGGACAGGGTTCGCTTGGCGGCGTTCCATGACATCCAGCAATCAGCCTGGCAATACACGACGATCAGCGTGGCGCGATCGCCGCCGGAGGCGCGCGCAAGCCCCTGCCGGAGGTAGCTTTCCGTTGATGCCGCTAGCGCGCCGTAACCCGTATCCGGCAACCACATGCTGCCGGGAATATTCAAGCGCGGCTTGTCGCGCCAGATGGTACCGGCGGGAAGATTGGCCGGTTTTGGCGGGCGCGGCAACACGTCGATAAACACGCCGGCCTTTTTACGCCAGATGGCTTCCGCCTCCGCTGTTGAAAGCACGCGCGCACCTGCCAGCGTATCGGGAACCGGTGCCCGATAGTCGTCGGTGCGATAGCCCTGCGGCTCGGGCACGAGCTCTTCCGCGCATACAGCGCCAACAAGCGCGATAAGCGCAAGCGCCCAACTGGCTACGTGCCGGATCATGGCGACTTTGCCGTCTCCAAGGCGATCGATCGGTTATTCTCGTCGAGCAGCGGCACGCCATATTCGACCAGGATCTTGTTGATCTCCGGTTGATTCTCCTGGATCAGCCGATTGAGCAGCCGTTTCCAGTTCTGGTCGGCGCGACGAACACCCATGCCGATGCGGTAGACAAGCTGAGGTCCCGTCTTCTCATTGACGAGCGGTGCGACATGAAGCGGCGGATTGGCCTTTTTAGCGTAGAAGCCCGCCATTGGGCCCCAGAGAATCGCAGCATCGATCTCGCCCTTGTTAAGATCGTTGATCATGGCTTCGGCCGACGAATCCACGCGGGTGTCGATCATCAACGGATATGGTTTGGCGTTCGCCATCAGACCGTTGACCGCCATATTGGTGGCGGGCGGCGTGCCTGCGACGATGCCGATATGTTTGCCTTTGAGACGAGCGTCTTCAAGCACCGTGACATCTTCGAGACCTGAGTTCTGCTTTGAGACTAGCGCATAGGCCGTCCGGTAATACGGATTGGTGCCTTGAACCAGATCGTCTCCTTGAGGAAAGCCCATGATGACGTCGCAGCGATGCGCACCGAGCGTCATACGCACGAAGCCCGTCGCTTGCGGGAAGTACATGTAGTCGATCGTCTTCTGCAGCTTCGCTGCAAGCAATTCGGCGAGCCTGTTCTCGAACCCCTCGCCTTTTTCGTTGGAGAACGGCAGGTTGCGCGGATCGGCGCAAACCCTCAATACCTTGGGATCGACAAGCTCGATCGAAAGATCGAGACCCTCGTTGTCCGACTGCGCTCGTACGCAATCGCCGCCAACGAGAATCGTCACCATCGTTAGAAGCGGCATGAGTAGAGAGCGTTTGAGCGTGGCATGCGTCATCGATTGCTGTCCTCAGCTAGCGCCACTCTCCCATCAAAATGCTATGCTCCCCGATCTTGGCGTGCAACAGGATAATCCGCGACGCTTCGAAGGCGTATTGCGACGCAAATCGGAACCGTGAATGTGGATGAAAAGATCAGGCCAACGGACGAGCCATCGCCATCTGCTGGTGGCGCTGCTTGCCGCGCTCCTCACCTCGCCCTTCATACATGCACAACAGCAACAACTCCCTGTCACCGAAATTGCGCCCGGCCTCTATGTCCATATTGGAGCCATCGCTCTGATGACGCGGGAGAACGAGGGCGCCATCGCCAATGTCGGATTTGTCGTCGGCAACGACGCGGTCGCCGTCATTGACACCGGTGGCAGCGTTCGTGAAGGACGGGAACTGCTCGCCGCCATTCGCGCCCGGACCGACAAACCGATCCGCTACGTCATTAATACCCATGGCCATCCCGATCATGTGTTCGGCAACGCCGCTTTTATCGGTGACGAAACCGCTTTCGTCGGACACAAGAATTTGCCGCAGGCACTTGCCGCGCGCGGCCCATTTTATCTCGATGCTTTCCGCAAAATCATGGGCGACGGCCTGATCGACGAGGTGCGGATCATACCTCCCACGGTGCTGGTGGATGGATCGCTCAGGCTTGACCTTGGCGGTCGCGCCCTCGTTCTGCAGGCATGGCCCGCTGCTCACAGCGACAGCGATCTCACCGTGCTCGACGAGACGGCGAAAATCTTGTTCGCGGGCGATCTCGTCTTCCTGGACCATATCCCTGTGATGGACGGCAGTGTTCGCGGTTGGCTGCGGATGATGGACGATTTAGCCAAGCAACCGGCCGAGCGTGTGGTTCCCGGTCACGGCCCCGTGAGCCAATGGCCGACGGCTCTCGCCGACGAACGCCGTTATCTCGAAACGCTCGCAGCCGACGTTCGAGCATTGATCAAGCGGGGCGCATCGATCAGCGTGGCGGCGGCCTCGGCCGCAGCGTCTGAGCGATCGCGATGGCAGTTGTTCGATGACTATAACGCGCGCAACGCAACTGCAGCATTTTCCGAGATTGAGTGGGAATAGCAAACGCGATAGGTTGTATGAAATCAGTTGCTGCTTCGATCCACATGAGGAGCGCGACCATGTTCCGTCTTCGTCTGCTTTGCTTCTTGGCGCTGTCGAGCGTGGCACTGACCATGGGCGTTTCAACGTCCGGCGCGGCCGAGCCTGCCGACCCCTGGCCGGGTCTTGTTCAAGATATCTTCAACAATCGCCCGATGAACGATGGGACCGACGTCATCGCCATCGAAATGCCCTATCGCGCCGAGGATGCCGCGATTGTTCCCGTGACGCTCCGAACGAAGCTTGCCGTCGGCGACAGCCGGCGCCTGAAGGCGATCACGCTCGTCATCGATCAAAATCCGGCGCCGATGGCGGCCAAATTCGAGATCGGGCCCGACGCGCGGGTGTCGGAAATATCGACGCGCGTTCGCGTCAACAGTTACACCAATGTTCACGCGGTGGCCGAACTCAGCGACGGCAGGCTTTACGTTGTCAAAACCTATGTGAAGGCATCGGGTGGCTGTTCCGCGCCGGCTGTGAAGAATGTAGAGGAGGCCCGCAACCGGCTCGGCCAGATGAAATACCGGCAATTCAGCCGGGGTGATCAGGGACCGGCCAACGGCGCGCGCGAAGCTCAGGTCATGATCGGGCATCCCAACAATTCCGGTCTGCAGATGGACCAGATCACGCATCTCTACATTCCGGCCTTCTTCATCGACGAATTGCATCTGTGGCAGGACAACAGCCCCGTGCTATCGATGGAAGGCGGCATTTCGATCTCGGAAGATCCAAATATCCGCTTCACCTACATCTCGAACGGCGCCAAGACCTTCCGCGCCGTAGCCAAGGATACGTCAGGCCACGTCTTTCAAAAGGAATGGCATGTCGACGATTCCGGTACTTAAGGCGGCCTTTCCTAATGCAAGGCGCTCACGCTTGTCTCTAAAAGCACCTCACTTCGGCCTCGGCCTGCGCGCGCCTGAGATCATCGAGCGCGCTCTTCGCCTGTTCTGATGAGCGGAACTGCGTGCCAAGGTTGCCGCGAACCTGCGACATGCTCAGCACCGTTTCGGCGGTGACGTATCGGTCAAACGGCAACAGCGAAGCAATGATGTCGATTGAGCAGGAGCACTGATCGATCGACTGTCGCGTTTCGCCATTGGCCTTCATGCAGCCGAACACGTACTCAGCCCTTGCCGATGTCGGGTAATCGTTGACCTTCTCGGCACGGGCCCCCGCAGTTATTCCCGCCAGGCCGCCAAGCGCTGCGAAAATCAGTCTTGTCCATCCGGCGGATGTCATGGCGTTTCTCCAGTATGGAAAAGCTATGCTATCGTTTTGCTAATGAAAAGCCGCTGCTCGCGAAATTGGCTCACGATGCCAGCCGGGACGGACGAACTATTGGGGAGGACGCCATGCCGCGCACGTTGATTGCGATCTGTTTATTTTCGTTGTTCTTGCCAGCTTCTGCACAGGCGCAGGGCAAGGGAATCCGCTTCTGGAACCTGACCACGTCGACGATCTCCAATTTTCAACTGTCACTGGCCGGCAAGGACAAATGGGGGCCGAACCAGACCTTGAACGACAAGGACAAGGAGGTCGATCACGACGAGCGTCTGCGGATTACCAGCGTGGAACCGGGACGCTACGACGCCAAAGTCGGTTATCGCGACGCCAGGCAGTGTCTCGTTCGGGATATCGAAATCAAGGCCGATGCCGTGTTTTCAATTTCCGACAAGGATCTGAAGGATTGCAACAAGTAGTGGACGGAGCGAGCTTTAGCCGGCGATAGGGCGGCCCTGATCGGCCTTTTCCCGACTATGCGGATATTGGCAGCGCCATTTCATGGCCGTCCACTTCGGGTGCTCTCCGATCCACTGCGCGATATAGGGGGGCGCATTCATGGTGCATTGTTGCAGGGAGAACTCGGCGGAAAACGACAAGTGCCTTTCCTCGCAGGTATTCGGCGACAGGACAGCACAGACGGTAATGATCAGCTCGATCGCATTCATGCCGGTATCCTTCGGCCCATCTTCTTGATCGATAGCACAACCAGCTACGGGACCGGCTGGTTTAAAGTTTCACTGGCATACTAACTACGATCATGCCGAACTAGAAGTTAAGACCAAATATCACTCGCGCCTGCTGGCGCTCGAAATTGACCAGATCCAGCGTCGCACTCGTGCCAGCGGGACGCCCCCATGCCTGAATGCTCCAGCTCGCAGTGAGACGTGCGCGGTCTGAGAGACGGAAATACGCGGTCGGGCCGACGAAGAAGGCCTCCCCTGCCGGTTCATTCAGGCCGATCCCCTCAAATTTACGAAAATAACGCGCTTCACCGCCGAGCAGAATATCGGGTCGCACCCGCGCCATGACCCCTAATGCGGCCGAGAGCGTGGAATCCTGTTCGGCGGTTGGCGCACCGGCGAAGTGCGTCCATTCCGGCTCATAACCCAGGTTGAGCGTTGCCACTGCACGGCCAGGAATCAGGTCCCGCTCCAGCGCCAGTGTCAGCTGGTTTCCGACATTCTGGACTTGCGACGCGGTAGTCTCATCGATCCGGTTGCCATGGCTCTCGAGTCCCAACGTCAGTCCGAAGAGAGCCGTTTCGCGATCGAGGAACTTGTAGCGCAAATCCAGCGCGGCTCCTTGCCAGCCGGCCTGCGTACGATCCACCAATCCCGGAACGGATGCGATATCGTAAGCCGCAAACGTCGTCTCGATCTCAATCCGGAAATTCTTGACGGGTACGAATTCCAGCTCGAACTCCTGCCCGAGCGCGTCGTAACTTCCCGCCTGTTTCGAAAATCGTCCCGTGCTCGTGGTCTGGAATTCGCGTTCACCGGCATCGCCGACATCCGAGCCGATCATGAAACCGTAGATGTGCTCGGTGTCGATGCCCTCAGCGAGAGCGCAAGCGGGTTGCAGGAGTATCCACAGCATCGCCGCCCGGACTGTGCTTGCGGGAAGACTCATTTCCATTCCAAGAGCCATCGATGTGACCCGAGATTTGAAATCTACGGACGCGAGCTCGTGCACTCACCGTCGACTATCGGGGATATCACAGGAAATGGAAAGGAAAGCGGCGACGCCTGCCGCGGCCCTCAACACCTGAGTGCCAAGAGCCGGGCAGAACGCTTTGCAGTTATTTGCGCGCCGCGCAGGCGTACATGTTGATCTCCATGCCGACCGGCACTTCAACGATCTTTGGAGTTTTCCAGGTCATAAGGCTCTCCCAAGTGATGGTGCAACACTCGCACCGACGCGAACGTAAAACCGCCGCGCGTTTGGCGCAAGGGTCAGCACGTTACGCGCCGCAAATCAGTTTTACTTCAACAGACGAAGTAACGCTCGCCCTGCCGGGGTTCGCAATTCCTTCGCGTCGAGCGTTCCGTCGCCGTCCCGATTGGCCGCATTGAAACGTTTTTCGACAACCGCCAGATACTCGTCCATGGTCAAAGTGCCATCATGGTCGGGATCAGCGGCGGCAAACTCGTGCCCGCTCAAGCGTCCCGCCAATTCGCGCTTGTCGAGCGTCCCATCGTGATCGTGATCGAGCTGCGCAAACAGGCCTGCGGCGGCTTTCTTGACCTCGCCGAGATCGAGCGTGCCGTCGGCATCGAGGTCGAACATCTTGATCGGATCTGGTCCCGGAGCGGCCAAAGCGGACGATGATGGCCCAGCCATAAATGCTCCGGATAACAAAAGGATAGATCGGCGCGATAGCATTTTGATCTCCCGTGTAAGAAAATTCGAGCTGTCGTTGAACGCATTCGATTGAAACGGGTCCTCGAACTTCAGGTTCCGGGTGGTGCTGGAGGTCCTGGATTTGCTAGCGGAAGCGAGATGCAAGGCTCAAGGAGAGGTCCTCATGAGATTACCGCTTCGAAGGATCGGCGCGCTGGCACTCATCGGATTTACCTCCTGCGCACAAGCTCAGGATGGAACACGCAATTCGACGACCGGCCCGACGGTGGAGAGACACCGGCCGACATTGACCGGAAAGGAACGGCTCGGCCCGAAATGGACGGACGAGCAGCGCATCGATAACTGCCGCGTACCTATCGACAAACGCGGCAGCAAACCGAGACCCAGCGCCTGCCCGGACACTCCTTC
This sequence comes from uncultured Alphaproteobacteria bacterium, assembly GCA_963752265.1. GTDB lineage: Bacteria > Pseudomonadota > Alphaproteobacteria > Rhizobiales > Xanthobacteraceae > Bradyrhizobium. The sequence continues at coordinate 89,671 of CAVVZW010000016.1, forward strand.
AAGCTGATCGGCTGATCAGATGGCGTCGGCCGGGACGCCGCCATGCGGCCCCTTGTTGATGGCCGAGGGTGAAAAGCCGAAGCATTTCCGGAACGCGCGGCTGAAATGCGAAGAACTCGAGAATCCCCAGGAGAACGCGACGTCTGTGATCGTCTTGCCCCCATGTGCTTCAAGCTCCTGGCGGCAATGCTGCAATCGTGCCCGCCAGATGTAGTCGCTAACGGTCATGCCACGTTCGCTGAACAGCATGTGCAGGTAGCGCTTCGTGCATCCAAGCGAGGCTGAAATCCGATCGATGCAAAGTTCCGGGTCGCGCAGATGTTCGCGGATAAAGGCTTGCGCCCGCACATACATCGCTTCGGGACCGACGCGATCAAATGCCGTGTCCGCCTCCCGCAGCGGCAGCAACAACAAATCGATCAACGTTTCGGCAACGCCCGCCGCGCTGTTTGCCGATAATTTGCCGGCCTCGCCGAAAGCAGCATGCACGAAGTCGTGCGCGATGCGGCCCGTCCCCGCCAGTGCTGACAGTTTGCAGGCCGACATCTTGCCGAAGTGGAACCCGCGTTCCCGCAACAACTCCTTAGGCACAATGACAACCTCGTGCCGCGTCAGCGCGGGGCTGATGATGGTGTGCGGAGAGGAAACGTCATAAGCGAGACAATCGCCAGGTCTTATCTGGATCTGACAGCCATTCTGCTCGAAGTACGAAATCCCGTAGGTCTGGAACAGTATCTTGACGTAGGGATGTTCGCTGGCGTGGCTCGGCGAAGGAGCGTGCGCGATCCGATGCTGGCTTGCTTCGATCTGGCACAGCTTCAGTTTCGAAACCGTCGTGTAGTTGATGCGGGCCTCCAGCGTCGATCCATCGAGCGAGTCGACGGCAAACCGGCCGCAGAGATCGGTCAACGCATCTGACCAATATTGGATCTGCCTCTTCGGCCCCAACCCTGCAGTGCTGAGCGAATGAACCGTGTCAGCCATTTCCCGCCACCGATTTGAGGTCAACCGTGCAGCCAGTCACGGGCAAGGGACATCCAAGTTGAGGCCAAGTTGAGGCGACCGTAAGGCGTCACTCTTGCTGTCTCGCTGCCAATCCTCTGTCTAAGTTTCCACGACGTCAAGGGAAACATCGACGGGTTGGCTCCCGCAGAGATTGATGCTCCGCAACATTCAAATCTGGAACTCGGCCGTCGGTGCGGGCGGGATGAAAAAGTTAATCGCGCTTCGCTTACGAGCAAAAGGGATTCGCTCTCGGGCAAGTATCAACCTTCCGAAGCAGATAGGCATAGAGGCAACAAGACCTCGAAACTGGGCCGCGTTCTGCGGAAACCCAAGGCTCTAAACTGGGAGGACTACGATGCGAAAGGTACTATTCGCGACCGGTCTCGGTGCCATCGCGGCGTTCGCCGCGGGAAGCGCTGTAGCCAACGACCAACTAAATCGATTGTCGCAAAATCCGGCCGAGTGGGCGATGCCGACAGGCGATTACGCCAACACACGCTATTCCAAGCTCAAGCAGATCAACACCTCCAACGTCGGCAAATTGCAGGTCGCCTGGACCTTCTCGACCGGCGTACTGCGTGGCCACGAAGGTGGGCCGCTGATCATCGACAATATGATGTACGTTCACACCCCCTTCCCCAACAAGGTCTACGCTCTTGACCTTTCCAACGAAAACAAAATCGTCTGGAGCTATGAGCCGAAGCAGGATCCGAACGTCATTCCGGTGATGTGCTGCGATACCGTCAACCGCGGCCTCGCTTATGCCGACGGCAAGATCTTCCTGCATCAAGCCGACGACAAACTGGTGGCGCTCAACGCAAAGAACGGCAACGTCGAGTGGTCGATAGCCAACGGCGATCCCAGCAAAGGGCAAACGGGAACCTCGGCGCCCATGGTCGTCAAGGACAAGGTTCTGGTCGGCACGTCCGGCGGCGAGTTCGGCGTCCAGTGCAGCATGACCGCCTATAACGTCAAGGACGGCAAGCAGGTCTGGAAAGCCTACTCCGAAGGTCCGGATGACCAGATCCTGGTTGACCCCGACAAGACCACGGCACTCGGCAAACCGGTCGGCAAGGATTCGAGCCTGAAGACCTGGGAAGGCGATCAATGGAAGATCGGCGGCGGCTGCACGTGGGGCTGGCTCGCTTACGATCCGTCGCTCGACCTCGTCTATTACGGCTCGGGCAATCCCTCGACCTGGAATCCGAAGCAGCGCCCCGGCGACAACAAATGGTCGATGACCATTTTTGCCCGCAGTCCGGATAACGGCATGGCGAAGTGGGTCTATCAGATGACCCCCCACGACGAGTGGGACTTTGATGGTGTCAACGAGATGATCCTCACGGATCAGTCGATCGACGGAAAAGCACACAAGCTGCTGACCCATTTCGATCGTAACGGCATCGGTTATACGCTCGATCGCGTCAACGGCGAACTGTTGGTTGCGCAGAAGTTCGATCCGAAGGTCAACTGGACCTCCGGCGTCGACATGAACAAGAACTCGCCGACCTATGGCCGGCCGAAGGTACTTGACGAATACTCGACCGACAAACAGGGCGAGGATCACAACAACAAGGGCATCTGCCCGGCCGCGCTCGGCTCCAAGGACGAGCAGCCCGCCGCCTACTCGCCGGACACGCAGTTGTTCTATGTTCCGACCAACCATGTCTGCATGGACTACGAACCGTTCAAGGTGAGCTACACCGCCGGTCAGCCCTATGTCGGTGCGACGCTGTCGATGTATCCGCCTCCCGGCGAAACCAACATGGGCAACTTCATTGCCTGGGACGGCAAGACGGGCAAGATCGTCTGGTCGAACAAGGAACAGTTCTCGGTCTGGTCAGGCGCACTCGCAACCGCCGGCGGCGTCGTCTTCTACGGAACGCTGGAGGGCTATCTGAAGGCGGTCGACGCGAAGACCGGCAAGGAGCTTTACAAGTTCAAAACTCCGTCCGGTATCATCGGCAACGTCACCACCTACGAGCATGACGGCAAGCAATACATTGCCGTGTTGTCCGGCGTCGGTGGCTGGGCGGGCATCGGCCTTGCGGCCGGCCTGACTGACCCGACTGCAGGTCTCGGCGCGGTGGGTGGCTACGCGGCGCTTAGCAACTACACCGCACTCGGCGGAGCACTCACGGTGTTCGCGCTGCCGCAGTGAGCTGAAGAACCTCGTTCCGGCGCGTGGCGGTGCCGCGCGCCGGATGACGTGACATCGACAGCTGAGGACAATGCACTTGCGTATGATTCAATTGCTGACCGCAGCGACCATGCTGATCGCTGCCGGAGGGGTAGCCTTCGCCGACGGTTCGGGTGATCCCGCCGCGGTAAAATCCGAAAACAGCAAGTATCTCGATAAGGAAGGAAATCCGACTTACAAAATTCAGGCTGACGGCACCGTCGATTGGTACACTTATTCCGGATACCGGCGATATCACTCCGAATGCCATGTGTGCCACGGGCCTGACGGCATGGGATCGAGCTATGCGCCAGCGCTGAAGGATTCGCTGAAGACGATGAGCTACGGCGAGTTCCTGTCCATCGTTGCCAGCGGCCGCAAGAACGTCAACACAGCGCAGGAGAACGTGATGCCGGCATTCGGCAATAATCCGAACGTGACCTGCTACCTGGACGATCTTTTCGTCTACCTGAGAGCGCGCTCCAACGATGCCGTTGGACGCGTACGCCCGGCAAAGCACGAAGACAAGTCGCCGGCCTACACGAAGGCCGAGGATTCCTGCATGGGCACGAAAAAATAGTCTGGAACAACAGGACCAAATCATGAAGACACGCGCCGCCGTCGCTTTCGAAGCCAAGAAGCCGCTGGAGATCGTTGAGCTCGATCTCGAAGGGCCGAAGGCAGGCGAGGTCCTGGTCGAGATCAAGGCGACCGGCATTTGCCACACGGATGCCTATACCCTCGACGGCTTCGATAGCGAAGGGCTCTTTCCGTCCGTCCTCGGCCATGAGGGCGCAGGCATTGTTCGCGAGGTCGGCTCCGGGGTGACGTCGGTAAAACCGGGCGATCACGTTATTCCGCTCTACACGCCCGAATGCCGCCAGTGCAAAAGCTGCCTGAGCCAGAAGACGAATCTGTGCACGGCTATACGCGCGACCCAAGGCAAGGGCGTGATGCCGGATGGCACCTCGCGCTTCAGCTACAAGGGCAAGACCATCTACCACTACATGGGCTGCTCGACGTTCTCGAATTTCACAGTACTTCCGGAAATCGCGGTCGCGAAAATCCGCGACGACGCTCCCTTCGACAAGAGCTGCTACATCGGTTGTGGTGTTACGACTGGAGTCGGCGCCGTGGTCAACACTGCCAAGGTAACGCCGGGCGCCAACGTCGTCGTGTTCGGTCTGGGCGGTATCGGGCTCAATGTTATCCAGGGCGCGAAGATGGTCGGCGCCAACAAGATCATCGGCGTCGATATCAACGACTCCAAGGAAGAATGGGGTCGTAGATTCGGCATGACTGACTTCGTCAATCCGAAGAAGGTCACGGGCGATATCGTGCAGCATCTGGTGACGCTAACGGACGGCGGCGCCGATTTCACCTTTGACTGCACCGGCAATACCACCGTGATGCGCCAGGCCCTCGAAGCCTGTCACCGCGGCTGGGGCGTATCCGTGGTGATCGGCGTTGCCGAATCCGGCAAGGAAATCGCCACCCGGCCTTTTCAGCTCGTCACAGGCCGCGTCTGGAAAGGCACGGCGTTCGGCGGCGCCCGCGGCCGCACCGACGTACCGAAAATCGTCGATTGGTACATGGACGGAAAGATTCAGATCGACCCGATGATTACGCACACGCTCAAGCTCGAAGACATCAACAGGGGTTTTGATCTGATGCATGAAGGAAAATCGATTCGATCGGTCGTCGTGTACTAACAAAATTTTCAAACGCAAGGAGGATCGGCCCATGAACGTTCATATCCATCCCTCGGTCGACAACGGTGTGAAGAAAGGCTCAGGCAGCTTTGCCGGCGGGACACTCGTCTGCAAATGCAAGGACAAGGCGGTCAAGGTTGGTGTCAAGGGCGACGTCGCGCATAACCACGCCTGTGGCTGCACTCAGTGCTGGAAGCCGGAGGGCGCCATTTTCTCCGTCGTTGCCGTTGTACCGCGAGAGAACGTCACCGTGCTTGAGAATGGTGACAAGCTTCACATCGTCGATGCCTCGAAGACCATCCAGCGGCACGCCTGCAAGGTCTGCGGCACGCATATGTTTGGCCGCATCGAAAACAAGGGGCATCCGTTCTACGGTCTCGACTTCATTCATCCGGAGTTGTTCCAGGAATCGGGATCAGCCGCTCCGGGATTTGCGGCATTCGTTTCCTCGGTCATCGAGTCCGGCGTGAAACCCGAGCAGATGGACGGTATCCGCCACCGTCTCAAGGAATTGGGCCTTGAACCCTATGACTGTCTGTCTCCCGGGCTCATGGATGCGATTGCCGGCCATGTGGCGAAATCAAAGGCCGCTTGAACTGAAATACACCAAACCGGTCATGCCCTTCGCTGACCGGGAAACAAGGACGGGTCTATTCCAGCCTCCTCCCTGACCCGCAACTTACGGCCTCGCCCCTGACGGGTGGCGAGGTCCTCTTTTGCCGAACCGGAGTGTCGTCCGGTGGGCTGATAGGATGTTGGCGTCTTCCGTACGCATACGGGGGACGATTTTGTGCGCCCGCATTTTGGCACGAACGCTGCATGGTAAAATCCACCAAATCATACCTTTCGATGGAGACCCTATGCTCGTCACTCTCGTCGCACTCTTGTGCAACGGCCAGATCTGCCTGGAAAAAGTTGTCACCAACAGCGACCAGTCCAGTATTTCGATGATGGACTGCTCGGTTCATGCCCAAGCCGGCATCGCGGAGTGGCTACAAAACGGCCCGTACCGGAGCTGGAGACTGCAAAGCTACAAATGCGTGCTGGGCCAATATACGCCGAAGGGTCAGGCCTGAGCATTGCATCGATTTCTAAGCAATCGCGGCTGCACCGTTGGCCGCAGGCTTATTTCTTCTCGCCCGTCGTGACATAAGCCCACAATGCCTCGATGTCGGCGCTCTTGAGCAGGTCGCCCCACGCGGGCATCTGGCTCTTGCCGTTGGTCACAGAACGCACGAAACGGTCGTGCTCGGCAGGTGGAAACTTGCGCAAGTCAAACGCGCCTTCCGGGTCCTGCATCCGTGCTCCATGGCACGGGGAGCAGTTGCGGGCGAAGATTTCGGCGCCGGTCGCGATCTGTTGCGGTGAGAAGCTCTGCTCTTGAGCAGAGGCGGCTGCGCAAAACAGCGCAACGGCCGCTGCGAGACCTGTTCCGGTCGTCAGTTTTATCATTCCTGAAGCCTTAACCCCGTCCCCGTCTTGAAGGCTGAAATACGACTTGACGTCTTCAATCCGGCAACAGGGCGAAGGTCCATACCGAGCCGCCCGGCGGCACGTCCCTGAGCGCCTCGCGCGCCTGGTTCGCGTATACGCCGCCTAATCCCGACAGCACGGTGACATATTGCTTACCCTTGTAAGTGTAGGTGATCGGCTGCGCATTGATGCCGGAGCCGGTCTGGAATTGCCACAGCGTCTTGCCGTTCTCAGCGTCGATGGCAATGAATTCGCCGGTTTCCTTGCCGGTGAACAGCAATCCGCCGCCGGTGGCGACGATCGCTGACCATTGCGGATGGTCCCACAGCGGCGCGCGCCACACCTGCTTGGCAGTCAGCGGTTCGATCGCGTCGACATGACCAATCGGCTCGCCCTCTGGCTGCTTGGACGGCAGATTTTCCACGAACATATAACGCTGTCCGGGTACGTAAGGTCCGGTCGGCAGCTGCTTGAACAGGCGCGCCGAGTGCATGGTGTTGGCATAGAGCAGCCCAGTCTCGGGGTTGAACGCAGCATGCGGCCAGTTCTTGGCACCGCGCTGCGTCGGCCAGATCTCGACCTGTTCTCCGGCGCGCAATTTCCTGGCGACGTCGGTTTCGATCGGACGTCCCGTCTTCATGTCGACGCCGCTCGCCCAATTCACCCGCTCGAACGGCTTGGCGGAAATCAATTGGCCGCTGGCCCGGTCGATCACATAGAGAAAGCCGTTGCGGTTGAGCTGCATCAGCACCTTGCGTTTGGCGCCGTCGATGTCGAGTTGGCCCAGGATCATTTCCCAATTGCCGTCGTAATCGTATTGGTCGTTCGGCGTGAACTGGTAGTGCCAGACGACCTCGCCAGTCTTCGGCCGCATCGCCAATACCGACGCGGTGAAAAGGTTGTCGCCGGGTCGCGATTGCGACGACCAGGGCGCCGGATTGCCCGTGCCCCAATAGGTCAGGTCAAGGTCGGGATCGTAGGAGCCGGTGATCCAGCTCGACCCGCCGCCCGTCTTCCAGGCGTCCGTGTCCTGCGGCCAGGTCTCGTTGCCGGGTTCGCCGCGCGCCGGAATCGTATAGTGGCGCCAGAGGTGCTTGCCCGTTTCGGGATCCCAGCCGTCGATGAAACCGCGAATACCGAACTCCGCACCGGAAATGCCGGTGATCAGGACATTGTCGGCGATCAATGGCGCGGCCGTCATGGAATAGCCTTCCTTCCATTCAGCCGCCTTCTCGTTCCAGATCTCCTTGCCGGTCTTCATTTCGAGCGCGATCACATGCGCGTCGAGGGTCGTGCGGTAGAGCTTGCCATTGAGAATCGCGGCGCCTTTGTTGGAGACACCGCAGCACACGACGCGTGGCGTCTCCGGCAGCCAGTCGACCGGCGTTTTCCAGATCTGCTTGCCAGTGCCGACGTCGATTGCGACCGTCGCCTTGGCATTGGTGACATACATCACCCCATCCAGCACCAGCGGCTGCGCCTGCTCGCCCCACTGGTTGTCAAGGCTGAGGTTCCAGATCGGTACCAGGCGTTTGACCGTCGCCTTGTCGATCTGTTTAAGCGGACTGTAGCGGTTGAGGCTATAGCCCATGCCATAAGTGAGCACGTTATCGGGATTCTTGCCGTCGTTCCTGAGATCTTCGAGCGTCTGCGCGGATACCCCGCCTGCAAGAACAACCATCACGGCCGCAGCCGCTATCCTCTTCATGAAAGCCTCCCGCTCGCCGTGGCTTTTTTATCGACCGCCACGTTCTTGAGGGAGAGGTTAGCGCAACCCCGATATCTGTCGAGTGCGGTGTCGGTTGGGCGTTTTCAAGCAGCCATGCGCCGCGCGCAGAGAACAAGAGGCCATAACTCGAGAGGATCTCGATCGATCTTCATCAATCGAAGCGCGCCTGCGTTGCTCGACGTTGGCAACTGAGCGACAATGCTGTCTTTCAGAAACATAGCCGCTCCGGGCCTTCAAATTAGCGCCTGATGAATAACGGGGCGGCCCTTTTCGAGGGGCGGCTTTTTAGTTGCCACTTGGCGCAGCGCGTGGATTGACTTCGGATTATTTCTATTTAGCCAATAAAATCAATTGGTCTCGGTTGGCGCCACTTCCGCTAAAACGACAACAAAATCAATATTTTATACGAAGTTGAAAGTGCTTCGCGCTAGACCGCGCTGCGAGTTCTATGCTGAGTACGGCCGAGTGGTTCTGATCCCCACACGCGGCGAAATTCGAATTTCAAAAAAGCCGCCTGTTGACAAGTAGCGCTGCCAAATCTCGCGTCCCGCCTAGTTAATTCGGCTTCCTTTTGCCGCCCCGTTCATTCCACGAAATGTCAATTCACTTTCGCTCGTCGCGTCTCGCAAATTTCTAACAAAGCGACTTTCATTGTTTCTCACCATTTCTCACTATTTCATGATGAGGCTTCGGGGGATAAAGCACAGTGATTCCGTAGAGATTAGTCTGATTCTACGATAGAAATCTGAACGGCCTTCAAAGACACGGTAGGGTTGCTTTTGCAATAAGGCGAGCTCTGTTGACGTTCGCAACTAAAAGTCGCATTGGTGTCTACATCGGGCGTGATGGGGGCGGCTTTGAACTTTTTCGAACGATCAGGTGCTTGTCAAACGGCAGCCAGCGAACTGCGTGACCTATGTGAGCCCAGCGCCAAGATTGCCTTTGTGTCTGGCAATTTCAATGCCGTACATCCCGGTCACCTTAGACTACTCAAATTCGCAGCTGAACAAGCTGACGTGTTGGTCGTCGGAGTAAACCACGACAACAGTCCAGGAGTATCGCTGCCGCAGGAAATGCGATTGGAGAACGTGCGTTCGATCGCGATGGTAAAGCACGCGGTTCCGCTCGACGCGTCGCCAACGGCATTCATCGCAACACTCCAGCCTGACGTTGTCGTCAAAGGCAAGGAATTTGAAACCCGTCTTAATCCAGAGAAGACCATAGTCGAAACGTATGGTGGACGGTTGGTGTTCAGCTCTGGAGAGGTCGGCTTCACCTCACTAGCTCTTCTGGAGCGTGAATACTCCGAACCAAATCATTCTTCGATTTCGAAGCCTAGCGATTTTCCTGATCGTCACGGCTTCGACATGTCCTCGCTGCATTCAACTCTTGGCAAGATCGCAGGAATGCGCGTGCTGGTAATCGGAGACTTGATCATTGACGAATACGTCTCTTGCGATCCGATTGGCATGTCTCAGGAAGATCCTACGATCGTAGTTACGCCAATCGCATCGAAGACATTTGTTGGAGGCTCCGGGGCGGTTGCGGCACACGCGAATGGCTTAGGAGCCGACGTAAACTACTGCACTGTTACAGGCCAAGACGAATTCGCCGACTTTGCTCGCAACGAGCTGGGAAGACAGGGTGTTAATCATCATTTCTTTGTCGATAGCACCCGGCCCACCACACGAAAGCAGCGCTTCCGCGCGTTGTCTAAAACGCTCTTGCGAGTAAATTATTTAAGACATCATCCGGCCAGCCGGGAGATCCAAAAGCAAATCCTGCAAACGGTTGAAACAGCCCTGCCAAAGGCGGATCTTATCCTGTTTTCCTGCTTCAATTACGGCTGCCTGCCTCAGCCGCTTGTCGACGCGATAACCGAGCGAGCTCAGGCACGTAGCATCATGATGGCGGCGGACAGCCAAGCGTCGTCCCAAATTGGAGACGTGTCTCGTTTCAAAGAATGGCGCTGATTACCCCAACCGAACGCGAAGCACGGTTAGCCTTCAGCGATTTCGAGACGGGGCTGGCTGCAATCGGGCAGCGGCTAATTTCCAAGGCCGCGACCGATAATCTCATCATCACTCTCGGCGCTGAGGGGATGTGATCCAGCCCCGCGAAGTTCTGCGCTCCCAGCTGACCGCCTCCCGGCTTTCAACTCGTCTCCCAAAGACGTATCCGGCGCCGGTGACAGTTTTTTTCTGAGCGCTGCGATGTCACTTAAGGACCGGAGCAGACATCTGGCAAAGCGCCTATCTCGGTGCGATCGCTGCCGCATTGCAGGTGTCGCGGGTTGGAAACGCTCCGCTAACGGTCTCCGATATTTTGACCGAGATCGACGACTCCAAGTTTGATTTCGCGACTCACTGGCATTGACATGCGCGCCCTGCTTCTCGCGGCCGGTCGAGGCGAGCGATTGCGTCCAGTCACAGACACAAAACCAAAATGTCTCGTCGAGATCGGGGGACGACCTCTACTGGACTACTGGTTGGATCTGCTTTTCAGCGTGGAATAGAGAGAATATTGATCAACACTCATTGGCTCGCAAGCAGGTCCGAAATCACGTTGCGAGCCTCACGCTGGAGATCGCGGATTGACCTCGTGCACGAAGAGTCCTGCTTGGCACCGGCGGAATGGCGCTAGCGAATAAGAACTGGTTGCAGGGCCAACCATTTCTGCTTGCGCACGCGGACAATCTAACCGATTTCGATGTCGCTGGGCTGTTGCGTGCGCATCGGAATCGTCCTCAAGGCCACGTCATCACGATGCTCGGGTTCCGGACCGATGATCCTTCATCTTGCGGCATACTCGAACTCGACGCGCAGCGTACCGTGCTGGAATTTCACGAAAAGGTCAAAAATCCTCCCGGCAATCTTGCAAACGGTGCGGTTTACGTTTTTGAACCGAGCGTACTCGACACGATTGCTGCATGGGAAAAAACGACGTTGATCTGTCAACGGAAGTCATTCCGAGTTTCCTCGGCGAATTCCTGTGCGTGGAAACCGATGGCTACCACCGTGATATCGGCAATATAGATAGCTTGCGCCGCGCGAACTCTGATTTCAACAGCCGGGCCGCCGGCAGGGACCCTAGCTCTCCAATCCTAAAATAATCTTCGACGGCTGCGCGGTTCAATCGTTCCGAACAGAAGCTAACTGAAAAGATCAATAAGGGATCTTTATGAAAATCTTTCTGACCGGCGCGTGCGGCTATAAGGGCAGCGTGCTCGTTCCGAAGCTACTAAAGGCGGGCCATCAGGTCGTCGCGTTCGACATCATGTGGTTCGGCAATTTCCTCGAGCCGCATCCCGATCTGAACGTGGTCCAGGGCGACGTCCGCAACCCGGACGAGATCGATCTGAGCGGCGTCGACGCGATTATCCATCTCTCCAGCGTGGCCAACGATCCCTGCGGCGATCTCGACCCGAAGCTGACTTGGGAGATCTCCTGCCTCGCCACCATGCAGCTCGCCGACCGCGCCCAGCGCCATGGCATCAAGCGCTTCATCTACGCCTCGTCGGGCAGCGTCTACGGCGTCAAGGAGGAGGAGCAGGTCACCGAAGATCTCGAGCTGCTGCCGATCTCCGAATACAACAAGACCAAGATGTGCGGCGAGCGCATCGTGCTCTCCTACAAGGACGATATGGTGGTGCAGATCGTGCGGCCAGCCACCGTTTGCGGCTATTCGCCGAGGCAGCGGCTCGATGTTTCCGTGAACATGCTGACGATGCAGGCACTGATGAATGGCCGCATCACAGTGTTCGGCGGCGACCAGACCCGGCCCAACATCCATATCGACGACATCACCGATCTCTATCTGTTCCTGCTCGATCATCCCGAACATACCGGCATTTACAATGCCGGTTTCGAGAACATCTCAATTCTCGACATCGCCAAGCTTGTTACCAAGCACGTAAGGCCGAGATCGTGGTGACGCCGTCCAACGATCCGCGCAGTTACCGGGTCAATTCCGATCGTCTGCTTGCGACCGGGTTCCGGCCGAAGAAGACGGTGGAGGACGCGATCAAGGAAATCATCGGCATGTATTCGCAAGGTCAGCTGAAGAACGAAGATCGCTGGTATAATCTCAAATGGATGGAACAGGAGGTCGTGAAATGAACGCGATCGCTTTCCAGACGCCAGCCAAACTTTTCAGCGACTATTCCAGCCGTCTCAGCACGGCTTTGCAGGGATTCGACTGGACTCCGGTCGAGCGTCTGGCTTACGAGCTGCGCGACTGCTGGCAGAGCGGCCGACAGGTGTTCCTTTGCGGTAATGGCGGCAGCGGCGGCAACGCCAATCATCTCGCCAACGATTTCCTTTACGCGCTGTCGAAAACCAGGGGCTCGGGCTTGCGTGTGCATTCGCTGTCGGCCAATCCGTCCACCCTCACCTGCCTTGCCAATGACGAGGGCTATGACCAGGTATTTTCGCTTCAGCTTGCGGTGTTGGCGGGCGCGGGGGACGTGCTTGTCGTTTTTTCCGGCTCCGGCAATTCGCCGAACATCGTGAAGGCGCTGGAGGAAGCAAAGACGATCGGGATGACCAGCTATGCGGTGCTGGGCTATTCCGGCGGCAAGGCCAAGGCGCTTGCCGACGTGCCCATCCACTTCGCGATCGATGACATGCAGATCGCTGAGGACGCCCAGATGGTGATCGGCCATATGTTGATGCAGTGGCTCTACGCCCAGCGCGACGAAGTCTCATCGAAGCGCGCGGGCTGACGGGTACACGATGACCGTACTCGAAAAATACCTGATCCTGGGCTCGAACTCGTTTTCGGGGGCGACATTCGCGGATTATCTGGCGGCCGGCGGCCACGACGTGATCGCAACCAGCCGCTCGGACGAGCCGCATGACGCGCTACTGCCTTACAAATGGCAGAAGCGTTCGGGCTGCGTTCGCTTCAGTCGAATCGACCTCAACAATGACCTCGACGCGCTGAAGTCGTTGCTGGCCGCCGAGCGCCCAACCCATGTTGTCAATTTCGCCGCGCAAAGCATGGTCGGTGAAAGCTGGCTTCATCCGGACCATTGGATGATGACCAACGTCGTCTCGGCGGTGCGGCTCCACGACCTTTTGCGCAATTACGACGCTCTGGAGCGCTACGTTCACGTCACGACGCCGGAGGTTTACGGTTCGACCGAAGGTTGGATTCGCGAGGATGCGCCTTTCAATCCGTCGACGCCCTATGCGGTATCGCGCGCCGCGGCCGACATGAGCCTGCGCACTTATTTCGCGAACTACCAGTTCCCCGTGGTTTTTACTCGCGCTGCGAATGTCTATGGCCCGGGCCAGCAGCTCTATCGGATCGTGCCACGCACCATTGTGGCGGCC
>CAVVZW010000017.1:0-46394 GCA_963752265.1 uncultured Alphaproteobacteria bacterium
TTCAGCATCGCGATCAGCGGACTTTTGTTGCTCTATTCGATGATCGCGGCCTATGGCCTCGTCGCATCCGACCACTGGACAATGACAGGGGTTGCCGTCAGCTTGCTCCGGATCGTTTCGGGTCCGCTTGCGCTGTTTGCTTTGGTACGCTGGGGCTGGAACTCCGATGCGCTCGATCGCATGTTGGGGCTGATGAGTGCGGCGTTCGACGCCAACTTTGCGAATTCCAGCACCAAAAGCAAGATCAGATCCATCGTACTCGTCACGATGCTGAGCCTGCTGCTCGAGCTTGTGCTGATCCGTTGGCTGGCGTCGGTCTTTCCGGTCTATTCATTCTACAAGAACTTCACCATGCTGGCCTGCTTTTTGGGCCTCGGTGCCGGTTACGCCGTGGCGCAGCGCAGGCCCTGCGCGCCCGCTTTGGTGCTGCCGATGCTCACGCTCCTTGTCGCCGTGATCACGCTCCTGCGCTACGATACCGGCATCCTCTATCTCATCTTCTCGGTTGGCTGGCTGAGCTCATTTGACCTTCCGGTTTACTATTTGCTCGGGGCAAGCTTCATCGCCTGCGCTTGCATCTGCTATCCGGTGGGTCAGCTTTGCGGAAAGCTGTTGCACAGTTCGAATTCTCTGAATGCCTATGGCCTCAATCTGATCGGCAGCGCGCTCGGCGTGCTGGCGCTGTTTCTGATGAGCCTTTACTGGTTGCCGCCGGTGGTGTGGTTTGCGGTAACCGGCGGGATGATCCTGCTTTTCGTGCTCCCGCGCGATGCATTCCTGCAGGCCGGAATGGCGAGTTTCTGCGTTCTCCTGACCATCCTGGCATGGCCGGTGCAGCCGGAAACGCAGCGGATCTACTCGCCCTACCAGTTGCTGGAACGCGCGGCCAAGCCCGACGGCTTGATGCGAATATTGTCGGGCGGCAGCTACTATCAGAAGGTCTATAACTTCAGCGAAGACCGGCGCGGCCAGGAAAGTGACGCCGATCGCTATGTGCGCACCTATTATGAGTTCCCATTCAATTTCAAGAAGGCGCCCGAGCGTGTCGCCATCGTGGGCGCGGGCAGCGGCAACGACGTGGCGACGGCGCTGCGAATGGGCGCAGCCCACGTTGATGCCATTGAAATCGACCCCGCGATCGCATTTCTGGGCACCAAATATCATCCAGAGCGTCCATATGACGACCCGCGTGTAAGCCTCCAGATCAACGACGCGCGCAATTTCTTCCGCACCGCCGACCAGCAATATGACTTGATCATCTATGGCGTTCTGGATTCGCACACCGCGCTGAGCCATGCGTCCAATCTGCGCGTCGATTCCTATGTCTACACTCGCGAAGGACTGACGGAGGCGTTTCGGCTGCTCAAGCCTGACGGCGTGCTCGCCATCTCGTTCACGCTGGTGAATGATGCCCTTGGCTTCAAGCTGTCAAAGATTCTGCGGGAACAGCCGGGCGCCGGAAAGCCGCTGGCCGTGCGGGTCCTCTACGATTCGGAACGAACGACGGCTTTCATCGTCAAGAAGGGCGGGGACGCGGTCATGCCGAAGACCGCCGCTGTCGCGTCCATCGGCTTTACCGATGTCTCCGACTATTTCGCGCAGGCCTATCCGGAGTCATCCGTTCCGACCGACGATTGGCCATTCTTCTACATGGTCGAACGCGCTTATCCCTTCACCTACATGATTGCGCTGGGGATGATCCTTCTGCTGAGCTACGTGTTCGTGCGGCAGACGGTTGGGTTCTCAGAGCCCATCGACCGCACCTATCTCCCTTTCTTCTTCCTCGGCTCCGGCTTCATGCTGGTGGAGACCAAGGCCGTCACCGAACTCGGTCTGCATCTTGGTGGAACCTGGTTCGTTATCGCCGCCGCGATCATGCTGGTCCTGGTGATGGCGTATCTCGCCAACCTGCTCGTGACACTAACAGGCTTGAGGCTGGTCGGACCCGCTTATCTCGGCTTGTTCGCAAGCCTGTTGATTGGGTATGGCCTTGCGACCAGTCACGATCACTGGATGTTCGGCCCGCCACAGTTGCAGTTGGTGGCGAGCTGTCTTGTGCTGACGGTCCCGCTATTCTTTGCCGGGATCATCTTCTCCAGCCTGATTGGAACTCCGGAAATCAATATTTCCACAGCGTTCGCCTATAACCTGATGGGCGCGCTGTTCGGGGGCGTCATGGAATACAACTCGATGTATTTCGGGTTCGCGTTCCTCTACCTGCTCGCGATGGGATTTTACTTTCTCGCCTTCGCTTTCTCATTGAAGCCCAGATCGTTGCTTCAGCCGGCGGAGTAGGTTTCGCAAAGCTTCGCCCGGGGGGCGTCAACCCCCGCCGTAACTCTGCACCAGGCTGCCGGCGACCAGCGACCAGCCGTCGATCAGCACGAAAAAGATCAGCTTGAAGGGCAGAGACACCGTGACCGGCGGCAGCATCATCATGCCCATCGACATCAAGACCGAGGCGACCACCATGTCGATGATCAGAAACGGCAGGAACAGGAGGAAGCCGATCTCGAAGGCGCGCTTCAATTCGGAGATCATGAAGGCCGGCACCAGAATGCGCAGCGACAAATTCTCCGGCGCCGCCGGCACCGCCTCGCCCGACATGTCCTGAAACAGCTTGATGTCCTTTTCGCGCACGTTCTTCATCATGAAACCGCGGAGCGGCACCGATGCGCGTTGAAGCGCGTCCTCGACGCTGATCTGGTTGGCGACCAGCGGCTTGATCCCGTCGTCGTAGGATTTCTGCAGGACCGGTCCCATCACGAATGCGGTCAGGAACATCGCCAGCGCAAGGATGACGGAGTTCGGCGGCGCGGTTGCGGTACCGAGCGCGGTGCGCAGCAGCGACAACACGACCACGATGCGCGTGAACGAGGTCATCATGATCAGGATCGACGGGGCGATCGACAGCACCGTCAACAGCGCGATCAGCTGGATCGCGCGCTCGGTCACGCCGCCATTACCCTGGCCGCCGAGATTGATGCTGATGTCCTGTGCCCATGCAGGCACGGCCAGCAATCCGGCGGTAACAACAGTGGCTAAAAATAAAACTCTACGCGGAGGGCTTAAGGCCCTCACGAAGGATTTTTTGGCCGGCCGAGGAGCGAGGCCATCTCGTCCTCGAGGTTATCAAAGCCGCTCTTGGCCGGGGCCGGGGCAGGCGGTGGAACGGGAGGCTCAACGCGGAGGGCGGCGCGGGCCACCACCGGCGCCTCCGGGGCGACCGGCGGCGCAACCGCCTCGCCGGGCGGGCGGCGAAGTGCCGCCTCGAGGCGTTGCGCCATCTCGGCGAGATTCTGATCGGCCGAAGACATCGCCGGCGCGGGCGGCGGCGGGGGCGCTGCTGGACGTTCTGGTCTGACGTGGTTCCTGACGTGGTTCCTGGCGAAGTTCTGGAGGGCGTTCCTGTGCCCGTTCTTGGCGAAGCGGCGGCGGCGGCTTGGGCGCTTCGACCGGCCGTACCGGGCGCGGCATCATGGGCTCGCTGCGCGGCGGCATCCGGGGAGCGGGTGGCGGCTCAGACCGCGGTTCGGCGCGGCCGCCCATCGGCTCGGCGGTAAAGCCGGTCAGCGGATCGCCTCGCTCCGCACGGGAGGGCCGGCGCACCTCGTCGGCAAAGGCGGGGCGGGGCGGGCGTGGCGGCGGCTCGGGCATTTGCGGTTCGGCATGTTCCAGAGGCTCGGACCGCGCAGCATCAGCCTCGCCCCAGTTGGCGGCATCCGGAAGCGGCACAACCCGGGCAGACGGCGCGGCGTCGGGGCTGGCGACGGCGGGCCGCGGCGGCAACTGATCGCGTCCGGAGGTCGCGCGCACGATATTGGGTTCGATGACGATGTCGGTCGGGCCGCCGATCATCAGGAGATGCTCGATATTGTCACGCCGGACCAGCACCAGCCGGCGGCGCCCGTCGACGGCGGCGGCGTCGATGACGGCCAGACGCGGCATCCTCCCGCGCTGGGTATTCGCCCCGAGCCTGTTGGAGGCGAATTCGGCGTATCAGCCACGCGACCGCGCCGATCAGCGCCAGGACTGCCACGAAGGCAAAGAAAAAAGTAAGTGTCTGCGACATGCTTTATCCCCGGCGAGGGAGGTCCTAGCAACCCCACCCCGCCCAACGGGCCTTCGCCCAAGTTAACGTCCCACGGCAAAAGCTGCCGTCCCGGCAATCTTAATAACCCATGAATTGGCAGGGCCAAAACGACTTCTCGCGACGCCAATGCCAATGATCTCGCTGGTTAACGCAGCATTCGTGGCGAAATTGCGCTCGAAGCGATTCGTTGCTGGCCCAAATGCGCCGGTCTCGCGCGGAATGCAATTTTAACCAGCCGTTAACCATACACACGGCAAATTCTGCCTACTTTGAGCGGGGCCTCCCGCTGCTGACCAGGGTGGAGCACAGGCCGATGGCTATCAACGATCTTCCGACCCTGTCGATCCTGCGCACCAAGATGCAGTGGCACCAGGAACGCCAGCGGGTGCTCGCCGAAAACGTATCCAATTCCAGCACCCCCGATTTCAAGCCGCGCGATCTGGTCGAGCCGAAATTCGAAGTCGGCAGCGGCAAGGTGGACGGGGGAGCCGCGACGCTGGCGATGGCGCGCACCACCACAAACCATATCGCAACGGATGGCGCTGACCCGACCTTCGGTCAGAATGGCCGGGCTGGATTCCTGACGCGGCCAGCCGGCAACTCGGTCAGCCTTGAAGACGAAATGCTCAAGACTTCCGCCAACCAGATGGACTACGCGGCGGTGACCTCTCTGTACAGCAAGAGCCTGCACCTGCTGAAGACCGCGATCGGCAAGGGTTAAGCCACATGATCCGCGGCCAGAACGCCTGCGAGCGAAAGGGGTAAGCGCACCATGTCAAGCGATGCAAATGATTTCGGCCGCTCGATGGGCATTGCGACCTCGGCCCTGCGCGCGCAGTCCGGGCGCATGCGGGTGATTTCCGAAAACATCGCCAACGCCGATTCGACGGCCTCGACCGCAGGCGGCGACCCCTACCGCCGCAAGGTGCCGACCTTTTCCAGTGCGCTCGACCGCGCGCTGGACGCCAAGGTGGTGGCGCTCGGCAAGATCAGGACCGATCAAACCGCGTTTCACGTCAAATATGAGCCCTCTAATCCGGCCGCGGACGCCTCCGGCAACGTCAAATATCCGAACGTCAATCCGATGATCGAAATGACCGACATGCGGGAAGCGCAGCGATCCTACGAAGCCAATCTCAACATCATCAGCGCCACGCGCCGCATGATCCAGCGCACGCTCGATATTCTCAAGACCTGACAGAAAGGTTTAAAAGATGGCTTCACCTACAATTGCCGCCAATGCTTATGCGGCCACCGCCCGTGTCCTGGACAGCGGGGCTATGGCCAAGCCCGCCGATTCGACCGGGCCGTCCTTCAGCGACGTGCTCAAGGACGCGATCGGAGGCGTGCTCGATACCGGGCGCAAATCCGATGCGCAGACGGTCGCAATGGCATCCGGCAAGGCCAATGTGATGGATGTGGTGACGGCCGTGGCGGAAACCGATGTCGCGGTCTCGACGCTGGTGTCGGTGCGCGACAAGGTCATCGCGGCCTATGAAGACATCATGAAGATGACGATCTGATCCTCATCCTGAGGAGCCGGCAAAGCCGGCGTCTCGAAGGATGAGTGAGTTTCGGCCTCATGGTTCACCTGGCGATGCGAAGCATCGTCCAGCGACGCGCACCGGACGGCGCAAGCGCCGCCGGGGGCTCCTCACCATGAGGAAAAAAGGGAAGTGTAAAATGACCGGTGCTGAAACCCTCGATGTGGCGCGGGATGCGATCTGGACCATTGTCGTGGTGTCCTCGCCGCTGATGGTGGTCGGGCTCGTCGTCGGCGTCGTGGTATCGCTGTTCCAGGCGCTGACCCAGATTCAGGAGCAGACGCTGATCTTCGTTCCGAAGATTCTTGCGATTTTCCTCACGCTGCTGCTGTCGCTGCCGTTCATGGCCGACGCGCTGCACAGCCACATGATGCGGATATCGTCGCGAATCATCGGCGGCTGATGGCATGATGGGCGGCGCGGTGGATTTGACATTCGCAAACGTGGTGCCGCGAGGACGTTTGGCCTGTGCGCATCGATGTCTCGCTTTTGCCCCTCCTTGCGGCCGCTTTCATGCTGGTATTCGCCCGCATCGGCGCCATGGTGATGCTGCTGCCGGGATTGGGCGAAACCAATATCCCGGTCCGGATCAAGCTTGCGATCGCGCTTCTGCTGACGCTGATCATCCTGCCGCTGCACCGCGCCGATTACCACGTCGACATGACCTCGATGGGCGCGCTTGTGGTGCTGATGGTCTACGAAATCCTGATCGGCATCGTGCTAGGGGCGACCGCGCGGGTGACGCTGGCGGCGCTCCAGGTCTCTGGCGCCGTGATCGCCCAGCAACTCGGCCTTGGTTTTGTCACCTCGGTCGATCCGACGCAGGGGCAGCAGGGCGTTTTGATCGGGAATTTCCTCACGCTGCTCGGCATCACCATGCTGTTTGCGACCGACAGCCATCATCTGGTCATCGCGGCGCTCAACGACAGCTATTCGATCTTTTCGCCGGGGGAGTTGGTAGGAAGCGGCGACGTGGCCGCGCTCGCCACCCGCGCGTTCGCAGCCGCCTTCCGGCTCGGCATGCAACTGTCTGCGCCGTTTCTGGTTTTCGGTCTGGTCTTCAACGTCGGTCTTGGTGTGCTGGCGCGGCTGATGCCGCAGATGCAGGTCTATTTCGTCGGCGTGCCGTTGTCGATCATGGCCGGATTTCTGATCTTTGGCGTCGTGCTGACCGCCATGATGGGAAGCTTCCTCGACTACTTCATCGCCGTCATGCACGAACTAATCCCGCTCAGGTGATGTAACGATGGCGGAAGAAGACGAGGGCGGCGGCGAACGCTCAGAAGACCCCACACAAAAACGTCTGGATGATGCACTCGAGCGCGGTGATGTTGCCAAGAGCCAGGAGGTCAACACCTGGTTCATGATCGCGGGCGCAACCCTTGTTCTGTCTACCTTTTCCGGTTCCATCGGCGGCATCCAAGTGCCGCTGAAGAACCTCATCGCCAATTCGTGGATGATCCGCGTCGACGGTCCCGGTCTTCTGATGCTGGCCCGAAGCCTGGAATATCAGGTGTTTGCCGCCATCGGCGTGCCGGTCCTGATGCTGGTCCTGGCGGCGATCACAGGCAATATGCTGCAACACCGGCTGGTCTGGTCGGGCGAATCGCTCAAGCCCAAATTCTCGAAGATTTCGCCGATGGCCGGCGCCAAGCGCATCTTCGGCAAGCAGTCGATCGCCAATTTCGCCAAGGGCCTTTTCAAGCTGATTGCGCTTGGCGCGGTCATGACGGCGATCCTGTGGCCGGAACGGCATCGGCTGGAGTCGATGCTGCGGTTCGATCCGGCGGCGGTGCTCGGCGCGGTCGTCGCCATGTCGGTGCATCTGATGGGTGCGGTGGTGGCGATGCTCGCGGTGGTCGCGATCGCGGACTATTTCTTCCAGTACCGGCAATGGTACGAGCGGCAGAAGATGTCGCTGCGGGAAATGAAGGAGGAATTCAAGCAGTCCGAAGGCGATCCCCATATCAAGGGCCGGATCCGCCAGTTGCGGCAGCAGCGCATGAAGAAGCGCATGATGGCAGCGGTGCCCAAGGCTTCCGTCATCATCACCAACCCGACCCACTATTCGGTCGCACTGTCCTACGAACGCGGCATGCCGGCCCCGATTTGCGTGGCCAAGGGTCAGGACCGGATCGCGCTCAAGATCAGGGAAATCGCGGGCGAGCACAACATCCCGATCGTCGAGAACGTGCCGCTGGCGCGCGCGCTTTATGCCACGGTTGAAATCGACGAGGAGATACCGGTGGAACACTATCACGCGGTCGCCGAAATCATCGGCTATGTGATGAACCTCAAACGCGGGATTTCCGGACGGCGGCCGGGATGACGCCGCCCGCGGCCTCCTTACAGGTAATAGTGCCGACGCGCCGAATTTAGCGTACATAATCCGGCGCACCTATTGTGCGTCGTTTCCGTGTCGACAGGCCATTCTCCTTTCATGATTGCCAAACCCGACCACGATTTGCCGCAACAGCCGGCCGCCGCCCACGAGCCGGCGCGGCGGAGCGGCAGTATCCTGCTGGTGCTGCTGGTGGCCGGCGTCATCGTTGCAGTCGCGGTCGCGCTCACCACTATCGGGCGCGCGCAGGCGCAGCCTTATATTCTCGGCCTGCTGGCGTTGCTCGCGATGGTCGGCCTGTTCAATCTGTTCGCCTTTGCGGCCGGTATTATCCGCTTCACCGATCGCTCCACGGACGATCCCGTTGTCCGCCGCATCGCTGATCTGGCCTATGACGGGATCGCCGTCACGGACCCTAGCGGCCATGTCGCCTATTTCAATTCGGCCTATCTGGCGCTGACGGGGGCGGCGGGCCCGCATGATGTGCGCCCCGTGGAGCGGGTTTTCATCGGCAATCCCGACGTATCGGAAGCGGTGTTCCGGCTGCTCAAGGCCGCGCGTGAAGGCAAGCGCCAGCAGGAGGAGGTCCGTCTCGCCGGCACTGACGGCGCCCACGGCCGCTGGCTCAGGATGCGGGTTCGCCCGCTTGGCCAGAGCAAGCGCGAGGCCAAATATGCGGTGTGGTCGATTGCCGATATCACCCGCGACCGCGAGCGGCAGGAGGACGTGTTTAAAGAGTTGCAGCACGCGATCGAATATCTCGATCACGCGCCATGCGGTTTCTTCTCGGTCAATGCGTCAGGCGAGGTCGCCTATGTCAATGCGACGCTGGCCAATTGGCTCGACTATGATCTGGCGGAAATCGGATCGGGCGGCTTGAAGCTGACCGACATCGTGTCGGGCGACGGTGCGGCACTTCTGACCTCGATTACGCCGGTGCCGGGCGAGGTCACGACCGAAGTGTTCGATATCGACCTTAGAATGCGCAACGGCAAAACCATGCCGGCGCGCCTTTACCACAAGCTTGCTTTTGGTGCCGACGGCGCGCCCGGTGCCTCGCGGACGCTCGTCATCAGCCGGGCGCGCGACGAACACGCCGATCCGCAGCGGGCGGCGGAAGTCCGCTTCATGCGCTTCTTCGACCACACGCCGATGGCGATTGCCACCGTCGATCGTTCCGGTGCGATCGTGCGCGCCAATGCGCGCTTCGCCAAATTGGCGCAGGGCGTGAGCGCGGACGGCGCCGCCTCCAAATCGATCTTCAGCACGGTCAATGCGCGCGACCGCAATCTCCTGATCGCCGCCATCAACCAGGCGGCGCAGGGACAGGGCGATATCGCTCCCGTCGAGGCCATGCTCGACGGGCCTAAGGAGCGCTGGGGGCAATTCTTCGTCACCGCGGTCGAGGAAGACGAGCGCGAGACCGAGACCGCGATCGTCTACATGCTGGAGACGACCGAACGCCGCGCCCTGGAGAACCAGATCAACCAGTCGCAGAAGATGGACATGGTCGGCCAGCTTGCCGGCGGTATCGCGCACGATTTCAACAACGTGCTCTCCGCGATCATGATGGCGAACGACTTCCTGCTGAACGCGCACAAGCCGACCGATCCGTCGTTCCAGGACATCATGCAGATCAAGCAGAACGCGACGCGGGCGGCGACGCTGGTGCGCCAGCTGCTGGCGTTCTCGCGCAAGCAGACGCTGCGGCCGCAGGTGCTCGATCTCGGCGACGCGCTCTCCGATCTGACCATGCTGCTGCGGCGCCTGATCGGCGAAAAGGTCAAATTCGATCCCGTGCATGGCCGCGACCTGTGGCCGGTGAAGGCCGACGTCTCTCAATTCGAGCAGGTGATCGTCAATCTCGCGGTCAATGCGCGCGACGCGATGCCCGACGGCGGCAAGCTGACGATCAAGACCGCCAACGTTCCGGCGCAAGAGGCCGAAAAACTCTCCTACAAGGGCATGCCGGCGGCGGATTATGTGCGTATCGATGTCAGCGATACCGGCACCGGCATTCCGGCCGAGATCATCGACAAGATCTTCGAGCCGTTCTTCTCGACCAAGGAGGTCGGAAAGGGCACCGGCCTTGGGCTTTCGACGGTGTATGGCATCGTCAAGCAGACCGGCGGCTTCGTCTATGTGGATTCCGAAACCGGCAAGGGAACATCATTCCGCATCTTCCTGCCGCGGCATCATCCCGAGCCGGAACTGGCGAGCGATCCCGTCGCCGTCAAGGAGGTTCCCGCTGAAGCAAAGCCGCGAACCGATCTGACCGGGCAGGGCACGATTCTGCTGGTCGAAGACGAGGAAGGTCTGCGCTCGCTCAACGCGCGGGGCCTGCGCTCGCGCGGCTACAGCGTGATCGAGGCCTCGAACGGCGTCGAGGCCATGGAGGCGCTGGAAGAAAAGAACGGCGCCGTCGATCTCGTGGTGTCGGACGTGGTGATGCCGGAAATGGACGGCCCGACTTTGCTGCGCGCAATGCGCGTGCACAACCCGGACCTGAAGATCATTTTTGTCTCGGGCTATGCGGAAGATGCGTTCGCAAAAAGTCTGGACGAAGACGAGAAGTTTGAATTCCTGCCAAAACCGTTCACGCTGAGCCAGCTGGTGGGCAAGGTCAAAGAGACCATGACGCCGTCGTAAAGGTTGATACCGCGGCTGCCCCGCGACGCCGCGCCGCAGCCAATCCCCCTCGCGGCGGCTTCCTTTTTGCGCGACCCTGCCCACTTTAGGGGCGCTTCCCCGATAACAAGAACTATGAGGAAGCGAGATTTGAGGAAAATCGTCATGAAATTCAAACATCGGGCGTTCGGTCTGATACAGGCCCTGGCCCTCGTTTTATCGCTTGCCTTACCACTGGTCGTTGCAGCCTCGTCGGCCGACGCGCGGATTGGCGGCGGCGTCAGCTCCGGCTCGCGTGGCACGCGAACGTTTTCCGCGCCGCCTACGACCTCGACCGCGCCGAGTGTGGCGCAACCGTTCAATCGCACCGCGACGCAACCAGGCAGCCCCGGTCTTGGCGCGCCCGGCGGCGGATTCTTCAACCGGCCGGGCATGGGTCTGTTCGGCGGGTTAGCGGCGGGTTTCCTCGGCGCCGGCCTTCTCGGCATGCTGTTCGGCGGCGGGATGTTCGGCGGCATCGGTGGATTTTCGTCGATCATCGGGCTCATCTTGCAGATCGGCTTGATCGTATTACTGGTGCGGTTTGCGATGTCGTGGTGGCAGCGCCGTCACGCGATGGGTGCAGCCTTCGCGGGCGCCCCTTCCCCGCTCAGCGCGCAATCGTCTTACGGATCGGGGTCGGGCTTTGGCCTGGGATCCAGCAGCGCGCCGGTCCAGATTCTTCCCGCCGATTACGAGGCCTTCGAGCGGCTGCTTGGCGAAACACAAGACGCCTGGTCGAACGAGGACGTCGCGCGGCTGCATACGCTCGCGACACCGGAAATGGTGTCGTATTTCACCCGCGATCTCGATCAGAACAAGGCGGAGAATGTCGTCAACAAGGTTGCCGGCACGAGGCTTTTGCAGGGCGATCTTGCCGAGGCCTGGCGTGATGGCGATACCGATTACGCGAGCGTTGCGATGCGCTATTCGCTGGTCGACACCACGCTTGACCGCGCCACCGGTCGCGTCGTCAAGGGCAACGGGCAGCCGGAGGAGGTCACCGAAGTCTGGACCTTCATGCGCCCGCGCGGCGGCAATTGGGAATTGTCGGCGATCCAGCAGACTTCCTGATCGGCGGAACGTGGAAGACCACAAAGTGCATTCAAGACGCCGCGGCAATACCGCGGCGTCTTTTAATTTGAGCGTCGCGGAATTGGAATAAGTTCGGTTACGATGGGTTGCATTATTGTTAAATCAAAAACCATGGGAGGATTTCAAATGTCTACTCTCGCCCGAAACATCAGCCTCATCTCCGCCGCGCTGCTGGCGGGCCTCGCGGTCCAGCCGGCGCAGGCGCAATCCGCCAATACCACCTTCTTCGTCACGTCAGTCGGCCCCGGCAAGGGCGCTGACCTCGGCGGTCTCGACGGCGCCGACAAACAGTGCGCGACACTTGCGACCGCCGCGGGCACTACCGCCAAGACCTGGCATGCTTATCTTTCGACGCAAGCCGCGGACGGCAAGCCCGCGGTCAATGCCCGCGATCGCATCGGCAAGGGACCGTGGCAGAATTCAAAGGGCGTCGTGATCGCCAAGGATGTAGCCGATCTGCACAGCGCTTCCAACAACCTCACCAAGCAGACGGCGTTGAGCGAAAAGGGCGAGGTGATCAACGGCCGCGGCGACACGCCGAACCGTCACGACGCGCTGACCGGTTCGCAACCAGACGGCACCGCCTTTGCGGCGGGTGAAGACCGCACCTGCAAGAACTGGACGAGCTCTACGCAAGGTGCGGCGATGCTGGGCCATATCGACCGCATCGGCTTGCGCGACGACGACGCCTCGAAATCCTGGAACTCTTCGCATCCCTCGCGCGGTCCGGATGGCGGCTGTTCGCAGGCCGACCTCAAGAGCACCGGTGGCGACGGGTTGCTGTATTGTTTCGCGGCGAACTGATCGGCGCGCCGTCAGGCCTGGACGATCAATCGCTGACATATGCCGGCAAGATGTTTACCGTCTTGCCGGCCCGCGTCAGAATAACGCTTTCCGGAAAATCCTGTTCATACATCACGCCAAGGTCCTTCAGGCGCTGAAGCAATTCGGGGAGACGAGGTAAACAACCCCGTTCGACGTCATGCAAGACAACGACGCTCCACTCATTTTCGAGCACCTGCGCGACGCACCTCTCAACCCACCCCGCCTGGTCCTTCCAATCTCCGGGAACATTGTTCCACAGAACGGTCTGGAATTTGTTTGACAGGAGATGGGCAATGGCCGCTCTGCTCAACAGATGGGGACCGATGAGACCCGATTTTCCATAGGGTCGAAACAGTTTATTCGGGTGAGACAATTCCGAGATAATGCGTTGGGCGCTCTCAATTTCATGCGCGGCAAACTCTGAATCTGGACGATCTCCAAGAGCGACCGAATGCGAGAAGGTGTGGTTGCCGATCCAGTGGCCTGCGGAATGAGCGGTTCGTGCCAAAGAGGCGGCCGCCGGGTCAGCCAAATTGCGGCCAATCACGAAAAAGGTGCTGCGGATCCCTTCGTTGTCGAGAGCCTCCAGCACGCGTTCCGTGATCCCGGGCGTTGGGCCGTTGTCAAACGTCAGGGTGACGCGTCGCGGCATCATAGCTTTCTCATTCGGCGGTGAGCGGTGTCATTATCATGAGGGATCGTGGAAAGCTTCATGTCAAAGCGCATCGATAAGTCTTGGATCGTTTTTGTCAGCATCGAAAATTGCGAGAACGACAGGTGCGTGGATTTTTTTTCGAGGGAAAACGGCAGCTACGGTTTCGAGGAGTTTCGGCGGGACATCGAAGATGGCGGGCAATGGACACCCGTACAATACTATTCGGGCGTTACCTATCTTTCGGCAGTTGATGCCCTGGATTCAGCCGAACGAAGTGTACATTGGCTGGTTGATGTCCTCGCCCGAAAACCGGAACAAAGGACGCGTATCGGTTTAGGCTTAGCCGCACGGGGCCTTCCGAAGTAAAGCAAGTTTCCTCTCACTTCGCGACGTTGAGCGGAAAATCCAACATATGTCTGGTGCGCATCGTGCGTTGTTCTTGCTGCTCTGTTTTCCAGCGTCGTTAGCTGCCTGTGGAAGAGGCATAGGCCGCCTGCGGCAGCCGGGTGAGGGTTCTCCCTTATAGTGGGCGCGGGACTAACACGGATGTGCCACGAGCGCGTCACAACCTTGACACGAGCTCCGTACATCAATTGAAAATCAAAAAAATCAAATAACCGTTCGCCTGATTTGCCGGGCTCGTGAATTCCTTCACCGATAAAATCAACGGAGATTTGAAATGGCATTCGAATTAAAGGACAAAATTGCGCCGGTCGATGCGCTCGTCAGGCCTGGATTTCAGCCGGCCCTCGCGCCGGTCAACCCGTTGGGCCCGCTGGCCGACCTTCCTGGAAAATGGGTCGGGAAGGGCTTCAACCAAATCTGGCGGCCATTCCACGGCACGTCTGATCGCTTCCTGGAATTAAACCTCACCGAAGAAACCCTGGAATTCTCGGAAAGCATCGGCGACATCCCGAACCGCGGCTTCCTCCAGGCGGATATTGACCTCGCTGGGGTCCATTATTTGCAGCAGGTAAAGGACACCCTGGCCGGGGTTGGCATCCATATCGAGCCGGGCCTTTGGGTGACAGTTCCGGTCACGACCAATCCGGCTGAACCGACCACGGTCGCGCGTATGGCGTCGATCCCGCACGGGACCACGGTGAATGCGCAAGGGACGGCAATAACGGTCAACGGCGGCCCACACATCGACCCGGTCAGCATCCGGCCGTTCGCGGTCGGCAGTGCGCCGCCCGCGAACACGGCTGTCGCGTTCCCGCCGTTCAATGAAGCCGATCTGTCTGTCGCGACGACTTTCCGATTGCCGAATCCCATACCGCCGAGCATCACGCAGACAATGGTCAATAATCCGAACTCCGTGCTGACCGCGGCGATCGCCGGCCAGACGATCACTGAAACGACTGTGCTCATCATCAACACCAAGGCGTCAGCGGCCCCGCCGCCGCCAACCGTACCGAGCGCCGGCGGTGGTACTGACAACATCGCGTTCCTGCAGGGCGGTCCTGCTGGCCCAAATGCCGATGCGGCACAAATGACTGCGATTTTCTGGATCGAGAAGGTCGCCGCCGGCCCGCACGGTCCCGGATATTTGCAGCTTCAGTATTCGCAGACGGTCCTGTTGAACTTCAACGGTTTAAGCTGGCCGCACGTTTCTGTCGCAACGCTCCGTAAACAGCCCTGAACCGAATGGCGCGTGAGACGGTGGATGCAACGTATCGCTGCGGCGCTACTTTGTTGCCTTCGCGCTACCTTCCGCCGTCTCGCGCCCTCGTGCGCTCTTGTTCACGAAAGCGATGATGGCGTCATTGAAGGCGCCGGGATTCACGAGTTGCGGAAAATGATTCATCGACGGCACGATCACGTGTTCGCCGTGCGTCAGTTCGGCGGCCAATTCACCAATGGCATCGAAAACCGGGCTCCATCCCCCGGATATCACAAGCACCGGGATTTTCGCGCGCGCCACGGTCTCGGCCGCGCCTATCAAGGATTCGGGCCTTGCCATGCGCGCTCGCAACAGTGCGCAGCCGAGCGAAGCTGCCTTGGCCGAATTGTTCGCGAGAGCCGCTGCGGCGTCGGTACCCGGCCCAAGGCTCCGGGCGAAGGTCGTTCCGTATTCGGCAGGTGTCCGGCTGGAAAGCGCAGCTTCGCCGAATTCCAGAAATGCCTTGCGGGCTTCCTTGTTGGTTTCCATGACCTTGCTTCGCGGCAGCAAGACATGAAGCGCCGGTTCAACGAGAACGAGTGCGCGCACCCCGTCAGGGCGCCGCGCCGCCGCCAACAAAGCCTCAGCGCCTCCGAAGGAATGACCGACGAGAACGACGTCGTCGAGCATATCGGCGATCCAGACCGCGTCGGCCTCCATGTCGTCGGGCCCGCGACTGGGGCTTTTGCCGAAGCCGGGCCTGTCCGGCAGGATCAATTGCCATCCTTGCTGACTGAGCACCTGTTGCTTGGCGAATGTAGCGGGGCCGCCGCCCAGATTTCCCTGAACGCCGCCATGGATGATCACCATGCGTGGTCCCGACTGTCCCCAATGGGTCAGATTGATTGGCAGCTTATCGGCCTCGGGGCCGGAAGGTGAGGGTATGGCAGGACATTGCAACAGCAGCGCCGCGCGACGCCGAGGCCAACGTAGCGCCAGTTTGATGCCACGCAAGAGATCGTTGTGGTTGGCGGCGTACCACAACAGGACGATAGCTGCGAAAGCCACACCGATCGAAATCGCAATGACCATCAGGGTTCTTATCCGACCGTGCGCAGTTCAAGCTCGTTTGCCACGTCGTGACGATCAGACGGCGGATAGCGGTAAGGGCCGAGGATCAACGTCAAGGCGGTGGCGATGGCGAGCAACAGGCTGTAGGCGACGAGCGTAGTGGAATAGCTGTGGGTCAACTGGAACGCCCATCCCAGGATCGATGATCCCACCGCATTGCCTACCAGGGCGGCGGTGAAAATCCATCCGTAAATCGTGCCGAATTTGGCCAATCCGAAATAACGAGAGACCATATAGGACAAGCAGGTCCGTTTCCCCGCCGATGCCGAGGCCGAGCAGGAGAACGCCGATCAAAGGCGACACGGCGGGAGGCTGGAGCGCCAGGATCAGAAGTCCCACCAGCGGCGCGAGGAGGAAGAAGACTGCGACATAGGGCGCGAATATCCGGTCGATGATCCATCCCGCGAGCAGCCGGCCAACAATGAGCGCGATACCGGAGGAGGAGATGATGGTGACCGCATCTGCCAACGACATTCCGCGATCGGTCAGCATCGGCACCACATGCACGAGGCTGCCGTTGATTGCGACCACCGCGAGAAAGAACGAAATCAGCATGTACCAGAAGCGCCGGTCGCGCGCGGCCTCCTTCATGGAAACGCCGGGAAGCGGTGCGCCCCCCGACAGATCGCCAACGGCGGTCCCGGCATGGGCTCGGGCCGGCTCTCTGACAAACGCCAGCACCGGCAGCAGCGCCAGCAGGATGATCACGCCGGCTAAACCAAGATAGGCTTCCCGCCAACCAAGCGTTCTGATCAGGGTATTGCAGATCATCGGGATGACAACGGTTCCCATTCCAACTCCCGCCAGCACGATGCCCAGCGCAAAACCGCGCTGACGATCGAACCAGGCCGCAACGACTTTTGAATAAGAGCCCGGCGTTTGACCGATCGCCGCCAGGCCCGTCATCGCAAACATCGCATAGAGTCCGAACAGCGATCCCGGTAGCAGCGATAACGCCGCTGTCGTAAGCGCGAACAGGACGATGGAAATGGCAAGCGGTGTCCGCACGCCAAAGCGATCGATCATGCGGCCAAAAAACGGCGATGCGACCGCCGTCATGAGGCTGGATATGCCGATTGCGGTGGCGACGTCGCCGCGGCCGAAGCCAAGCTCCTGAGAGATGGGTTTGATAAATATGCCGGTGGCGAAAACGTTGATCGGCCCCTGGCTCGCGACCAGGGCTAACGAGGAGGCCGCGACGATAACCCAACGCTTAAAGTCCATTTTTCCTCCGCTTCATTCTCGGCTCTTGCGGCCGAGGTTCGTCGATCATCGCACACGCGGCGATTATTCACCTTCTCACGCGGATCGCAAAGGGCTGCGGCCTCCCATAGCCGACGTGTTGCTGCAAGGCAGCGAAACAACGTTATGGGCCAGAGGCGACGTCGCAGGCTTGATCTGCTCGATATAGGAACAGCCGCCCAACTGAATGATCATCTTCAGATTTTAGAAGGTCGGGACGGTCGCAATTGAAGCACTGATAGAAGCGTTTGCTCTTCCCATCGGTGGAAGCTGTCTAACTCATCGTCACTGCTACGTCTCACACGGATAGGGCATCAACGCAATTCCATTGCTCGCGTTGATTGCGAGTGCCGGGTTTCTGCTTTGGTTTTTCGAGCTTCAGATTCAGCCGTGAAGAATTCCGCCGAGCGGAAGGAACATCCACGAGGTGCGCGCAGGCGGCCGGGCTACGTTGCGGCGATAGCCGTTGTCCCAAAAATGGTGACCACATACGAATCGAGAACTGGCAGTAGACCAGGCAAAAACATATTAGGGAGATTTGTCATGATGAGACGAAAGACCGAACGTGTTTGCCACCGGCGGCCGCGTGTAGCGGCTTCAACAGCAATTATCATGTCGATGACAGCAGCGGTCAGCGTTGCTTCAGCAACCTCGGCGAAGGCTAGCACTTGGTACGTGAGTGCCACTGCTCTCGCCTCCGGACGTGGCAGCGCTTCTTCGCCATTTAACACTCTTGCCCAAGTCCAGAATATTTCTCGTCCCGGCGACACGATCGTAGTCGTGCCGTCACCCGTTGATGCACCTCCGCTCGACGGCGGTATCGTATTGAAACCTGGCCAGCGCCTGATCGGTGGTGGTGCTCCTGTTTTGAAATTTGGTGAACCGCTCATCCCCGACGGACCTCCCGTGGTGGGTTCGGCTGGCCTTTCGTTGCTGCCGCGGATCGCCAACACCACGACGGCTGGGAACGGGGACGTTGTCAGGCTGGCAGACAATACAGAGGTGTCGAACCTGGTAATCACCGGCGCCGTTCGTGGAGGCGTTTATGGGCTGGACGTGGCCGGTGCCCGTGTGACGGGCAACGATATATCCGGTTTTAATACTTCCGGCGCTTTTGGATTTTTGGTTCAGCCGTTTATCCTGGAAGATTTTGCGCCGGGTGTCGGGCTCGACCTCACAACTGGCGTACAGGCCGGCTGGGCTGGTATTCTAGTCGACGTAGCTAATGTGAGGACGACCTTGGCGATCGCAGACAACTACGTTCATGACGGCGTATGCGGTGATGGCATCGATGTCCGCGGCATGAACAAAGGAGAAGTTTTCGCAGAGATTAATTCTAACTTCATCACCAAGCTCATCCAATGCAGTAAAGTCAGAGCCGTACAGGCTATTAGCACGCAAGTAACCGGAACTTCCCGGCTTCAGGCGGCGCTCCTTGGCAACACCATGACCCAGATTGGAAGTCCTGGTGCTGACGCGGAGGGCGTTTTCGTTAACCCGGCCGAATCTGGCACGTTGATCGAAACCGTTGATCGCAATGTGTACATCACCGGGATCGGCGGGGCTTCTACGAATGGATTTGAGTACATATTGAGCAATGGGAACGCGAACTCGAGCGTCGCGATCTCGAACAGCTACTTCCGGGATAATCCTGGGGACATGCTGGAGGTGTTCAACTATGGAGCTGGCTCGAGCACCAATCTCATTCTGGACAACGTTACGGTCGAGCAGACCACGATCACTGTCGGAGTACCTTCTTATGCGATACCGCCAGGTATCGCTGCACAAACCGGTAATTTGGGCGAATGCCTGATGTTATCGTCGGATGGTGCCAAGAACTCCACTACACTGCTCATGATCAATAGCTCACTCACCGGTTGCGACAATAACGGCATCCAGATAACGGGCAACCACGCGACCGGCAACGGCGATGGCGACTTGCGCGATTTTGTGGTCGATATCGAAAACAGCACAATTAGCGGCAGCAGGTACTACAACTTGTGGATCAATACTGTTACGCCGCTGACCAATCTGGCAGTGCGAGTTCAGAATAGTAATCTTTCTGGATCATCCACAGGCGTGGCAGTCGCTTTCGACCAGCAGCCGACGGGAGCAACGGCAGATGCTGTCATCGACCTCGGTGGAGGCCCGCTGCGTAGCGAAGGCGGGAATTGCATCTTTGGCGGCGCGATAGACGATCTGGAAGCTTCCCGATACATGGTCTCTGCCGAGCATAATTGGTGGGGAAGCTCTAATGGACCCGCGGCAGGCAAGGTCGTCGAAACTGTGCCAGGCTATTTCGTCAATACCTCCTCTCCGCTGCGGAGCGCGCCGCCCGCCTGTAACCCTCGCGAGGGGAACGGCGGCAAACACTACGGCCAGCAGTAACAATAACGGCTACTGACTTCGAGACTGACTGACGTTTCAGATACCGCGGGGCGGATCATGAAAACTGATCCGCCCCGTTGTTCTGCCGGAAGCGCGATCCGATACGACAAGCGCGCCGCGAGCTATCTGACTTTCATCAAGCGCTCATCAATCCAAATCTGGCTGGAATCTAATGCGTTCACCGCGCCGCCGACTGCGTGTGCGAGCACGCTGGCGGGATCGACGATCGCATCCGCGAGCTGCCGCCATGCCACGATTTGATCGGGGCGGATCAGCACCAGATCGCTTTCGTAGAGGTCGCGCGCTTCCTCGTCATCGATTGTGATCACCTTGAGGTCTAGTCCGGCGGTGGCTGCCGCTGCGGAGAATTCATCGGCTTGACGCGCATGATCGCCAAGGCAAAGCAACGTCCATTCAAAACCGAAGCAGTCGAACAACGAGCGGCCATCCGGCAACCAGACATGTGGCGCCCGCCCGCCGGGTTTGCCTGATGGCACATAGGTGGTGGGTGAATCGGGAGGCGAGGGCGCGGGGTCGCCTGGAATAATCGGCGAGCCGTCGTATCGTGCCCCAAGCGTAAAGCCGGGAATGTTGAACTCGGCTCTCGCATGGTTGGCGAGATATTCGCCTGCGCGCCGGCGCGAAGCTTCGCCAGCCTTTCCGTCCGTCTCAAGCGCGGGCGAGGGCCGATAAAGGCCGATTGAAATCGGCAAAGGTGCGGGCAAAGCCCGTGTTGCGAATGGCAACGGGCCGGCGCTCGGCTTCATAGCTGTCCAGCAGTGTTTCAGGCGCTTGGTGCTTCAGGACAGCGGCGAGTTTCCAGCCAAGATTGACCGCATCCTCGATCGCCGTGTTGTAGCCCATGCCGCCCGTCGGCGTGAACAGATGGACCGCGTCGCCGCCGAGGAACATACGGCCGGAACCGAAGCTATTAGCCACCAGCGCGCGCCCGGCGAGCCAGAAATCGCGCGACAGGATCTCGACCGGTATGCTCATGCCAACGGCTTGCCGGAACATGTCCAGCGCCTTGGCGTCATCCACCGAGTTTGGATCTTCATCGGGGCGCACCTGCGTATGGAAAACGAACTCGCCTTTGCCGTCGACCGCGATCAACAGCGCGCGCCGCTCGGCGTTGAAGGTGCAGTACATCCACGATCTGGCGTGCGGGCAGACCTGGTAAAACTCCGGCGACCTCAGATAGAGCGCCAGCATGCGCCCGCCCATGAAGTCGCGATTGGTATCGCTATTGCCGGAATATTCGATACCGAGGTAGCGGCGCACCAGGCTGCGCGGCCCGTCGGCGCCGATCAGATATTGCGCCCGGATCTGGCGCCTGTGCCCGTCATCAACCGCTTCTATCTCGGCCGTGACGCCATCTGACGTCTGTTCGACCGCGACCACGCGCGACGAAAAGGCGAGTTCAATCGAAGGGCAGGCCTTGGCGTGCCGATAGAGCACGGCCTCGACAAATTTCTGGCCCACCCGGTGCGGCAGTTCCGCGGCACTCCAGGAACCGCCCATGGTCTTGATCAGCCGTTGCGCATCGCGCGCCGACGGCAGGCTGACCCGCCCCAGTTCATGGGCGGTCAACCGCGTGAAATAGGCAATGTCGGTCGGATAGTCTTCCGGCATGCCCATGGCGCGGATTTCGTCGGCGAAACCCAATCGCCGGAAATGCTCCATGGTGCGCGCCTGCGTGGCGTTGGCCTGCGGGCTGAACGCCGTCGACGCCTTTTGGTCGATCAGAAGGGCTTTGATGCCGCGACGCCCGAGTTCATTGGCCAGCATCAGGCCGCAAGGTCCGCCGCCGACGATCAAAACCTGCGTCGTTTCTTGCGTCGTTTCCTGGTGCATCGCGCGGCCCGTTCGCCTCAGAGAAGGCAAGGGTGCATGACATTCCCTGGAGGGTCAATCATGCCGCAAGCCGTGGCCTCGCTCGCTTATTTCGGCATCGGCAGCGCAATCGCCTTGTCCTTGGCGCGGTCGCCGATCCACAAGGTATCCGCGGTCGGCTCGATCGCCGTCGGCCGGGTGAGGCCATCGAGGATGGTAACGACGGTGGCTTGATCGCCGTTGACGGTGACGACGCTGGCGCGGCCGTTGCGGTTCTCGGTCAGATAGAGCTTGCCGTTATAGGCGCGCATGCCGTCCGGCCCCTTGATCGGGCGGTCGGGCCAGATCTGCACCGGCGCGCCCGCTTTACCGGCCGCATCAAGCGGTATCCGGTACAGATTGTTGGAGATCACGTTGTTGACGTAGAGCTCGTTGCCCAGAAAGGTGATGCCGTCAATGCCGTCGAGCGTGCGGTCCTCGATCAGCAATTCGGGCTCCGAAGCGCCGGGCTTGAGACGGAAAATCTTGCTGCCGAAGGTGTCGCTGACATAGAGCGCCTTATCCGGCCCGACCACGAAATCGTTGCACAGATTGATATCGCCGGGGAGTGGCCAGCGGAATTTCGGCGCTCCACTGGTCAGATCGAAGCTGCGCAGGATCGAATGCCGGTTCTTGCCGGTGCCGATGATTTGACAGGCCCATAGCGTGTTGGTCGGACCGTCAGCCAATACACCGAGGAAGCTGACATTGCCCTCGGTCGCGCTGACGTCGATAAAGATCTTCCCTTGCGTCTCGCCTTTGGCGGCGCGGAAGATCACTGGTCTAGCGGCGCTGCCGAGGATCAGCGAACCGTCCGGTGCTTCGGTGAAGCTCTCGGGATCCGACCCGGCGTCGGTAGTGACGACAAGCTTGGGTTCGGCTGCCTGGCCTGCGGAAGAGATCAGTAATGCCGCCATAGCCAAACCGAACATGGAGGCCAAACCGAATACGGATGACAGGACAGCCGAAGGAAGAATAGTTTTTGCGCGCGGGTTCACCGGCATTTTTTTATTTCTCCCCTTGTAGCTCGCTGGACCCGCAGGCTCGGTTTGCTTCCGACGGCGCTTATTACACGCGATCAGCTTCGAATATCTAAACGGTAGCGCGTGTTGAAACGCAAGCATTTTGGATTTGCACAAACACTGCTCACTCAAGCCTTTGTGATTCTACTTAAGCCTCGCGCGCAAAAAAAGCCCTGCCGTTAGGCAGGGCTTTCGAGGTTCCTGCGACCGGCCGCGGAAGCGGTCGATCGCCGATTTAAAGTTTGGATCAGGGTTGCTGCGGCTCGGTCGCGAGCAGCGGCTGCCAGACGGAGCAGAAGTGCTCGGCCGTGAAGGTGTCGAACGGATGCGGCCCCCGCGGTGCGAGGACTCCCGCCGGAGCGAGCGACTGGACAATCTGGAAGCCATTGAAGGGCAGCCAGACCGGCGGCTGCGGATGCCGCGTGCTGAGGTCGACGAGGATTTGGATAAGTCCGCCGTTCGGATCTCCGAACTTCACGAAATTAGCCCAGTAAGTCTTCATCTCGGTCGCCAGCGTCGCCTGTGCTGACGTGAACGTCGAACCGAAGTTGAAGATGTACTGGAGCTCGGACGCGTGCTGCGAAGCCGTCGTGAAGCCCGAGCTGTTCTGCCCCGGACCCGGAACGCCGGCCGTGCTCGGTGCATTTGGATCGTTGAACTCGTAAGCAAACACCGGGACTCGCTTGGACAGGTCGCTGTTTGAATCAAAACCGTTACAAGCGAACACGAAGTCGGTGAAGATCTGCGAGAGCGCCTCATCGACGTTGCCGCCCATGAAGTTGTTGTTGAGGCCGGCGATCGACCCGGTCGTCTGCGGAGCGAAGTTGTGGAAATTGGCGATCGGGTATTTGCCTGCCGCCGCTACTCCGGCCGCGACAACTGCCTCGGTGTAGGCCCCGGTTGGGGTCTGGTTAGACGGTGTGGCCGTCACGAGGGTAGCAAGAAAGAACGCGATCTCCTGAGCATAGGTGCAGGTCGCCACGTTGGCGCTGAACTGCGGTGTCGCGCACAGAATGTTCGGCTCCTGAAGGTCGAAGCTCGCCGGGCCGCCGGCGGCGACGATATTTGCTGCGCTGCCAAAGGGAGCAGTGACTTGAGACGGGAAGAAGTCCGGCTCAAACAGGCGGCCCTCATTGGCGTTGGTGCCCTGGAGCACCGGGACCCGGTTGAACTGGCCGGTCGAGAAGGCCGTGTGCAGGTCAAGCGGCAGGACCTTCGTGCCGAAATTGGGCGCGATGCCGAAGCCGCCGAACAGGTTTTCATTCGCGAAGACTTGCGCTGCGGTCAATCCCTGGAGGCAGGCGAGCGTCGCGGTCCCGCCGCAGTCTTTGTTAGCGAACGTGTTGCTCAGGGTCTGGTAGGTCGCGAGCGATGGCACGTCATGATACATGTACGCGCCGCTCTCGATGATTGCACCGCGGAACAGGTTCCTGCCGGTGTTCGTCGAGGCAAGCTGGGAGGAGACGCTGAGACCGCCGGCCGATTCGCCGCCGATCGTCACCGCGCCTGGATCACCGCCGAAAGCCGCAATGTTGCGTTGGACCCATTGCAACGCGAATTGCTGGTCCATAAGACCGTAGTTGCCGGCGTCGCCGACGTTCTCGAAGGCGTCGGGCTGCTGCGCCGCCAGCACACTGGCCGCAAGGAAGCCGAGGCTGCCGAGCCGATAGTTGATCGTCACGACGATGATGTTGTTGTCGGCCACCATTACCGACGGGTCGTAGTCAGAGCCAGCGCCGCTGACGAGCGCGCCGCCGTGAATCCAGACGAACACCGGCAGGCGGGACCTCGGATTGACGTTGGATGGCGTATAGACGTTGAGGAACAGACAATCCTCGGAATCGGTTGACCGTCCCTGGATGCAGGTGTGGCCGGGCGCTGCGGCGAGAATCGATCCCTGGCCCGGATTGGGGGCCTGCGGCGGCTTCCAACGCAAGGTGCCGACCGGGGGCTGGGCGTAGCGAATACCAAAGAACACGTTGACGCCAGTCGCGGGATCTCCGGGAAGTTCCTGGAAATTCTGCAGGCCCTGGTAAGTGCCGGTCGTGGTGGCAACAGGGCTGGTTGGCGTGACTGCGTTCGACACCGCTGTGGTCGCCAGGAAACCAGCGACGCTCATCGCGCCGATTATGCCCAGCCGAAAATGCCGTAACTGCTCTCTCATACGCTTCTCCCCTTATTACGTAAGGGCCGGCATTACCGGCCTTATTTCCAGCGAGCTTCTGCAGCGCCGGTTATTTGTTGCCAGCAGTCTTGCCGACAACGGCAGGATGACGGCGATCCGATCCGCACGCAAGCGAATCCAGGAGAATTTTCACACCGGGAAAATTCCCTCTCGCGGAATGAACGCGATCAGCCGTTGTCACGCGATTACCTGGAAATCTGGATCATCGCACTTGCGGGAGAAGGCACGGGCCGCAGCCACGACGATCAACATGGGACAGCTCGGGCCGTGCGAACATGTTGGTTCACACCGCAGATCGCACAGGGATTTCTGTCTCGCACAGGCGAAGGAACCGATCGATCCGACATCTTCGTGGCCGCATGATCGATTGCCCGGATTGCATCTGCGGGCATTGACGCAGTCGTACTGACGGCCGATGCTGATGGCGTAGGTTTGACACTCGATACCGAGACGGAGAGGTATGACATGGGGCTCCTTTCAGTTTTGATCGCCGTGCTGGTCATCGTGGTCATCGGGGCAATCTGTTTTTGGGCTATCGACAAGTTCGCCGCGGACCGCCGATTGTCACAGCTTCTGAAATTGCTTGTGGTGCTCATTTGCCTCGGTGCGATTTTGCAGCGGGTGCTTCCGCTGATTTAGGCGTCGCGCGGGTCGTGTCGCTGCGAAGAAGCTGCCGGAATGATGGTCCGGCCGTCGCGGACTTGATGTTCAGGTTGCAGCGCAAGATTGCCAATTGGTACCGGTGGGAGGATGCTGTCGCCCGCGGGCACCACATGGAGAGCAGCATGAGCAAGACCGGTCTCGACAATCGCCACCGCAACCACGACGGCCAAATCAGCCACAAGCATGGCAACACCCTCGTCGGCACGCTGCGCAAGATTTATGGACAAAGCTTTGCCGCCGGTTATCCCGCGGCCGACAAGCTCAGCGACGTCCTGCTTCAGCTGAACGAGACCTCGCTCAGTCAGCTCCGTCGCGATCATGAGACCGGCCATCTCGAGCACAAGATCGCCAAGGCTTCATAATCAGGCCTCATAATCAGGCTTCATAATAAGAACCAGGCGCGCTTCTCACTCGAACCCGTCGCCGAGGATTCCCCGCGCGATATAGTCGCGGCGCTGGTCTTCGTCGTGACTGATCACGATGGAAAGGTTCTTCTCGGTCTGGTTGAGGCCGTTGAGCCAGTCGAGTTCGGCGGCCATCAGCTCCGGCGGCTCCTTGATCCACGGCGCGTCCTTGCCGGTGTTCAGCCGCACGCCGTCCATGTGCCAGGCGACGTCGCCTGCCAGCAACAATTCCTTGCCGGATTGCATGGCCACGTAAACCATCTGGGAGCCCGGCGTATGGCCCGGCGCCTTGATCAACACAATGCCCGGTGCGAACGCCATGGTGTCGGTATAGTCGATCACGTGAAGCTTGGCCGCGATCTCGGGCGTGGCCTTAAGCTCCGGCATCTGCGGCTCGTTGAGCAGCGTTTCCAGTTGCGCGCGCGTCAGCACGGCCTTGGGCGCGAGTTCGTCAAAGAGCGGGCTCTTGATCAGGCCCGCGATGTGGTCGCCATGCTCGTGGGTGACGATGATGGCTTTCGCCTTTTGTAAAGCGGCAGCTACGCGCGCTTCGGCTTCCGGGAAATAAGGCTCTTCGACGCCGCGGCCAAAGAAACGATGGGTGGGGAGGTCCATGCCGGTGTCGACCATGACCGTGCCGTCGGCATAGACGATCTGATAGGCGGTTCGCGCCTGCACGCTGGGCTCCGCCTGCAATCCCTTGACCGCGAAATTCTTCGGCCTTCGGCTTTCGGCGAATTTGATCACGTTGACGCGTAATGGAAGCGAGCCCGGGATCATGCGGGCCATCTGCCGGATCTCGGCGAGATCGGCGTGCCACTCGACTGCCAGCGTTGTTCCCGGCAACGAGGTCAACAGGGCAGACCACAGCAGCAACAATATCCGCACGTTCGACGGCTTGCGTGTGTGCTTTCCGGCAGAGATCGAGGCCAAGCCTCGCTTTCCAAAATTCATGATTTCGTACGAGCCGACAAGCCTGTGTGTTCTGTTCGATAAGCACTTGGTGGCTGCCCATAGGCTTTGGAAAAGCTTCGGGAGAAGTGAGCCGCGTCACCAAATGCCCAGGAAAAGGCAATGGCGGTGACGGAATGATCGTGCAGCCTTGGATCGAGCAGGTCGCGCCGGGCGGCGGCCAGCCTTTCCGACCAGATCGCACGCTCAATGGTGGTTCCGTGGCTTGCGAAGAGACGCGCCAGGTTTCGCGTGGACATTCCAAGTTCGGACGCTATCGCCGCGGGTTTGAGGTTCGGATCGGCCAGATGACGCCGTATGAAATGCCAGGCGTCCGAATAATGATCCGAGGCAGCGCTGTGCACGACCGTCGCAGCCGGGCGGAGGAGTTCGATAAAGGCACGTTCTATTCCCAGTTCTTCGTCATTTGAAAATTCCGTTGGATCGTCGAGCGACGAGAGAGCGAGCTTGCCCAGAAGGCGCGCCGGGCCGGAGGTCAACGAAATCGACCGCTGGCAATGTGGGGCGATGCGTTCTTCCGCCAACAGATGCTTCGGCAGCTTGAGGACGATCTGGCGAAACCGGTCGGGAAATTCAAAAAAATAAGAATCGCTCGCCGAGACGATAGCCCCGTCGCCCGAACTCAATTTCAACGCCGTCGCCCTTTGCCATGCGTTGCAGGTACCGTCCACGTGGAGGACCACGATCAGGTCGTCACTTGGCGAATGAGAAATAGCGGCCTTGGTGCGATGTGCCCGCATGGCCGATGCCCGCACGTCCGAGATTCCGATCAGGCCGATCTGCCTGTGACGGATGCTGCCGTG
Organism: uncultured Alphaproteobacteria bacterium; assembly: GCA_963752265.1. Taxonomy (GTDB): domain Bacteria; phylum Pseudomonadota; class Alphaproteobacteria; order Rhizobiales; family Xanthobacteraceae; genus Bradyrhizobium. The sequence continues at coordinate 27,506 of CAVVZW010000017.1, forward strand.
AAAATTGGCGCGGTCGGGACTGTCGCACTCAAGTGGCACGAACCTTTGTGTGACCACCTCTGCCCAATAGGCAAAGCGCTCGCTCTTCGCCAATGCAGTCGACGTAATCTCAACAATCGGCGGCATTTTGTCTGTCCCGTTGGATCAAACCGAGCGGCCGGGTGGCACATGCGTCCGGACGTATCCAGTGGCAACTTCCGATTTTGCAACAGATGCTGCTGCAACAGATGCAAAGAGTGCACCAACTCAGGGAGTTTGTCATGGGCGTTGGAAAAAAACCGGTCCTCGGCGGACGGGAAGCGGTCAAGATCGCGATTGTTCAGAAGGCTCCGCGGTTCCTGGACAAGGAAGCCTCCCTGACGCGGGCGGAGGCATACATCGCAGAAGCTGCGGCCGGAGGAGCCGAGCTCATCGTTTTTCCCGAGGCCTGGCTCGCGGGTTATCCATATTGGACCGAAGGCTGGGATTCCCCTCTACACCCGTGGGTCGGCGGCCGCGTCGCATTTCGCGATGCCGCGGTGCTGGCGCCCAGCGAGGACACCGAACGGCTCGGTGCCGCGGCCAGCCGTGCGAACGCCTATGTCGTCATGGGCTGCAACGAAATCGACCCGCGGCCTGAGGTGAGCACGATCTACAACACATTGCTTTTCTTCAATCCGGAAGGGCGGTTGATGGGCCGTCATCGCAAAACGATGCCCACGTTCACCGAGAGGATGTTTTGGGGCCAGGGCGATGCAGCGGATATTCAGGTCTTCGACACCGACCTCGGCCGCATCGGTGGCCTGATCTGCGGCGAACATCTCATGACGTTGATGAGGGCGGCGATGATCGGCCTCGGCGAAGATATTCATATTGCCGCATTTCCAGGCGCGTTCACGCTTCACACCGGGCCGGAACTTGAGGAGTGGGACGCGGACCACACGTCGTTCTGGGGACATTCCTCGGTTCGCGCCCATGCACTGGAAGCAGGAGCCTTCGTCATTTCCGCCTGCGGGATTATCGACGATGCAGATATCCCGGACGAATTTCCACACAAAGGAAAAATGAATATTCGTTATGCACGGGGCGGAAGCTCGATCATTGCACCGCTTGGAATTCCATTGGCAGGTCCTGTTGAAGGGTCGCAGATCATTCATGCCGAATTACCGGCCTGGATGATCAAGGCGTTCAAGTCCATCGTTGATACAGCCGGGCATTATTCGCGGCCTGACATCGTACGTCTGGTGCTCAATTCGAATACGCCAAGCCGCGAGCCGTTGATCGCACACCGCACTTTCTTCGAGAATGTCTCGCCGAGAGTAATCGCCGAGAAGGCCGATCTGCACGGCGTTGAAGCCCCACGCGTTGAAGAAATATTGCAGGCATCGCTGAGCCGGCCGGCGCTGATCAGCGACAGCACCTGATCCGCGACATTCAGACCGGATGTATGCAACCCGAGATTTTGACGTCCCGGTTGCGGCGCGAGATTGCTGTTTGGTGCCGGCGGGCGGATCCGCTCGCTCGCCGGCAGCGGACTTCCCTTGCGGTGCCCACGAGTTCCACCGAATCGCGACCAACTCGGTCGGATGCAGACCCATCAAGGCGCGGGCCGCGGTCGGGCAGCCGTCTGTCCTTATTTCTGCCCTGAATAGAGACGTGCGATGTAGCCCGTGCGGTCGAGTTCCTTCACGAAAGTCGGGTCCGACAAATCCTTCACGTCGAGCGTCGCGGCTGCCGGATATTGCTTCTCGACGAAGCCTCTCAGGCGCGTCATCTCGTCAAAGAAGGTTGGGTCGGGTGAGGCGCGAAACAACGGCACATAATAAGCGTGGACTTGCTCGACCGCCTTGCGGTCGTCGATCTGCAGGAAGCGTTGCAACAGGGGGACGGCGATATCGGGTTTGGTCTTGAAGAGCGCGATCGTATCGACAAGCGACGCAACGATATTCATCACGAGCTCCCGATTGGCCGCGATCAATCTCCGGGTGGTGACGATGCCGCCCGCTCCGGAACTGATGCCACCGAGCGCATTCCAGCCGAACTCGTTCTCTCCGAGGAAGCGCAAATCAACCGGTAAATAACCGGCCTCGACCTCGCCTTTGCCGAGCGCCTGGTAAATCGCCTGAAAAGATCCGAGCGAGACCAGGCTCGCCGAAACGCCCCACTTTTGCAGCATCGCTTCGACTGCGCGGCCGTACTGCCCGGTTGCGTCGAGCGCGCCAATTCGCCCGCCCGCCAGTTGCTCGGGCCTGATGATATCATGCCGCCCCATCAGAAATGCGACGTCGTGAAGTTCGGCCGGCGTCAGGATCAACACCGGGTCCTGCCCCTGCAGGACGCCCTGCACGATCGGCAGATCGCCGGTATGACAGAATTCCCAATCGCCGCGCACCGTGCCGGTGGCGGCGCGAGGCCCGCCGGTCTCAGTCGTAACCGTCACGTCGAGGCCATGCCGATGGAAAAGCCCGGCCTCGGCTCCGATCCAGATCAGACTTTGCAACGCCGCCCTCAGTCCGGTTGCGGCGCGAACATGTGTGGCAGCCGGCTCGCTGGCGCCTCCGATCGCAGGTGTCTTTGGCGCCTCGGCGAAAGCGGGAAATGACCATGCGATGGGTACACCGCCGGCAAGGCCGATGAATTCGCGCCGCCTCATTCTCCCCCCCGATCACAGGACCGCGCGCGACGCGTAGCACATCCAGGAGCAAAGCGGACTTGGCTTTGTCGTATCATGCGGCCGGATTTATGGGTACACGGCCAGGATCAGACTATGCCGCGACGGTCGCGCGGCGATCCCCAGGGGCCGACGCCGCATAATCTGCAAAGCGCGCGGCGGCTGTGATCGCGGCCGGCAACTGCGCCACAGCGGCAGGCTTTGCGAACAGATAACCCTGGCCCTTGGCGCAGCCTTCGCGCGCCAAAAACTCCCATTGCGCTTCGGTCTCGATGCCCTCGGCCAGAACCGGCATGCGCAGGCTCTCGCCGAGCGCGAGGACGGTGCGGACGATGGCGGCCGCGGCCGCATCGTGCGGCAGCCGTTTGACGAATGACTGGTCGAGCTTGATCTTGTCGAACGGGAAGGCGTGCAGCGTTGCCAGCGACGAATATCCCGTGCCGAAATCATCCATTGCGACCGAGATCCCCATGGCTTTCAGCTTGCGCAGGATATGCAGGCCCCGGCTTTGATCCGACATGATGGTCGATTCCGTAACCTCGACCTCGAGCCGCGCCGGCGGCAATCCGGTTTCCAGCAGGATGCCGTGGATCATCTCGGCGAGATCTTCGCGGCCGAACTGCACCGGCGACAGATTGACGGCGATAGTTCCGGGAATCTTGCCTTCGGCGGCGTCGCGGCAGGCTGCGCGCAGCGCCCATTCGCCCATTTCGTAGATGGCTTCGGTTTCTTCGGCGAGTGGAATGAATTCGGCCGGTGAAATCATGCCGAGCTTCGGATGCTTCCATCGCATCAGAGCTTCCGCGCCGCAGATCTTGCCGTCGTCGAGCGTCATCTGGAGCTGATAATACAGCATCAATTCCTCACGCTTGGTGGCGTGGTCGAGATCGCGGGCGAGCGCGCGGCGCTTGCGGGCGCTGTCGTCCATTTCCGGACTGTACATGCAGATCGAGCCGGATTGCTTGTTCTTGCCGCGATGCATCGCGAGCTTGGCGTTGCTCAGGAGCTGATCGCGTTCCGGCGTATCGGTCGGGAAAATCGAGAAGCCGATCGAGGCGGTGAGGGTGACGCTGTTGCCCTGGACGGTGAACGGCTCGGCAAAGGCCTGCGAGATACGCTCCGCAAAGGTGTGCGCATCATGCGGATGATTACCCGATGTGGTCAGCGCCAGGAATTCGTCGCCGCTCTGGCGCGCCAGGAATTCGCCTGACGCGAGCTGCTTGCGCATGCGCGCCGCGACGTCGATCAGGAGCAGGTCGCCGGCGCCGTGGCCGTATAGGTCGTTGATATCCTTGAAACCGTCGATGTCGATCGAGTACGCGGCAAGCTTGTGGGCCTTTTCATGGGCTTCGGCAGCATCGAAGGCAAGCCGCTCGTTGAAGGCGATGCGGTTGGGCAGGCCGGTCATGGTGTCGTTGAACGACAGTTGATGAATGCGATCGGCTGATTCCGTGCGCGCGCGCAGGTCGATGAGATAGGTCGAAAAGCCGCTACCCATGACCAGGAGAACGGCGCAAACCACGGCCACGGCCAGGAAGTTCGCGGGCAGGAGATTTGGCGGCAGCACCACCGAGGCATCCGCCATGGCCGATGTCGCAACCGTGAGCGCGTAATGCATGGCGCAGATCATGAAGGTGAGCACGATCGCGGCGCCATGACGGCACCAGCGCGTGACCGGGCGGTTGGCGCGGTTGACGGCGAGCGCGCTCAAGCCGAGGCCGAGCACGAGCGTCAGGGACATGCCATAGGCATTGCGTTCGAAGCTGCCCTGGATGTGCCATCCCCTGAGCGCGATGAAATGCATGGCGAAGATGCCGACGCCCATGGCGAGGCCGCCGACCTCCGGCGCCAGCGTGAAGTGACGGCTGCCGATTTCGAAACCGATGAGGCAAGCCACAACCGCGATGACCAGCACCGCGCCGGTCGCCAGCGGATCGAAGCCGCTCGTCATCAACGGATCGAGCGCCAGGATCGAAATGAAGGTCGAAGCCCACAAGGCAGCCCCGGTGCCGACCGAGGCCATGAACAGCCAGCCGTGACGGGTGGTGCCTTCGGTGGCGCGGGCGCGCGCGAAGTGGCGCATGCCGACCCAGGTGCCGAACAGGCAGACGGCGCCCGATACCAGGACCAGGATCTGTTGAAAGGCGAATGTATAAGCGGCCGAGTGGAGCATGGCTTTCTCCTCCACTCTAACCTACGGCCGGTGGGTTAACCGGCGAAGGGTTTGCCGGCTGAAATTCCTGGAATCCGGCGCACTTTGTGAAATAGCGTTGAAATTTTGTAAGAAACACCTCCGAAAGACGGGCATTGTCGGAAACGATCCCGGACGTCGCGCGTCATCTTAGCCGTCCGTTAAGCAAAGAAAGGCTCCCGATGCGATACGAACTCTATTACTGGCCGTCGATTCAGGGCCGTGGCGAGTATGTCCGTCTCGCGCTGGAAGAGGCCGGGGCGAGCTATGTGGACGTCGCGCGCGAACGCGGCGTGCCCGCCATGATGCGGATGATGGAAAAGAGCGGCGGCACACCACCTTTCGCGCCGCCCTTCCTGAAAGCCGGCAAGGTCGTGATCGGGCAAACCGCCAACATCCTGCTCTATCTCGGCGCGCGCCATTCCCTCGCGCCGAAGGCCGAGGCTAGCCGGTTGTGGGTGCATCAGCTTCAGTTGACGGTCACAGATTTCGTGCTGGAAGTGCACGACACCCATCATCCGCTGGGTCCTTCGCTTTATTACGAGGATCAAAAGCGCGAGGCGAAAAATCGCACCGAGGCGTTCTGGAACGAGCGCGTGCCGAAATATCTGGGCTATTTCGAGCGGGTGCTCGACGGAAGCGCCGGGCATTACGTCACCGGCCGCAAGCTGACCTATGTCGATCTGTCGCTGTTCCAGCTTGTCGAAGGGCTGCGTTATGCCTTTCCGAGGCGGATGAAGGCCTTCGAGCGTAAAATTCCTTCGCTTTGCGAACTGCACGACCGCGTCGCCAGCCGCCCGAACGTCAAACCCTATCTCTCAAGTGAGCGCCGCATCCCGTTCAACGAGGACGGCATCTTCCGGCATTACAAGGAGCTGGATGTTTGAACCACTCGCGATGCGCAGCATCCAAGCTGCCGGCTCACAACATTCTAAGCGCCCTGCGCGATGGCGCGAGTGGTAGCCATTCCGGGATGTGACGCTTGGCAAGCCAGTACGGCCGCCACAATGACAGCCAGCTAGCGCGATCGAGCGGCGCGCTTCCCCAGTTGCGCTGCCTCATATCGATCTGCGACAGGTCAAACATATGCAGCCACTGGCGCGCCACCCACCACAGCTCGCGAGGTACCGCCGCGTTTCCAACGCCCTTGAACTCGACGACGTTCGGAAGTGGATCATCAGAAAGGCGGGCAATCTTCAGCGTGGCGATCCGTTCGCCATCTCGCCTTACGCTCCAGAGCCGCGATCGATTATGTGCCAGTCTGTCTCCATAGGTATTAAGGCAATTCCTCATGGCTTTCGCCTCTTCGCTAATGGCGGCAACCGAGGTCAAGGGCAGAAAATCGTAACCAGCCACGCGGGCGGCCTGGAGCCACATGTCAGCGATCGGCCGTTGGCCGAGGCTCACATGCAAGGTGAAGGTGTCTCGCCAATGGTCAACGGCCTCCAGGGCAGAGCCGATGCGCATGTCCGGGGTCCAGGGCCTCTCGATCAGCCCGTGTCCGAATGTGTCCCGTTCGCGTGAAAACCATGCCCAAAGACTGATGAGCCGCAATCGAGCCGGGTTCACACGCCGTGGCTCGCGGACAAGTTCACGTGCGATCCACACTGCAGCCGATTCATGCGCGAGTTCGGCAACGTCCGACACGACCTGTAGCCAGATTGGGGCCAGCTTTGGAGACTGCGGGAGATGGTTTGCGATCTGTCGACGAAAGAGGTCGCCGTCGGGCAGCCGCGCGATCGGACGCACGAGTGCCTCGGGCGGCAGCTTTCGCAACCACAACGGGACGTCCGCGACCGCCGCGACGTCTGCCAGGGCGAGGCCATCTATCACGCGTGCGAGTGCCGGCGCGGGATCGAGCCCCGGCCGCGGCACGGCCAGCGCAAAGAGCAGCGCGGGGAAGCTCGTGGCGAGGTCGGCGATGCGGGAGTGACGCATTGCCAGCGAGCGTACCGATCTCTGGAAGCGAGGATGATATCGCCGCAGCCGTCGCTCCGGCAGGCCGTAACGCCCGGCGCCCTGACGAGGGGCCAGCATAAGATTGGAAGTCATGACAATATTCCGCAACCGCGGACCAAGAGGCCAGCAGGCAAATTTCGCTTTGGAAAGGTTTTTGAGATTTCGACCGGGAATGTGATCCCGGGGGCGCGCTAAATATCGCGCATTGAACCCGGGAAGCGCGCAATCGTAGCCATGGTCGCCTCCAATAATAAAATTAAGAGCGGACCCTGTAGCTTGATTTCCGCCAGGATGCAACTCCAGACTGCGTCTCTTTGCCGTTGCTAAAGAATTCGCAGTTTACGAACAGTAGGATTTTCACCGGCCCCTGCCGTCGATCGGTGTCATCTTCAGTTTGGCAAGCTCGACGCCGTCGATGCAGCTGACATTGAGCGCAATCACCGCCGTGCCGTCGGGCTTTTCGCCGCGCGCAAATACCTCGACGCCGCAATCGCTGCAGGACTGATGGCGGATCGCGTGCTTGTTAAAGAGATATTCCCGAAGATTGTCTTCGCCTGCGCGCAGCTGGAAACTTGCCGGTGGAAGAAAGGTGAAATGCAAGCCTCGCTTGGTGCAGATCGAGCAGTTGCACGCCGTCACCATCGCGAGATCGGTGGTGCATTCGAAGCGCACCAGCCCGCAATGGCAGCCGCCGGTCAAGGTTTTGCTGTCAGGCATAGGTCGGCTCCCGATAGAGCGAGCAGACCTGCAATTTCCGGCAAACTTGCGGCGGAAAAACCGTTGCTCAGGCCAGCTGATTGACCCGCGTGCCCTGTCCGGGCGGGAGAGGGGGTGGAGCCGGCGGCTGGGACGCCGTGGCGTCGGTGGTATCGTTACTGCTGCTGCTGCTGTCCGCGGTGGCCGCAGGCGCTGCTTGCGCGCTGTTGTTGGTGTCGAGGTAGTTGAACGGCAGCGGCGCCGACGTCGAAGAAACGCTTGAAACACTCATGGGTCGAAATCCCCTGATGCAAACCTGAGCCTTAGCGGAGCGCCGGCGAAGCCTGCCTAAATCCAATCGATAAAATGCAAGCGATACCGCCATCCCTCGCCGGATGGTGGCGGAATGCCCGCCAAATTCGCTCAAATAAGTGGAAAATTGCGAATATCTATTGGTCCAGCCCGCGCGAAATCGCGATCGCGGCGTCAACCTTGGTTCGTGTGCAGTTCATGTCGAGGCGGCGGTACCGGATCGAGACGTCGTCGCCCCGGAAAATGCCCATCCGCGACATGCAGTTCGAAACGCCCTTGAGCAACTCGTCTTTGGGCAGGGTGAAGACGATCGCGGCGGCACCGGCGACGAAGGCGATAAATTCCGGCTTCGGCTTGCGGCCGTCTCCCTTGACGTAGAGTTCGTTGGCGTATTTGCGGTTCGCGCAGCCGAGCGACATTTCCTTCGCCATCGGATGCGACAGATAGATGATGTTGGCCGCCGTGATGCCGACCTTGAGATTGTCGATTTGGTTCTTGAGCTGGTTGGCGATGTCCGTGCAGCGGTCGGCCCGCGCCGGCGAGGCGGCAAATGCGCATGATACCGCCAACGCGGCGGCAAACAGGATCGGTCGGTTCGAAAACGAAAATGTCATCGTGGCAGCCCCTCAAGCTCCCGGCATAAAAGCCTCAAGCGGGCGGGGAGTGCAAGGGCAGCTTTGCCGTTCGAGTTACCGAGGCTCCCTCCGAAGAAAGGATGATTTGTGCCGTTCAGTATGCTAGGTTATCTCAGTGATAGAAATGCTTGAACAGGCGCTACGGCAGGTAGCCCAGTTGCCGGCGGAAGACCAGGACGCGGCTGCCGGCGCGTTGCTGGAATACGTCAAACATATGCGAAATACGCATTTGACTGATGATCAAATAGCTGAGGTCCAGCGCCGTCTCAATAACCCGAACCGCGTGTTGTTGTCGGCCGAAAAAGCCCGCGAGCGCATCGGGCGATTAGGCTCTTAAATCCGGATGAAGCTCGTATTCGACGATCAGGCGATTGCTGATCTCGAAGGCATCTATCTCTGGATTGCTCAAGACAGCCCCGTCGCGGCCAAGACCGTTGTGGAGCGGCCCTTCAGCAGCATAGAGCTGCTGGTTTCGTTTCCACGCATCGGACATGCCGGACGCATTTCTGGAACTTTCGAATGGGTCGTGCCGCGCTTGCCGTACGTCGTCGTGTACGAAATTGACGAGCCAGGGGAGCGCGTCATTGTAAACTCGGTATTTCATGGAGCGCAGAGCCGGGAAGATTGATACAGCGCTTGGCCGGCGGCCGCGGGCTTCCCTTCCTTTTCTGGCAAAAAAGCTTAGAACGGTTTGAACTTCTGCCGGCCTCAAATTCGCAGGCCTAACCGACGAGCCCTCTCATGAACGCCCCTTCCGCATTCCCCGATTCAAAGCCCGTTCCACCCTATAAGCACACGCCGCTGTTTCCGCTGGGCGCGGACACCACGCCCTACAAGAAAATCACGGCGGAGGGCGTGCGGGTCGAGAAGGTGCTCGGCAAGGACATGCTGGTGGTCTCGCGCGAGGCGCTGCGGGCGTTGTCGGAAGCAGCCTTCGGGGAGATCAATCATTACTTGCGGCCGGGGCATCTGAAGCAGCTGCGCTCGATCCTCGACGACAAGGAAGCAAGCTCCAACGACAAGTTCGTGGCGCTGGACTTCCTGAAGAACGCCAATATCGCCGCCGGCGGCGTCTTGCCGATGTGCCAGGACACCGGCACCGCGATCATCATGGGCAAGAAGGGCTGCAACGTCATCACCGACGGCGAGGACGAGGCCGCCTTGTCGGAAGGCGCGCGCGACGCTTACCTCAGGCGCAATCTGCGCTACTCGCAGGTGGCGCCGCTGTCGATGTATGAGGAAAAGAACACCGCCAACAACATGCCGGCGCAGTGCGAGATCTATGCGGAAGGCGGCTCTTCAGAAGTAGAACTCGGCCTACAAGTTCATGTTCATGGCCAAGGGCGGTGGCAGCGCCAACAAGAGTTTCCTGTTTCAGGCCACGCCCTCGGTGCTGACGAAAGACCGCCTGCTGGCGTTCCTGAAGGAGAAGGTGCTCACCCTCGGCACCGCGGCGTGCCCGCCCTATCACCTTGCGATTGTGATCGGCGGCACATCGGCCGAACTCTGCATGAAAACCGTCAAGCTTGCCTCCGCGCGCTATCTCGATGCGCTCCCGACCCATGGGTCGGCGGATGGCAATGCCTTCCGCGATCTCGAGATGGAGCAAGAGATATTGAAGATGACGCAGTCACTCGGCGTCGGCGCGCAGTTCGGCGGCAAGTATTTCTGCCACGACGTCCGTGTGATCCGGCTGCCGCGCCATGGCGCCTCGCTCCCCATTGGCCTCGGCGTGTCGTGCTCGGCCGATCGTCAGGTGCTCGGCAAGATCACCAGGGACGGCGTCTACCTTGAGGAGCTCGAGCACAATCCAGCGCAATATCTGCCGCAGGTCGAGCAGGCGCTGGGCGGCGAGGTGATCCAGATCGACCTCAACCAGCCGATGAAGGAGATTCTCGCCACGCTTTCGAAGCATCCGATCAAGACGCGCGTGTCGATGACCGGAACCATGATTGTGGCGCGGGATTCGGCGCATGCGAAGTTGCGCGAGCGGCTGGAGAAGGGCGAACCGCTGCCGGATTACTTCAAGAACCATCCGGTCTACTACGCCGGTCCCGCCAAGACGCCGGAAGGTTATGCGTCCGGCGCGTTCGGCCCGACCACCGCGGGAAGAATGGATTCCTTTGTCGATCAGTTCCAGGCCGCGGGCGGCTCGATGGTGATGGTTGCCAAGGGCAATCGCGCGGTCGCGGTGCGTGAGGCCTGTAAGAAGCACGGCGGATTCTACCTCGGCTCGATCGGCGGGGCGGCGGCGAACCTCGCCGAGCATTGCATCAAGAAGGTCGAGGTGGTGGAATATCCCGAACTCGGCATGGAAGCGATCTGGCGTATCGAGGTCGTGGACTTTCCGGCCTTTATCATCATCGACGACAAGGGCAACGACTTCTTCAAGGAGTTGAATCTGGGGTGAAGGGCCGCGCGCACCCTTCACGTTCCGTCGTCCATGCCGGCGAGGCGTTGCCGAAGTCCGGCAACGCGTCTGACCTATTCAGGCGCCGTCCGAACCCGAAACTTTCCGATCGGGGTCCTCATCGAATGGAGGCGGCCATATCTTGCAATCGAAGCTTCGAGCCATGCCGGGGCAGACCGGGCCGGACTGAGCGGGCGGGCTAACACCCGGCCACGCCGGACGGGCGGTCCTGAAGCTGTGCTTTTTGATATGTTTGCTGTGGCTTGTGCTGGACTCGGCTGGTGCGGCTGCCAGCGTTGTCGCGCAGATGGTCAGTGCCAAAAGCCGGATCGCCGATCTTGTCATGCGGCCCTCCAGGATTGTCCGGGGCTTGCGAACCCCTCACATGATAGACCTCTGTCGGGAAAAAATATTCCTGCCGCGACAATTAGTCTTCCTTTCGGTCCCAGAGCAGATGCTACGTGCTCCGTCGGAGAAATAGATCATGGTTGAATGGTTCGACGACCTGAAGATCGGTATGCGCTTTTCGAGCGACAAGATCACCGTCTCCAAAGAAGATATCCTGCGCTTTGCCAGCGAATTCGATCCGCAACCGTTTCATCTCGACGACGAGGCGGCCAAGGGCACAATTCTTGGCGGGTTGGCAGCCTCTGGCTGGCACACGGCGGCGATTTCGATGCGGCTTGCGATTTCGGCAAAGCCATTCGGACCGCATCCCCTGTTCGGCGCCGGCGTCGACGAACTGCGCTGGATGGTACCGGTGCGGCCGGGCGATACGCTGCATCTCGAAGGCGAGGTGACCGAACTGATTCCGTCGAAAACCAAACCTCAGGGAATCGCGCGGGTCAAATGGACCGCGTTCAACCAGAACGGCGAGGCCGTCTATACCTTCAATCCGATTGCGATCGTGCCGCGCCGGCCGGCGTGAAGGTTCGCTTCGCCGGAGCTTTTATTTGAACGGGCGTCTCTTTTTAGGACGTCATGGCCGATTAAATCCGTCAATCACCGCCGCCGCCCGCGCCATCGCGTCTGCCTTGGCGGCCTGATTGCCTGGCACTCTCTGCCGCTTCGCTCCGGGATCGTCGAAATCATGGGTCGCGCCGGGATAAAGCGTCACGGTGGCTTTGGTGCCCGCGTCGATCGAGCGTTGCGCGACTTGCTGGCAATTTATGGGCGAGACCTCCTCGTCGCCGGCGGCGAGAAAGATCGACAGCGGCATGGAAGTCGTGACCGTGTTTTCGAGCAGCGCCTCGCGTCCGCAACCGGGATAGAAGGCGAGCGCGGCGCGGAAGCCGCTGCTTGCGCCTTGACGTATTGCCACATTCAGCGCGGTCGAGCCGCCGTTCGACCAGCCTTGCAGGAAAATACCGTTCGCTACGACATCGGCGCGGCCTCGCAGATAGGTCAGCGCGCCCTCGGCATCAAGCGGCCGCACGGTCTTCTCGTTGACGGCGTCCCGATCGGGATCGCCATGCGTGAAGCGGCCGAAGCCATGCGCCTTGCCGCGCGGCCCGAAGCTGTCGGGCAACAGCGCTAGCACGCCGCGCGCGGCCCAAAACTCGCCCCACATCATATGCCGCTTCGACAACGTCGCTGCGTTGCAGGGTGAAGCGAGTTTGCGCGACACGAACGTGCAATCCCGATTGGCATTGATTGAATATGGGCCGCTGCGGCCGTGCAGCAGCACGATCGCCGGATGCGGTCCCGTCGCCGCGGGCTTGAAAAGATAGCCGGCGATCTCGGTCGTGCCATCGCCGCTCTTGAAATAGACCACCTCCGGCTCGGCATGCACCGGTGTGGCCGCGAGCGGCGGCAGGGCGATCAGGAGAAGCGGCATCAGACGGCCGACAAGTCGCGTCACGGCCAACAAGACCAGCCTCCTCAGCGGGAATTTCCTCATGATCTTGGATTGCCCGGTGCGAGGGAACGATCGTCCGCGTTCGGCTAACCCCGCCTGGAGGACGGTTATCTAACGCGGAAGCTAACAGTCGGAAAGTGCACACAGAAGCGGTAAATTAATCAGACCCTAACCAAAATTCATAACTGCGATTCAACATCCGCTCTGTATCCCCTTCTCCCAGGGGGAAGCAGATGACCAAGGGGCAATCACGGCCGCACTATGCCGACGAAGGCGCGGCGCTGGCCTATTTCACGCACGCCAAGCGAACCGGCTTCCTGATCGACGCGGGACCCGTCTTCTGGGTCGTTTCGAGCGGTGCGATGCTGATCGCGGCCATCGCGCTCGGCGTGAGCCTCATGATCAGCAATTTTCGTGACCGGGCCCTGACGGCTACGGAGCGGCAGCTGGAAAATACAGTTCAATTGCTGACGCGCCATTTCGATCGTCAGCTCGAGGACTTCGAAGCCGTTGGAAAATCCGTGGCTATCGAAATCCAGCGCCAGATACGCTCACCTGAGCAGTTGACCAAGCTTCTCGCTACCGAGGAATATCACCTCCATCTGAAGGCGAAGATAAGCGAGGCGTCCGATTTCGCCGGCGTCAATATTTTTGACGCGGACGGCACCTACGTCAACTCGTCGGAGAAGTGGCCGGTACCGCCGACTAATTTTTCAGACCGGCGTTACTTCCAGCAACTCAAGAGCGGATCAACGGACAAGCAGGTCCTGGTCGAACTGGTAGACAGCCGCGTTTCGAGCGGACGAACCGTGGTGCTTGCGCGCAAGATATCGGGCCCCACGGGGGAATTCCTTGGGATCATTACCCGAAGTCTGGCCCCGGAAGTATTCGAGAGCTTCTTCTCCTCCGTCGTGCTGAAAGACGGCGCCATCAATCTTCTCCAGCAAGACGGCACGATGATCGCCCGATACCCGCACATCGAGGCGGCTATCGGCCAAAACTACTCGAGCTCAACCTTGTTCGCCCGCACAGGGCCTTCGGGGCAATACATCACGACGCATCTGTTCAGTCCGGTTGACGGGCAGGAACGCCTCGCAGCCGCGGGGCGTTTGTCTTTTTACCCGTTGACGATCGTATCGTCGCAACCGGTTTCGACCGCGCTGGCCGATTGGCGGGAGCAGACCCGTGCGTTGCTGTGGGCCGCGTGCGCGATGGCAGGCGTGATTTCCCTGATGCTCTGGTTTGTTACCCGGCATCTGAAGCGGCAGCATCGAAGACTGGATGTTGCCGTCAATCACATGACGCAGGCGCTTCTTCTTTTCGATTCGTCCGAACGGCTGGTCATTTGCAATCGCCGCTATCTCGAGATGTTCGGGCTCGCGTCAGATATCGTCAAGCCGGGCCGCCTTCTGCGAGATATCGTCCAGCATCGAAAGGAGAACGGGACGTTTAACGGTGACGTCGATGCGTATTGCAAGATCATCAAGGAAGCATGCAGGGTCGGCGCAGTCAGCCATAACATCGCTCCCATTCCCGATGGGCGATGGATGCAGGTCGTCAATCAGCCTCTTGCCGAGGGCGGCTGGGTATCTACGATCGAGGACGTGACGGAGCAGCGCCGGTCCGAAGAGCGGACCATCAGGCTCGCTCATTACGACACGCTGACTGATCTGCCAAACCGGGCTCTTTTCCTCAAGCGGCTCGAAGACGAGATAGGCGGATGCAGCGAGGACAGCCAGCTCGCGGTGTTGTTCCTGGATATCGACGAATTCAAAACCGTCAATGATTCCCTCGGCCATCACGTCGGCGATGAATTGCTGAGGTCGATGGCGCGGAGCCTTCAGGCCTGCCTCGAGCCGAACGAATTCGTGGCAAGGCTCGGAGGCGACGAGTTTTCCGTTTTGGCATCGGGCATCAGGAGCAGAGAGGATGTGCTGCCGCTCGTCCATCGTATCCATGAAGCCATTCGGCAGCTTCACGATTGCGCCGGACATCAGCTCACGGTCGATTCCAGCATCGGAATTGCGATAGCGCCTGGCGATGGAATCTCCTCGGATCAGATTTTGCAAAAAGCAGATCTGGCGATGTACGAGGCCAAATCGTCGGGCCGCAGAACCCACCGGTTCTTTGAGGCCGGCATGGAGAAAAAGGCGAGGGAGCGCCAGCTTCTCGAGACCGAACTGCGAAAGGCTCTGGAGGCCGGGCAAATCGACGTCTACTATCAGCCGATCGTCGACCTGCACCACGACAAGATCGTCGGCTGTGAGGCCCTGGCCAGATGGAAGCACAGGGAACGCGGCTTTGTTTCGCCGGCGGATTTCATTCCGGTGGCCGAGCAATCCGGCCTGATCGATGACCTCGGCGAATACGTTCTGCGGAAGGCTTGCAAGGAAGCGGCGGGCTGGCCCGACCACGTCAGGCTGGCGGTCAACGTTTCTCCGGTCCAGTTCAAGAGCGGTCTTCTGGCGTTGCGGGTTGTTTCCGCACTCGCTGAAACCGGATTATCCGCTCGCCGGCTTGAGTTGGAGATCACGGAAGCCGTACTGATCGGGGACGACGAGGCGGCGTTGAAGATTTTGCACGAGTTACGGGCGATCGGCGTTCGCGTCGCGCTTGACGATTTTGGGACGGGGTATTCGTCCCTCAGCTACTTGCAGCGTTTCCCCTTTGACAAGATCAAGATTGATCGCTCGTTCGTATCGAGTTTGACCCAACAACGCGGATCATCCGGCATTGTACGCGCCGTCGTGGCCATGGCGTCCGAGCACAAGATGGTCACGACAGCCGAAGGCGTCGAGACCGAAGAGCAGCGGCGCATGCTTCGACATCTGCAATGCGACGAGATGCAGGGATTTCTGTTCAGCCCCGCCCGATCGAGCGAGGAGATCAGAACATTGTTGCAGGCGAACGCGGTGAATGAGTTCGCGCGTCTTGGCTGAAGGCCCGCCATTCGCGCGTGATTGCCCCGTTTTTCGGAGCTATCCTTTTAAGTCAGCCGTTTAAATCAGCCCCACCTTTTCCCGAACGCGGGTGCTTCCGGCTTGTCGACTTTCCAGCCGAAGAAATCATAGTTGCCGGACCACGCGTGGATCTGCGTCCCGCAAACCTCGCAGCTGAAACTGCCGGAATGCTTGGTCGTGTGCTGCTCCCTCGTTGCGGCGTAGGGCAACGAGCAACTCGGGCAACTAAAAAATTCGACGGTGAAAAGACTGCCTGCCATTCCGTGATGATGCTACGCGGGCGGAATTTGTGCCAGTCCGAGTGCTTTCCATCATCAATGACCTGCTACCGGAACAGCCGAGCCTCCTTGATACCTGGTAGTGCTTTTTTAACTCGCGGGTTTTTTCCGAAAGCGACCCAAGCGTCAAAACCCGCGCATTTCGCGGCCGATCAAGCGCTGCGGTGAGCGGTTTTACGCGGCGAAACGCCCGCGCCTGCCATTCAGACGGGACAGGCAGGCGCGGATGGTTCTACACCGCCCGCCACCCCGGCTTTGACGGATCCGTCAGCTTGTAGCCAACCGGTCCCATGCCGCAAATGGCGATGATCGCAGGCTCAGCATGGTTGCGGATGACCCCATCATAATGCGACGTACCGGCGACGCGGCGAACGAAGCTGCCGGCGGGGACGGGCACGCAGGATGCCGGGTCGAAATCGTCGCCACTGTTGCACCACCACGTGCCGGATACCACCACGCACAACCGGTCCGTGACGTAGGTGTGTGGCGCGCTCATATAGCCGGGCCACCAGCGCACCAGCGTGAAATAAAGCCCCGGTTCGTTAGTTGAGCCTGCCAGCGGACACTGTTCGACGCTGCGCTCGGGATACTCCTTGCTTGAAACCCAGTGGCGATCTGCAGGCGGCTGGATGATGGTTTGCGCGGGGTTGATCGGGCTCGCCCCGGCCTCGCTCACGGCCAGCGCAGGCAGTGTCGCGAGCAGGGACGCGAGAAGCAGGTCCCGCCTCGATGTATCCATGTTATTGGTTCTCCGATTGTTGGTTTCCATCCCGGGGCGCAGACTGCCGCATTCCAGCGCTGCCGACAATTCGAGATTGGGCAACTGGCGAGGCAATTCTACCCGCATCGGGTCACTTCACCGTTCGGCGCATGCGGCATAATGCATTTTCCGACGACCTAACAAATCAGGCACGTCGCGAAAGACTCCACGATGGACTTCGAAAGGTAGGTTGGACTCCGGCCCCGGAAAGCGAGCTAAAGGACGCGGACGTGCAAGAGACGTCGCCGCGCGCGGATGTAACCGCTTAGTCGCGGCCAGCTTCGATCAGTTTATCGGCAAGACCAGCAGGATTGGTAAAAAGGACTTCGTGGCTTCCCGGCATCTGGACCAGGCGAAAAAGGCCGAGCCTGCTCGACATGCGCGGATGCCAGCCCCATTCCCCCTGCGGGAGCGCGTTGTCTTCGGTGCAGTTTAGATAGCTCTTGGGAATCTGCGTGGCGTAGAAGCGCGTGAGATCAAGCTTGTCCAGAAATGGTTGATACGGTTCTGGCGAAAGACTCTCGTAGGCCGAGCGCGCGAGCTCTTCATCGGCATCATTGATGAATGCCTCGCGCCAGATCGGGTAGGGTAGCAGCACGGAGCCGTCCGCAGACCCCGACGCAATTTGGTCGAACAGCGCGCGATAGTGCGGCGGCACCTCGTCATTCAACGAATGACCGGGTTTCGGAACGAACGCATTCCAGAACACCAGGCGACGAATGCGATCTGGGATCTCCTCGGCAAGGCGCGCGATGATCGTGCCTCCGTAGGAGTGCCCCACCAGGATGAAATCCCGCAGGTCGGACTTCACGATCTGGCCGACCAGTTCTTCAACTTGCTGCGCGTGATTGACGCGTTTGTCGACGCCCCGGCCATGCCCCAGCACCGTTGGCGCAGCGACCTCGTGCCCCCGCTGCTTGAGCCGTTCGGCAACAGGCGCCCAATGAATTCCGGTGTGCCATGAGCCGTGGATAAGAACAAAGTGGGACATCGCAACCTCCTCCGTGAATGTCACGGGTGTAACAGGTGGAGGCGCAAGTCAGCTTGGACTTTAACGCTGAAATATTTTGCGTTTCGCGCCGACCAGCCGATTGTCGGCGATAGCCTTGCTGTCTAAGGTTATCAGCAGGCTGGGCACGTTTGGCGTGGAGGCTTGTCATGAAAATCTGGTCGACAGACGAGGTTCCACCGACGCAGGCACTTTCTTATTGGAAAGATGCCGTTTGTGATGCCTTCCTTAGAGTCCAGACCGAGTACGACGACACGGCCCATTTTCGGGGTGCGATCACCTCCACGCCAATCGGCGTCCTGGTCGCCAACGATGTGGTGTCGCAGAGCCACGTCGTGAGACGCAACCGGCAGGGCATCGGTCGCGATCAGGACGATTGGTTCTTCGTCAATTTACACAAGGCGGGAACCTGTAGCCTGACCCAGGGCTGCCATACCCATACGCCCACGGTCGGCGACTTCAGTTTCCACGACAGCACGCGGCCTTTCGATCTGAACTTTCATGAAAACATGGCGCTGACGTGTTTTGTCGTTCCGCAGTCGGCGATTCTCGCGCGCACCACGGATGCGCGATCGGCAGCCGCGAAGCCGTTGCCGCTTGGCGGGGTCGGCGCGCTGTTTCGAAATTTTGCATCGACGCTGGCGAGGACCGCGCCAAACCTGTCGGCCGCCGAAGGCATGCTTGCAGGCAATATCTTCGTCGACCTGCTCGCGCTTGCACTTGGCGCAAATGACGATGGGCGGGAGGCCGCCCGCCCCGCCGCGCGCCGCATGTTGTTCGAGCAGGTTTGCGCACAGATTCGTTCGAAGATTGCCAGTCCCTCCTTGACGATCGCCGCTGCTGCCGAAGGCGCGGGCATGGCGCCCCGAACCCTTCAGACTCTTTTTCAAGCCCATGGCACAAGCTTTACTGCGTTTGTCACCGAGCAGCGGCTTCTACTTGCGGACCGTCTTCTGGCTCGCAGTCAGACCATGACAGTGACCGACGTCGCCTACGCTGTCGGATTTTCGGACCTTTCACATTTTTGCCGAATGTTCCGACGCCGGTTTGGACTTTCCGCCAGAGATCGCCGGGGCGAGCGGGAGAGGCCATAAGCCGGTTGGCCATCTTCCCTCGACGACTTGAAAAAATGATCGGATATGGCCAAGCATTGCCGCACGACGGCATAGTT
>CAVVZW010000018.1:0-41484 GCA_963752265.1 uncultured Alphaproteobacteria bacterium
GATCGCGAAGGAGCCGCTCTCGCTCGAAACGCCCGTCGGCGACGAGGAAGATTCACATCTGGGCGATTTCATCGAGGACAAGAACGCGATCCTGCCCATCGATGCGGCGATCCAGTCGAATCTGCGCGAGACCACGACGCGCGTGCTCGCCTCGCTCACGCCGCGCGAGGAGCGCGTGCTGCGCATGCGCTTCGGCATCGGCATGAACACCGACCACACGCTGGAAGAAGTCGGCCAGCAGTTCTCGGTGACGCGCGAGCGCATCCGCCAGATCGAGGCGAAGGCGCTGCGCAAGCTGAAGCATCCGAGCCGGTCAAGGAAGCTGCGGAGCTTCCTGGATAACTGAGTTCGTGTCCCGGGCGCAGCGCCCCACGAAGTGAGGCGCTGCAGAACCGGGACCCAATCTCTCTTCGCCATGCTTGGGCGGCACTCGGCAATCCAAACTATTGGAAAACCTGGAAAACCCGATAATGGGATAGCCACGCCCTACCAGCTCGCGAGGGAGCGTCTGGGATAGTGACGTGGGCTGGTGCTTAGTAGGAATGACAAACCAAGCGACCGGCATTCTGTAATGTGAGGTGCAAGCCTTACCTGCGCTTCGCGCGCAAGAGCCCAAAATGGCGCCTGAGGCGGCCGACGTGGGCTCTTTTTGTTTGAACATCATTCAGTGGCCTGCCTGATTGGGATCGATACGCAGATCAAAGTCTCGATTTCCGCATTCTTGACGCAGCCTCTCGCAGCCGGTTGGCCCTTTCTTGCGCCTTCTTGGCGTGTTCCATCTTGCCGACTGCGGTAGCCCTGACGAAAAGCTCGTCCCATTTGATGGCGAGTCCCTCATAGTCAGCAATCGTCCGCTGAATCTGGTGCCGCCAAAGTTGGCGTTGGTGAACGAAGAGGCGCATTCGGGGCAGCAGGTCTCGAAAGAGTCGAAGCCTCCCAGTCGACGGAATAGGCGGTGGTGGTATTCCCAGACTCTCGCTAATCCGATCAAGGATGACCCCAACTTTCTCCCTCGTTTCCGTTCTTTGGCGCGCCACCGCTTGAACTAAGCGGTGAACAGTGACGGCCGGGGTGCCATCGTCGAATGGGTCATGCTTGAGCAGCGATAATTCTGCCAGCACCGCCACTGCCCCTTCGCTGTCCGGCAGGACCTTCAGCATGTAAATCGGAACTCGAACGGGAGCACAGTAGCCAAGAAAGGCCATTACTTGCTCTGCGCTGCTGCAGAGTGCTTCGGCCTCACTTATCGCAAGATCAAAGGTGGCCCCAACACTTCGGGGATACGCGACGTCGCGCGGCACGCGGTCGATCAAACTTAGAGCCCTATCTGCGTATTCGGTGAAACTAAGTTGAGCACGCCTGCAGAAAGCGGCCGCATGGTCGAGCGCGAGCGGAAGGTACCCTAAGATCAAGGCGAGCGCTTCCGCGCCTTTCCTATCTTGAATACCTGCTCGGCTTTGAAGAAATGCCACCGCCTCTTCTGGAGACAAAGTATCCAGTGACACCTCATCAGCGATGCTCGCCCAGTCCAAGAAACGAGATGTGATTAGAACTCGCGCTCCAGCAGATGGAAGAAATTCCATTATCGTACTTGGACTCGCAACATTATCGTAGATCAGCAGCCAATTGGATCGCTGCTCCGTCAAGCGTTGTAGTGCCGCCCTCGCCGTTTTTTCGGTATCGCCTGCTGACGCGACACCGAGAGTTTCCCCAAGTCCCGCAAGCGCAGTTACGAGCCCGTCGCGCGTCTCCGCAGGACACCAACAAACGCCTGCGTAAAAACTGCGGTACCGGTGCGCGTACTCAACAGCAAGTGATGTTTTCCCAATACCTCCAAGGCCTCTTAATGCAACTCGCCCAACGGACTGTGTGACCACAGCAGGCTTGCCATGGATCAAGATTGCATCAAGCTGATTAACTTCAGTTTCGCGACCGGTGAAATTAGGAACGTTGGGCGGCAGACCAACAGACGGTGAAGCGAAGGCGGCGCTGCCATGGTTCGCCGCTCGGCTGCCGCGATGATGCGGCGTTTGCGTTCGTCGCCGTCCTCAACACCGAAAAGGTCTTGATAAATTACATCGGCCAGAAGACCATCTGGAGCCGTACCGTCGCAACGCAAGATGACCATGTGACGCTCCTTGGGATTTCTAAGTCGGAGCGCTTCGAAGCTCGTAAGTTCCTTTCGAGTATAAGGCGACTTTTCGTAATCGCTTGAATAAAGAATAATCAAGTCGCGCGAGTTCTTGATGCCCTCATGCATCCTCTCGATAACGCTGTCGCCTGATCGAAAATCGTAGTCCTGAACAATAACCCTGTAGCCATACTCAATTAGAACGTCGGCAACTTCTTGAGCGATTTCGGCTACGCTCCCCCGACGGCTAAGAAAGAAATCATATTGATCAGCAACCACAGATGTCTTCCTTGATCGCGGAGCCTACGGCGCAATGTTCGCTTCCAACTCTTGGAACGCTGTCACTAACAGCTTTCGAACCTTATAGAACTGAGCGTGTCTAATGCGCGTGTTCGCCGTCCCCGTTCGTGTGTGCACGGGATGGGCCGTATAAGACGTGATTCGCAGCTGATGCAAAGCGTAGAACCCGCCCTTCAAAAGAGGTAAGGCGCGCAACCAAGCTGGGGCTGATCCTCCGACCGCCGCACCGTAAGCTGGCATCGTTAGCCCTCGCTTTTGGTAGATTTTTCGCAGCGCCGCGTCACAGAAGCTATCGAACGAGACAACACAAGCATCTATGTCCGTCTCGAAACGCTGCTTCGTTTTTATCGCAATCTGTTCGGCTGTCCTGTGATCCGCCCCAAAAAATCGTTGCCAATCATACCGTGTCCCCGGCACTCCTAGAACGTAGGCTATAACCGGCCCAATCAGGCTTGGGGCTCGCCCGGCCTTCGGTATTATCTTTGTTGCTCGCAACAGCAGCCGTGCCGAGACAGCGCAATCGTCATAGGGCCGCGTTAGCGGTAGCATTCCTTGGAACAAAAGCGCTGCTCCAGCTCTCGAAAAATCAGGATCACCGTCTACACGCATGGCAGCATTCAAAAGCGCGCCGTAGCCAGGATTGCCGAACTTGGCAGGGTCGAGGTGGTGGAGCATCCGTTGGCGAACCCACCAGTCACGTTCCCCAACGAGCAGTGTTTCGAAGTCTCGGTACGTCATTCGTCCTGAAAGTGAGGCCCAGCGCGCCAAGGCAACCTTGTAGGTTGGCTGCGGACGAGCAATAGAAAGCTTCCGATACTTTCGAGCAAACAACCGCTCATAAGCGAAGGTCGAAACCTCCGTCTCTTGTATAGCGCTCACTCGCCCCCATAGTAGGTCCAGTATGACCGCATTCACCGCGTGATAGATTTCAGACCGCAGAACCAGATCGACCAGCGGTTGCGAGAGTTTCTTGGGAAGCCTTTTGTATTTCGCCCAGTGTCGCGTGAGCGTGTCGAACAAGTGAGGCTGCCGCTCAAGAACTTTCAACAGAACACCGTTAGTTTTCGCTGAAGGGATGAGCGACGCTAAGACATATCTGAAGCGAGTTAAATCGGTCGGCACGCCACGGTTAGCCAACACTTGCACACGCCGTCTGATTGTTTCTTGACTGCTACCCAAAAGTGTCGATGGTTCGGGGGGCCGACTTACCGATTTGATTTCCTCGGCCGGATCGCTGATCTTGCGAATGGCGATTTTTGCAGATTGCGGAAATAGCCCAATTTCTTTTGCGGCAAGATCGAGGGTGACCAATCTGCGCCGTAGAGCGTCCTCGGATTTTGCCATGATCTTGATGTCGTCGACGTAACGAAGATAACGAATTTCCTTTACCGAGCGCAAACCAGCATCATCGATGTGACGTAAAACCACTTCGGAGATTATGCCCGACGACAACGGCCCCTGAGGAATACCGTGTTCGTGATAAATGGGCTGCCTTCCGTCGCTCCATGTCGCGCAAGTCCACTCGCGAAGGCATCGCATCAAAAAATCAACTGCATCATGATCAATTCTAAGATCTCTCAAAAGCGTCTTTAAAACGTGGTGATCAATCGTGTCGTAGAACGCCGTCAGATCGAAGCTGGCGACGTATTGATACCCTGCACGGTGATAAGCGCGCACGTACGATGCAAATGCGCGATAACTGTCCTGCCATTTCAAATAGAAGAACCGAGAGCTTTTGCCCGCATACAGGTGCTGAAAGACATTAGTGCGGTAGCGCTTTCTCGTTTTCTTGAAGACCGCTTCAGCAACTATGTTCGCAATCGCCTGATAGGCAATCTGGTCGTTAATGGTGAGAAGCGAAATCGGCCTCAAAATCCCCGAGGTCTTTGGCAGATAGAGCTTAGAAGCAGGTGTCGGAATATAACGGTCTTGACTGATCTGTCGCTTCAGAAACTTTAGATTTGCCTCTGACGACAGCGCGTAGTCGGAGTACGCATCCCGAAAGTGACCTTTAAAGAACGGCTCGGGATTGCTGAGTACCCACCGATAGGCTCGGAGCAAGTTGGTCCGGTCGTAAACCTGTGAAAAACCCGCCATGGCTCAAGTCTTCAAACCGTGCGCGGCGAAACCCCGCACGCTCAAGGAGCCTCAAGTTTTCTGATTGTGGCCTAGACCGGCCATAGCGCTGGCCGAGACCGAGACCCCCATCTTCCTTGCCCCCAGTCTACTTTGCAGCGAATCTCCACCAGAAGGGAACCAAAGATTGCAAAGCGACGCTTAGCGCGAGCCATGCAAAACGAGATCGGAAGCCCAGCCGAATGGGCTTTTGGCTAGAACCTAAATGGTCATTTTCCCGGTATGCGGTGCTCCGGGTAGCCCTTGAGCCTCCACCGTCCCTCACCCCGTATACGTCTGAAACCTCCCCCGCACATAAGCGTGCGAAACCGCCTTCTTCAATTCCTCGATTTCCGTTTCAAGAAAGTTGTTCGCGACGATCAGCGCGCCGATGGTCGCGCGCAGGTCGCCGTCGCATGCGGTAATCGCCTGATCGATCGCGGCCTCTAATTCGGAAGCGTCGTCTTCGTTCTGTCGAGGTTCCGAAGACATGACGCTGTTCCCGATTGATCGGCCAGCTCCAATGTTCTTATTTTGTTCTCACGGAGTCAAGCCGCCGTTTTGAACGGCGCGCCACACGCTTCGAGACGCGCGTTCCGCGCTCCTCAGCGTGAGGTAGAGGTTGCGTCAACGCTCGCGATGACGAGGAAGTCGGGCTTCAATCAAATCGAAGAATTACTTCTTCTTCGCGCCGACCCGGCTGATGCTCTTGATCTCAAGGGCCGGCCGCCCGGATTTCTCGGCGATTTCCTGGTCCTGCTCGTGAATGAACACCCGCGCGGGTTCGTCACCGTCCAGGCCGCCGAGGAGTTCGGAAGGCACGCGGCGGTTGGAGCGTTGGGAACCGTCTTCATAGAAGACGTCGAAAAAGGCGAATTCGCCTTTGGGATTGGTCCCGGGTTTCTTTGGCATGTGCGGCTTTTATCGATACGGCTGCCGCTGTCAAATGAAATAGCGGCAATTCGTGCGGGCGGTCTGCCTCGGTAACCATGTGATTTGCCCGTCGGGCAAATTTTCGAAAACCCTGTCCAGCCCTCTCGCGAAAAATTTCCCGCTTGTCCCGTCGGGCAAATCAAATCCACAAGCTCGCCCGTCCCGCGCTCCTCAAGGAGGGGCGTTTCGCGATCGTCACGAGCGTTGAGTGCGGGATGCGATGGACGCCTCGGTTGCGCACGACGAGCGCAACGCGGGGCGGACGGCGAAGTCGTGTGGTCCTGACATCCCGATGCTGATGTCAAGTGGACGACAATGCTTGCGCATTGCGCCTGCGACGGAGACAACAAAGCCGGTCTTCGAGGAGATCACGAAGGAAACCGTTAAAACCGTCGCGCAGGGAATGCCGGACTGTTTCGGCGAACCTGTGGTGACTTGCTTGCGTGCTTTCTATTCTTTGCACGCAAGGCTGCGGGTGCGCTGACGCATCCGGCATTCCCTGCGCCCTCTCTGAGGGCTGCACAATTCTGCACAAAAACTCGGGCGGAAATCCTGCCGCGGGAAGGGCGGAGCCGTGCATGTATTTGGCGTCATGACGTCATGGGGAGATGTTGATGAGCGCCATTGAGATCGTCGCCAATCCAAACGCCACCGCGCTTCAAGCGAGCCCGGCGATCACATGGCGGCCGCTTCGTCGCTTCCTCGCCAGCGAAGCAATGCTTGGCCGCCGAATAGAGCGGTCGCGCTGGCGTTCGATGTTTTACGAATTCCTGCGCTTCGGCATCAAGCAAGGCTGGGCCTGCCTGTTCGGCGGCATCGCAGTCGGCCTGATGATCCTGACCGCGTGGCTCTATCCCGCGCAGGCGCTACTTTCGCGCTATGATTTTCTGTTTCTCAGCCTGTCCGGCGTTCAGGCAGCACTCCTCGCATTCCGGCTTGAGACGCGGATTGAGGCCAAGGTCATCCTGATTTATCACGCCGTCGGAACCGGGATGGAGATCTTCAAGACCGCCGTCGGCTCCTGGATCTATCCGGAGCCCAGCTTTTTTCATCTGGCCGGCGTGCCGCTGTTCACCGGCTTCATGTATTCCTGCATCGGCAGCTATATCTGCCGCGCCTGGCGGCTGTTTGACTTTCGGTTCGCCCGTCACCCGCCGCGATGGAGCCTCGTCGCGCTCAGCCTCCTGATCTACGCCAACTTCTTCTGTGACCATTACGGGGTTGACCTCCGCCTTCCGCTGTTTGTTCTCGCGGCGTTATTGTTTGGCCGCACCACGATCTATTTCAGGGTATGGCGGGTTTACCGCTCGATGCCGCTCTTGCTCGGCCTCGTGCTGGTGTCGCTGTTCATCTGGTTTTCCGAAAACATCGGCACTTACTCCAGGATCTGGCTCTATCCCTCGCAGCACGGTGCCTGGTCGATGGTGTCGCCAGCGAAGCTCGGCTCATGGTTTTTGCTGATGATCATCAGCTACACGCTGGTCAGCCTGATCAATCGGCCGCGCGCGATTGGCTCCTCGCGCGTGACCGCTTGCCGTGACGGCGTCGCATGCAAGCCCTCCGACAATCGCAGGGTGCTTTCATCGCTCCGCGGATGATAGGCTTCATCCCGGAAGGCCAGCCCGTTTCCAACGACAATACGAAGGCTGGCCCATCAAGGGAGAAAACAGATGTTGCGTCTTGCCGCCGTTTGCCTCGTTGTTCTCGTCACCTCGATGTGGTCGCCGACCGCCTTTGCCCAAACCACCCAACCCAACCGCACGGTGTTGAAAACGGCCGATCTCACCGGCACCGACAAGGAGATCATTATCGCCGTGCTCGAAGTGCCGCCGGGCGCCTTTATCGCGCGGCATACCCATCCCGGCGAGGAAGCCGTTTACGTGCTGGAGGGCGCGACGTTGCAGACGCCCGACGGCAAGGAAGTCGTCCGTCCCGCTGGCCAGGCGGGTGTCAATGTTCGCGACGTGCCGCATGCCGGCTACAAGGTGATCGGCGACAAGGTACTGAAGCTCTTGACCGTGCATATCGTCGACAAGGGCAAGCCGATGACGGTGCCGGTGCAGTAGGGGCTTACGCGCTCTCTTATCCCTCCCCCTTGCGGGGAGGGCGGCCGGTCGGGTGGGGTGCTAATTCTGTTCGGATTCACGTGGCGATGAAGTAATGTGAGCGGCATCCATATGAGGGAATTTCTTGATGAAGAAGAGCAAGGCGCTCCTTTCCGCGGCCATTGCGGCGGCCGCGATGCTCGCCTGTTTGAACTCGCACGCGCTCGCCGCCACATGCGGCAACGGCGCGGGCGGGTTTGAGGCCTGGAAACAGCAATTTTCCGGTGAGGCGCGCGCCAAGGGCGTCGGGGCTGCCGGGATTTCGGCGCTGATGGCTGCGAATTACGCGAGCGCCACGATCAACGCCGATCGCAGCCTGCACAGCTTCAAGCTCTCGCTCGACGAGTTCATGATCAAGCGCGGCTCGGCCGCGATCGTGGCGCGCGGCCGCGGCATGAAGCAGAAGAATGCGGCGCTGTTTGCCTCGATCGAGCAGCGCTATGGCGTGCCGGCGGGGCCGCTGATTGCGATCTGGGGCATGGAGAGCGCCTTCGGCAGCCAGCGCGGCAACCAGAACATGCTGTCTTCGATCGCAACGCTCGCCTATGACTGCCGTCGGCCGGAATATTTCACCGACCAGCTTTACGCGGCGCTGAAGCTGATCGATCGCGGCACGCTGACGGGAAGCCAGCGCGGCTCCATGCACGGCGAGATCGGCCAGACGCAATTTTTGCCGAAGACGATGCTGGAATACGGCGTCGGCAATCTCGAGACTTCGTCGGGCGCGCTGACCTCGACCGCGAATTTCCTGAAAGCGCACGGCTGGCGCGCGGGCGCCGGTTATCAGCCGGGTGAGCCGAATTTCGCGGCGATCCAGGAATGGAACGCGGCCCAGGTTTATCAAAAGGCGATCGCGATCATGGGCCGCCAGATCGACGGCGGGGAGTGAGGGGCACATCGCGAACCTCAGGATGAGGTCGGTGCTCCTCGCTCCGTCGTCATTGCGAGGAGCGAAGCGACGAAGCAATCCAGTTCTTGGTTGCGAATCTGGATTGCTTCGCTAACGCTCGCAATGACGGTGGTGATACTGGAGCAAAAACTCAAGATGCCGAAACTTTATCTGACTGTGCCGCTATTCGCCCTCACGCTCGCCACTCCCGCCTTTGCCGCCCGCTGCGGCGGGGATTTCAACACCTTTGTGCAGAGCATCTCGGCGGAAGCAGCCAATGCCGGCATCTCGCAGGCCACGATCGCGCAGGCGCTCGGCGGAGTGCAGCAGGACATGGGCGTGCTCGCGTTCGACCGGCGCCAGCGCGGCACCTTCACCAAGACCTTCGAGCAATATGTCTCGACCCGCGTCGGCTCTGGCCGCATCAATGGCGGGCGCGCGATGCTGCAACGTTATGCGCCGTTACTTTCGAGCATTGAGGCCAAATACGGCGTGCCGCGGCAGATCCTGGTTGCGATCTGGGGACTGGAGAGCGATTTCGGCAAAGGCGACATGGGAAAACTGCCGGTGTTTCGCGTGCTCGCGACCATGTCGCATGATTGCCGGCGCACCGAACTGTTCCAGGGCGAACTGCTGGCGGCGCTGCAAATTCTTCAGCGCGGCGACCTGCCGTTGCGTGAGATGATCGGCGCCTATGCCGGCGAGATCGGGCAAACGCAATTCCTGCCGTCGTCCTATATCAAATACGGCGTCGATTTCGACGGCGACGGCCGCGTCGATCTGCGCCACAGCGTTCCCGACGTGCTCGCGTCCACCGCCAATCTGTTGCACACCAACGGCTTCAAGATGGGCGCGCCCTATGGCGAAGGCTCGGCGAATTTCGAGGCGATGCGCGAGTGGAATCACGCCGTGATCTATCGCAAGACCATCGCCTATTTCGCCGACCAGCTCGTGGGAAGATAAGCGTGTCGTTCGCGTTTTTGTTGACCTCGCTGATCGTGGTCGCTTCGCCCGGCGCCTTTCTCACTTTCCCTGTCTGGCCAGCATCTTCTCGACCCGCTTTGCCATGACCTTCCAGTACGTGGCGGGGCGGAAGCGTTGCAGGAGGTCCATGAAGCGGGCGTCGCCGCCGATCAGGATCCGCGGTTCGTTCTTCTCGATGCCCTTGATGATCCGCAGTGCTGCGTCCTTTGGCGATGTCGGGGTGATGGCGTCAAAGCGCTCGATCGACAGCGCCCGCCGCTCGTTGTCGGTGACGCCGCTTCCCGAGCGCATGTTGCGCACGATGTTGGTCTTGATGCCGCCGGGGTGCACCACCGAAAGGCGGACCGGACTGCCCGCGGCCTGCAATTCGTGGCGGAGCGATTCCGAGAAGCCGCGCACGGCGAATTTCGCCGACGAATAGGCGGTTTGTCCCGGCGGGGCGATGATGCCGTAAATCGAGGAGACGTTGACGATATGGGAGGCTTTCTGGCTCGCCAGTTGGGGCAGGAAGGCGCGGGTCGAACGCACCACGCCCCAGAAGTTGATGTTGAACAGCCACTCGATGTCTGCCTGGTCGATCTCGTGAAACTGACCCAGTAGCGCCACGCCGGCATTGTTGATGACGATGTTCAGTGAGGGGTGGGCGGCGATCGCCTCGCGGGCAAAGGCCGCGATCTCGTCGGGACTGGCGACATCGACGCGGTGCAGACTGACCTTGTGCGGGGTCGCTTTGGCGATCTCTATGGCGACCGCCTGAAGGCCGGCTTCGTCGCGGTCAGCAAGCGCCAGATCCGCCCCGCGCGCGGCAAGTTCAATCGCCAGCGCCCGGCCGATGCCGCTCGCAGCGCCCGTGATGGCCACGGCGGCTCCAGGGATCGCGGTCATGTCAGGATCACTCCGGCGATAAGGATTTGGGTTCGCCACAGAAAGCGGATCGGGAAGGCGGGATCAAGGGAAATCAAATCAGCGGAATTAAAATGGAATCAGAAAAGCGGGCATTAAAAAAGCGGGCTTGGGGGCCCGCCGCATCATCATCTTCAGAACTTGCTCAGAACTTGCATCGTCGAAACTTGCGTGCCCGGGCAGAGCGTGGCCCCGCCCGGGCTAAAGAAGTTTCGAAGTTACTTCTTCTTCGCCTTCTTGGCCTTTTTCGCCTTCTTTGCCTTCTTCGCTTTCTTAGCCATAGCATCCTCTTCTGAGTTAATGGATTGAAACGCGACACGAGGCATGCTCGGCGGAGGGCCAGCCTCGCAACATCCTCAATTGTGATCCCAACAAATTCGCGAGCGTCTGCCCCGCTTTGTCACGCTTGTGTCATCACGTTATCCACAGAAGTTACGCTTTTTGGCGTGTTTTCATCACAAGCCTCGGCGTTGCGCGTTTCAAACCGCACCACACGAGCGATCAAGCGGCTGCGACAGCACCTCTCGCTGTAGTGAGTCCAAGGTTAACGCCACGCCATCTGGCAATTGTCCCGGCGCCGCACAGCATCTTCAGCATTTCACAACCACGACGCGGATTCGGTTCCCGAAGTGAGACTCCGTTAATCGGCGCGGTTACATATTGCTCCGCAAGACTACGGGGATAGTCGTGGGCTGGCGGCTTTAAACGGGGAGACAGGGCGATGACCGCTCTGATTCTGTAATGCTGAACGTACCGACGCTGTGGACGGCGTTCGTCATCAATTTCCTCGCTCTGGGCCTGATCTGGGCCTACATCCTGTACAGCTATCCGAGCCTCAAGGCTGCGCGGTACTGGACCGGATCGGCATTGGCCTTGGCCGCCGGCGCCTCGATCGCGACCTTGACGACCCTCACGGAGTCGCTGATCCCGTTGCTCATCGGCGGCACGACGGTCGTATTCGCGACCTGTCTCACCATGATGGGCATCCGCCGGTTTTACGGCGAGCCGGTCCTGTGGCGGCAGGCCGCCATCCTCACGGTGCTGACTTTCGCCGGCCTGTCGATCTTCCTGTACGGTTACGACAGTGCGACCGTGCGGATCCTGATTTTTTCGGTGGCGCAAGCGCTGCCGCTGAGCCTTTCACTGAAATTTCTGTTCTCGAAGCAGAATGGCCGGTCCAATGCCGGTGCCCGGCTCGCCGGCGGCGTGACGGTTGTCATCATCGGCGCCTGCGCCTTCCGTGTGTTGGGCAAGTTGTTTCATATCGGTCCGGATTTCACGTTCACCCATTTCAATACGCCACAGTCGATCATGATCCTGGCGCAGCTGTTCCTGTCGATGGTCTGCAATTTCGGCTTTCTCCTGATGGTGATGGACCGGTTGCGCAACGAGGTTGCCGATCTCGCGCTGATGGACGATCTCACCGGCGTCGGCAACCGGCGGCAATTGCTGCAACGGCTGACCGAGGAATGCGCCAGGTCGGACCGCAGCGGCCAGCCGTTTGCGCTGCTTGTGGTCGATCTCGACAATTTCAAGATGATCAACGACACCCATGGGCATGCCGCGGGTGACGCCTGCTTGCAGCACTTCACGCTGATGGCTCAGACCCGGTTGCGGCCGGGCGACCTGTTGGCGCGCACCGGTGGCGACGAGTTCTGCATCATGTTGCCGGCCTCAACGCTGCGCGAGGCCGCCATGGTCGCGCGGCGGATCGTCGAGGTGTGCCGCGAAGATGCCGCCGGCTGCGCCGGAACTGAGGTTCCACTTTCGGTTTCGATCGGGGTTGCGCAATGGACGGCGGAGATCGGAGGCTTGCCGGACCGGCTGATTGCGGCCGCCGACCACGCGCTCTATGTGGCCAAGAAAGAGGGTAGAGACCGCTATGCGGTTTACGACCTCTCGCCGTCGCTTGCGCCCGGATTGGTGCCGGTGCCGACGCAGTCGTTACGCCGCCACGCCTGACGCCGCTTGATCCCTGAGGGTAGCACCCGGCATACTGGTTTCGATGAAACTCCGTCTTCTCCTGAGCGCGCTGTGCGTATTGGCGATGTCCTCCTGGGCGTTGGCCGCCGAGTCGCCCACGATAGAAGCGATCGCGCGCTTGTCAGGCACGCCGGAAATTCCGGGCCTGAAGATGGTTTGGCTCGCGCCGTGGGGCGATGTTGCTCACGCCCACCCTTGGCGCAACATCATCGTGCATCAGACCGAGGGGCCGGCGGGCTCGGCGCGCGGCGGCGCGCAGGAGCAAGCGAAAAATCCGACCCGCCGCGGCGTCATGGTGTGGGTGGAAACCGACGGCACGGTCTACTGGGCGGTAGCGGACAATCTCGTCCCCACCCACACCGACGGCGCCGACCGCAACGACAACAAATACATCGACAACGCCAAGACCTATCACCAGGTGAACAAGGACACGTCTATCGGCGTGGAGTTTGCCGGCAATTATCCCGACGTCGCGCGACCTGCAACCGAAGCGCAAATCGCGGCGTGGCGAATTCTGGTGAAGGTGTTACGCGCGCGTTATCGGATTCCGCTCGAGCACGTCTATGCGCACAACTGGATCGATTTCAAGGATGCGCGCTACTGCGAAGGCTGTGCGCTCGCGACACTGGCGCGAAGTTGGGGGGAATAGGTAATCTCACCGCGTCCTCCCGGCAAAGCCGGGAATATACTCCGTAATGGCCGAGGCAAGGCGTTAAGGCAGAGGAATTACAATGTCAGCATCGATTATCTGGCAGGTCGCGTCGGACCCTTGGCATCCATTTCGGCTCCGCGGCGTCAGGGCCTTGCGGCTGTTGCCGGCTGTGGCGCTGTTGTTCTCCGCTGCGGTTTCGTCCGCTGGGGAGGAGCCCAGCAAGCCGTTCCTGGAAAAGAACAGCTTTTATCTGTCGTCCGCCGGTTTTCGTGTCCAGTTCGCCAACGATCCCGCCGGGCAAAAAGCGCTGCGCGCGCTGCCGGCGCACCGCTTCGTCACAAGCGGGGCTGGCGAGGCCCTGCGCTATCTTTATGCCGAGCCGCAGCATTGCGTCTGCATCTTCGTTGGCAGCCAACAGGCCTATGACCGCTATCGCGATCTCCTCAGCCAGCCGCTGAAGCCGGCTGACAACGTGCCGGCCGATTACAAGACCCAGTCTGGTATATTGTTGAGTAACCAGCCCCTGCGGCAGAGCACGCGTGGCGATCCTACCACGCTGTCAGATTATCTCAGCACCCTTCCATCGAGATAACCTTCGATTTCGTTGAGAGAGGGTCCGCGCAAAAAAAAGCCGGCGTTGCCGCCGGCTGCTTTCTTGTTTGTTGCGATCCGCCTTGATCTTCGTGCGCTATTTATTTGCGCATGATCTCACCCGAAAACCGGTGTCCACTTTTCGGGATCATGGCCTTAAAGCGCGGCCTCCAATGCGGCCGCTTCCTGTCGGGCAATCGTGCCTTTGACGGCCGACTGCACCTTCTCGAAAGCACGAACCTCGATTTGCCGCACGCGCTCGCGCGACACGCCGAATTCGGCCGCCAGATCTTCCAGCGTCATCGGGTCTTCCGCCAGACGCCGCGCTTCAAAGATGCGGCGTTCGCGCGGATTGAGCACACCGATCGCACCGGTCAATGCCGAGCGGCGATGATCGAATTCCTCGTGCTCGGCCATCAGCACTTCCTGGTTGGGCGAGTTATCGACCAGCCAGTCCTGCCATTCGCCGGCTTCTCCGTCGTCACGGATAGGCGCGTTGAGCGACGCATCGCCGCCAAGACGGCGGTTCATGTCGACAACGTCCTGATCGGTCACGCCGAGACGCTTGGCAATCAGCTTCACCTGATCTGGATGAAGATCGCCCTCTTC
This sequence comes from uncultured Alphaproteobacteria bacterium, assembly GCA_963752265.1. Classification (GTDB taxonomy): domain Bacteria; phylum Pseudomonadota; class Alphaproteobacteria; order Rhizobiales; family Xanthobacteraceae; genus Bradyrhizobium. Next base: position 14,196 of record CAVVZW010000018.1, read on the forward strand.
GAGCGCAGAGATCTTGCTCTTCGCCTTACGCAGGTTGAAGAACAATTTCTTCTGGTTCGCGGTGGTGCCCATCTTCACGAGCGACCAGGAACGCAGGATGTACTCTTGAATGGACGCTTTGATCCACCACATAGCGTAGGTAGCGAGCCGGAACCCCTTTTCGGGTTCGAACCGCTTCACCGCCTGCATCAGGCCGACATTGCCTTCCGAGACGACCTCGGAAATCGGCAGGCCGTAGCCGCGATAGCCCATAGCGATCTTGGCCACGAGCCTGAGGTGGCTGGTGACGAGTTGATGTGCAGCGTTACGATCGTCGTGTTCGCGCAAGCGCTTGGCGAGCATGTATTCCTGCTCGGGCTCCAGCATTGGAAACTTGCGGATTTCGGCGAGATAACGCGATAAGCCAGATTCCCCATTGAGAATCGGCAGGGTAGCTGTGCGGGCCATTGAGCGCCCTCCACTTTGGTTCAGGCCCCCGATAGCGGCGGGCCAGGCAGGCAACTGCTTTGTTAAAGCCAGTCGCTCCGCGATGTTCCACGTTGGATATTCAACGCAGGCGCAACATACACCAAATCGGGGCGCTTTTGAAAGTTAAACCCCCGTCACGTTAAGGTGTGCCTGCTATAACCATTTGGTATGTATTGCCTTTTCTGACCGCCCTGCGTCATAGCGCCGCCGCCAAAGCCTCCCGCAAAGCCCTTAGATCGTCCGGCAAGTCCGAGTTCCATTCGAGAATCGCCCCTGACTTGGGGTGCTCCAGGGCCAAAAGGTATGCGTGTAGCGCTTGACGATTGAGGGCGTCCAAGGCGACCTTCCCTTGCGGGCCGAGCCGGACAGCCTTGGTCTTCATATGGGGGCCATAGACGGGGTCTCCCATCAGGGGGTGGCCGATATAAGCGAGATGAACCCGGATCTGATGGGTGCGGCCCGTCTCCAACTGACAGGCAATAAGCGCCGCCACCGGCTTGCCGTCGGAACCGTTAAAGCTCTCGACGATCTCCCAGTGAGTGACCGCTTCGCGGCCGCCTTCGCGCACCGCCATCTTTTCCCGCGCATGCGGATGCCGGTCGATCGGCGCGTCGACGCTGCCGCGCTGCCGGTTCGGCACCCCCCAGACAAAGGCGAGGTAGCCGCGTCGCATCTCGCCGGTCTTGCCGTGGTCGGCGAATTGCGCCGACAGCGACGCATGCGCCGCGTCGTTCTTGGCGACCACCAAAAGCCCGGAAGTGTCCTTGTCCAGCCGGTGCACGATACCCGGCCGCTTCACCCCGCCAATGCCGGAAAGGCTGTCCCCGCAATGGGCGATCAGGGCGTTAACCAATGTGCCGGTCTCATGCCCCGCGCCGGGATGCACCACCAGCCCATCGGGCTTGTCGATGACGATCAGGTCGTCGTCCTCGTAGACAATATCCAGCGCGATATCCTCGCCCTTGGGTTCTGCCGCCACCGGCGCCGGCACGTCGATTGTGATCGTATCGCCCTGGCCGACATGATAAGCGGGGTCCCGGACGGGCGCGCTTTTCACCGCGACCTGACCGGCGAGGATCAGCGCCTTGAGGCGGGATCGCGACAGCTCGCTCAGGCGCGCAGCCAGCACGCGATCGAGCCGGTGTGACCCTTCGTTGCCTTCGACGATGACTTCCAGCCGCTGATGGTTGCTCAAAATTGGATCCAAAGAAGAGTTCGATGACCGAGACCGCTTCGCCCGAACCGTCCCCCGAACAGGCCGCGTTGTTTGCGCGGGTGCGGCGTCTGATGCTGATTGCGGGCCTGACCACGGGGCTTGCCATTGCCGCCGTCCTGGTTGCCATCGGCTACCGTCTTTTCAGGTCGGAGGGAAGCGTCAACACGGCCGAGATTACCGCCGTGTTGCCGAAGGGCGCCAGGATCGTCGCCACCGGCGTCGCCCGTGACCGGCTGGTGGTGACGCTCGATCTCGGTGGGACCACCGAAATCCGCACCTTCGATACGCGTACGTTCAAACCCACCGGCCGCCTGAGGTTTGTGAACGAGCCTTAGCCTCCGTCATGCCCGCTTGTGCCGGGCATAGGCTAGCGGAAGCGACGCCGTTCTTCGAACGGCTAGCGGAAGCGACGCCGTTCTTCGAACGGCTATGCCCGGCCATGAAGGAGTTGGAAAAGGCTGAGAACCAAATGCCCAAACCCGCCTTGCCGGACGGCCGTTTCAAGGGTATTCCCTTTGCCGCAAGCTCCCATCGTCTAGCGGTTAGGACGCGGCCCTCTCAAGGCTGAAACAGGGGTTCAATTCCCCTTGGGAGCGCCAGCGGCTTCAGAAGCGCTGATCGTTCAAAAACATCCTGCAGATATTTGCTTTGCCTAGGACATCGCGGGGGGCAGCACTGTCCCGGGCATCGGACGATGCGGCCTGCAGCACGGGAGTTTACATGTCCGCAGGTGCGCGCTGGTCGTAGTTCAGGCAAAGGACAGACGGACGTCATGAAAAAGACAGTCGTGGTTACGGGAAGCAGCCGCGGTATTGGTGCGGGCATAGCCAGGACTTTCGGAGCGCGCGGCTGGGATGTCGTCGTCACCTATGTCGGTAACGCGCAAGCGGCTGATGCGGTGGTGCACGAGATCAAGTCGGCTGGCGGCGCCGCCTCGGCGATCCGATGCAATACGCGCGACGAAGATGACATCAAGAGTCTGTTCGAGACCCTTGATCGGCGCGGCGTAACGCTTTCCGCGCTGGTCAACAACGCCGGCGTAACCGGGCCCAGAACGCGCCTTGAAGACCTCACCATCGAGGTGCTGAGGGAAGTTGTCGAGGTCAACCTGATTGGCGTGGTTCTGTGCTGCCGCGAGGCCGCCCGGCGAATGTCCACGAAGCATGGCGGGATGGGCGGCGTCATCGTCAATATTTCATCGACGGGAACGAAGTTCGGCAATCCGAACCAGTGGGTTCACTATGCGGCGACCAAAGGCGCCGTCGAAGTTCTCACCAACGGCCTCGCCCGGGAGCTCGCTCCTGAAGGGATACGCGTGGCCGCCGTCGCGCCTGGTCTCACGCTCACGGACCCCGCGCTCGAACCGGAGATCATGGCCAGGCTTGAAACCATGAAGGGGGAAATTCCGCTCGCCAGACCCGGCACGGTATTCGAGGTGGCGGAGGGGGTGTTCTGGTTGTGCTCCGATGCCGCCTCATATTGCACCGGCGTGGTGCTTCCGATCGCGGGCGGGCGTTGAATTTTTAAAGCTTCATCTGGCTGGCGCCGTCCAGCTACGGTATCGGCACACGAGTTTGAAGGCCCATGCGGCGTCCGTATCGCCCACGCAATTCGGCTCGATGCGAACGGTCAAATTCATCGCGCCCAGGCAAATACGGGCTCAAATACTTTCGCATAGGTGGCGCGAGTTTATCGGGCGGACGCAAGCCAAAGCTGGTGAGCGCTCATGATGCCGGGACTATCACCTCGTACCGACCAGTCGTTTGTTCGGAGTAGATCTTAGGTGGTTCGCCATCCTCGACCCGATTTTTGCCGCCTCGTGCCAGCGGCCCTCGGCGTCTGTACCCTTTAGTAGTTTGGCGACGGCCTCTGTATCCCTGGTGCAACAGGTGCTTTTCTCGTCGCTCCTTGAGCGCCCTGTAAACGGACGAGCGGGATATTTTCAGCTCCTTGGCGATATCGGTGACACCTTTGCCTTGCGCATTGAGTTCGTAAACTTTGGAGACGTCTATCGAGATCGGCCGACCCCTATATCTGCCTTCTGCCTTGGCCCTGGCGACGTCCTCAAGCCGGCGTTCCTTCCGCAAGTTAGTCTCGAACTCCGCGAACAGACCGAGCATGTCGAGGAAAGCTTTGCCGGCGGCGATGCTGGTATCGATGGGCTGCTCCGTCGCCTTCAGAGTAGCGCCCTTGGCTTTGATCGTCCGGACGACGTCCTGCAAGTCGCGGACGCTATGCGCTAATCTGTCAATCCGTGTCACTATCAGCACGTCGCCGTCGTGCAAAAACTCCAAGATCGTGCACAACTGCTTCCGGCTCGCAGTCGTCGTACCGCCGCGTTTTTCGACTCGAATGATTTTGCAGCCGGCAGCCCGCAATACCTCCTTCTGAATTGAAAGGTCCTGATCGATTGTACTGACCACGTAGCCGATCACCGCCATGTCGTCCCTCCAGTTTCATTTGGCTTTTCTTGTTTGAAGACAATGAAGGCTGCCGTTGAAGTTGCCCCGAGCTCAGGCAGCACGGCTCCTTCGACGGCGAACCGTGTCTCTCTCGATGAGAGTCTCGTTGATTGTATGTGACTCGGCTGCCCGCCCATCTCGGCTAGCGTCCCCCGATCGTCCGTGATTACGGATCTTGCATGTTGACCCAAATATTAGCATGAGGCGTGCCAATCAGCAGAATTGCTAAGTAGCTGAAAGATCGTCTAATATTCCCGCCGATGCGGTTTACAGTGCGGAATAGCGCACTTCTGCGTGTCTCAATGTGCGGATTTTCGCACAGTTGGTGTTGAATGGGATCAGTCAGTCCATCCAGCGTGAGATCGAACGACCGTATGCACCGCCATGCGGCATGGCATCCACAGCGGTGGCTGGAGATATGGCATCCACAGCGGTGGCTGGAGATGGGTGCCGTCGGGTTCGTCGGGCTCGCAATACTTACAATCGCTGCCATGGTCGCCGCGCACGTGGCGGGGGAGCGCGCAATTGCCAGTCTCCAGGAGCAGGCTAGAGCTGGCTTGCCTCTAGCTACCGCAACCCTTGTTGGAGAGATCGAGAAGCAGCGGCTTATTCCTTTGACGCTTGCGCGCGATCCCGACGTCATCGCGCTTTTGGGAACGTACGATTCCAATGCGGAAGCCAATCTCGATCGGAAATTGAAAGACATTGCTGAGGCTGCCGGCTCAACCGTCATCTATGTGCTCGGCGCGGATGGTCGTACCCTGGCGACGAGCAATTTCAACGAGCCGGACAGCTTTGCCGGCGTCAGATTTCCGTTCCGCCACTATTTTCGTGATGCGATGACCCGTGGCGCTGGAATGCAATACGCGCAGGGCGCAGTGAGCGCGCGTCCCGGCCTTTTTCTGTCCCAGCGTGTGGAAGGATCCAAGGCCCCACTCGGGGTTGTTGTTGTCAAGGTCGAGCTCGACGGCGTCGAGAAGACGTGGCGTGCAAGCGGTGCCTCGGTCTCGGTGATCGATGACGAAGGAGTGATCATCGCCACGACCGTGCCAGATTGGCGCTTTTCGTCTCTGACCGCGCTAAGCAAGTCCGAGATCGGCGTCGTTCGTGAGCGCCTTCAGTTCGCGGACGACATACCTCTAACTCCGGTTCGTATCAGCTACCAGGGCGATCTTGCCTTTGCCCAGATCGATGGCAAGCCTGTTGTTCTCGCCGGGACATCTCAAGCTGTGGGCCCATCGGCTCCCGGCTGGCGTTTAATGCTTTTGCTGTATGCCGATCCCATCATCGCTCAAGCGAAGCTCGTTGCCCAAATTACTGCGGTTCTGGCGTGCTTACTGATCATAGCGCTCGGTTGGACCACATGGCGACGCAGGCAACTGCAAGCCGCGCGGCGTGCCGTACTCACGCAAATGAATACCGAACTTGAAGCGCGAGTAGAGGAACGAACCGATCAGCTCAAGCGCACCAATCTGGCGCTGGCTGCAGAAATGGCCGAACGCGAGATCGCCGAAACGAAGGTTCAACGTTTGCACGATGAGCTTGCCCAGGCCAATCGCCTCTCGATCCTCGGCCAAATCGCAGCCGGGGTTGCCCATGAAATGAATCAGCCGCTCGCCGCGATCAGTGTCTATGCACACAACGCCAAATGCTACTTCGAAACAGGAAAATCCGCCTCCGCCGCGGACAGCCTTGGCCAAATTGCCGCGCTCACGGAGCAAATTGCAAACAAGACAGAGGCGCTTCGTTCCTTCGCTCGGCGTGCACCGAGCGCCGCGACACTTCTTACCGTCGATGATGCGATTGACGGCGCACTATCGCTTCTTTCAGGTCGCATCCGAGAGGCAGGAGTAGCCGTGATTAGGCCTGGCCGTAATCCCGCCTTTTGCGTTATGGCGAGCCGCATCCGGGTAGAACAAATTCTCGTCAACCTCCTGCAGAACGCGCTTGATGCTTTGCAAGGCCGGTCAAACCCGCGGATTGAAGTCCGTCATACCGCGTCGGCTGAAAATGTGCAGCTCAGTGTGCATGACAATGGTCCTGGCCTCGATCCCGCAATCCGCATGGTATTATTCATGCCCTTCGCCACCAGCAAAGAAAAGGGGCTCGGCCTTGGTCTTGTCATCTCGTCTGAAATCGCTCGTGAACTCGGTGGGCATCTGGAGCTGACACCATCGGACCAAGGAGCTTGCTTCACTCTCACCCTGCCGAGGCAAAACAGTGAGCATTGAATCGCGCGTAGTTTTCATCGACGACGACGATGACCTCCGGCGGGCTACGGCCCAGATGTTGGAACTGGGTGGTTTCGCAGCCAGCGTTTTCTCGTCGGCAAAACAGGCTCTTCCGGAGATCACCAGTAGTTTTCCCGGCGTGGTCGCCACGGATATTCGTATGCCCGACATGAATGGTTTACAGCTTTTCGAACGCGTTCGAGCCATCGATCCGGAATTGCCGGTCATTTTCACGACTGGCCACGGCGATATCGATTTGGCTGTCGCCGCGATGAAAGACGGAGCCTATGACTTCATCACCAAACCTTTCATCCCCGGACGGCTGACTGAAGCCCTGCGGCGCGCGATCGAGAAGCGCGAACTTGTGCTTGAGAACCGGAATCTGCACCGAGCGATCGCCAAATCTAGTGGGGACGATGGTGCATTTCTCGGCGCTACGCCTTCCATATCGCGCTTACGCAAAACACTATACCAGATCGCCGACGCCGACGTTGATGTGCTTATTGAGGGTGAGACCGGGTCAGGCAAGGAGGTTGTCGCTCAACTCTTGCATAGCCGGAGCCGTCGATCGAGCAAAGCATTCGTGGCCCTCAATTGCGGCGCGCTCCCGGAGCACATGATCGAGAGCGAACTGTTTGGCCACGAGGCCGGCGCGTTTACCGGAGCGAAGTCGCGGCGTGTCGGGCGTATCGAGCACGCTAGCGGCGGAACCCTGTTTCTCGATGAAATAGAGTCCATGCCTCCTGCGGCCCAGGTTAAGCTGCTGCGCGTGCTGGAAACGCGGCAGATCGAGCCACTCGGGACCAATCAGACCCGTCGTCTCGATTTGCGCGTTGTCGCAGCCACAAAGATCGACCTCGCCGACTCCGCTACGCGGGACAGTTTTCGGCAGGACCTCTACTTCCGCCTCAACGTCGTGAGGCTGCGCGTACCGCCCTTGCGCGAACGGCGCGAAGACATTCCGTTGCTGTTTGCTCATTTTCTCAAACGCGCAGCGCAACAATTCGGACGCCCGGTCCCGGAATTGTCGCGCGCTATTCGCGACCATCTGGAATTCCACCCCTGGCCGGGCAACGTCCGCGAGCTGCTCCACTTCGCGCAGCGCATTGCGTTGGGTTTAGACGCGGAGAGTTCTAACGGAGGGCGCCGAGGCGGAGAAAGAGGGCTCGTCTGATCTCAGCCTCGCGGATCGTGTCAGCCGGTTCGAGGCCTCCGAAATTCGGGCGGCGCTCCGCGAATATGACGGCGATCTTCGGCGCGTGCTCGAAGCGTTACAACTTCCCCGCAAGACTTTCTATGACAAGCTGAAACGACATGGCATCTCGCGCGCTGAGGAGTAGCTGGCTATGGCGATGCGACGAACGAAGGCGCACGGGTTTTGATACGATGAAACGTGCGTCAGAGAATTCGGCACGACTGTGCAGCCACTCCGTCTCACTCGAAGCGTTCGCGAAGGTTTCGTCTCATTCCGCGCCGACCGCCCTTATCTGATCCAGCGCAATTTCCTCCCTGCTACGTGCCCGCGCTGGCGTGCCGGCTTGCTTGGGCAGTTCTATAAGGGCTTGCTGGCCATTCTTCACCAGCGTCGCCTCGCGCGGGGTGATAAGAAGCATTACCCAGCCGTGGTAATTGTCTCCTACGCGCAGGCGCAGCACGTCTTGCGATGACGTATCTCGAAAGACTGCGCTCCGATAGCCGTCGGTGCCGATGATGGTTCCCGTCAGTGCGATAGTGGGCCGCTCCGGCTCCGGCGGTTTGATGGGCCTCACCTCGACCGGCGCGACATAGGTTGGGGCGGGTGGAGGCGGCCGGCGTGATCGAGAAAAGATTGGTCGCTCCCGCGTGGCCGAGAATTGCTTCAGCGGCAGCCGCCACAAGGGATTTCCGGGAGCGGGAGCCTCCCGGTCAACAGCTTCTTGCGACGCAGCATTTCTCCGTCGCTCGTCAGCTTCTGCGCCCGGGTTAAGCACGAGAGCACTGGTGCGCAGCCCTGTCGTGTTGTCGGTCGGCTCATAATGGGCTGAAGGAGGGCTCGACAACCGTAAAGGCGCGCCCGTGTTAGCGGCCGGAGCATTATCGTCGAGTAACAACGTTTGGGCGTCTGCCGGCATTTCGCCGAGTTCAACGATAAATCCCAGCGCCACGAAGCCAATTAGCCATGAAAAGGCTCGACCCCCTGTCGTCTTGCTGCTTGCCGCTTGCCCGGACGTCGACATCGGAGCTCGCCGCTTTCTGCCGCGGCCGCCCAGACGCGATATTCGGCAAATGGCCATCCTTCACCCACCCAAGTCGTTAAACCGCTGTGAAAGATGCAATGAAAGAATCCAAAGTCCGACGCTTGTATAGGCCATCATGAGAATGAGCATGGGAACCTGGGTCAATAGCGCCTGGCGGCGGGAATCGAAGATCCGGAGCGATATCAAATGCGCGACGCAGACGCTCGCCAGATGACCCAACAAGATCAGGCCCACCTCCATATGCCAGATGAACGCCATGTCGAGAAGCGCCATTTGTTCAGGCAGGCGGCTGAGATTCAACAGGTTCCAGCCCTTGCCGAACGGATCCGATATCAACCACGGCAATGCCCTGATCTGCGTAACGAGAAACGTGAAGTAATGGGTGACATTGTAGACGAATGCGATTGGAATAAGAGAGAACGCAAATCGTTGCGCCAACCCAACAACAGAGATGTTGATCTCTGCAATCCTTTTCGCGACTGCAATGACGAACAGGTAAACCCCGAAATACAGCGCCAGAAGAAGGATGAGGCCGCTGCGCTGGTAAACCGTGTGCCAAAGGATGATGAGGTTTGACCTCTCTTTGGGACCAACGGCCCCCCACAGCGGCTCGATAAGCTGTAGCAGATGCTTCCAATAAATATCGAGCCAAACCTGTGTGTCGTGCAACCCGTCGTAGATGGTTGACGATAACATGAAGAGCACAAAGAGCATTAAGCTCCAGTGCTCTTTGGGATCGTCGACAATACCAGAGAATGGCGGTCTAAGACGCCACCGCCATTCGCTCGGGCCGGGTGTTCGCGTATAGGCGACAGGCGCCATCGCTCCGATCAACCTGAAGAAGACCCCGAAAAATTCCCCGTAGCGAAGCCAGGTCTCTCGGCCGAAAAGCGACGCTCCGATAAGCACGATAACGCTGTAAGCCACCAAAGCGACCGAGAGGACAAACGGACTTTGTTCCGTAAATAGTTCTATCCAAATCAACGCGATGTAGCAGCACAGGGCCGGCAAATATCCGAGTGCTCTCGGATAGATCACGCGTGCTCTTGAAAAGCCGAGGCCGCACGTTTCACAGATATCGAGCAACGTCCCCCACGGACTGATGATCGCGAACGCGTCGCCGATGATCGCGGTCAGGTAAGTAAATCCGAGCAGGAACACGACCCAGAACAGGGTCATGTTGATGTTCGCCATCGGATCTTTCGTGCCGATAAATCCCGCCGCGATCGTCAGGAGCAACAGTCCGGCCGCACCAACACGCAGCACGAGAATAGCCGGCCGTCCGATCGTCCCCGAATTATCTCCTACACCGGTTCCGCTCGATGATGTCGCTGATAACGACACGGTCGCCGGCGTAGCAGCAAAGTAATATCCGATGGCGGCGAACGATATGACCAGCATGGCCATACATGCGTACATATAGATCCACAGCGGGATCGGCAGGACGTAGGGAACCTCAAAGGAGTGCGCCTGCGCTGTGTCGTGCAGCATGCAACTGAGGATCAGAAAAAAGACGGCGCCGCACTTCCACGGCTGGCGCATTACAACCCTGCAAACAGAGATGTACTTCATGGTTGACGCGGCGCAACTTCAAGAACGGCCAGTTCGGTGTGAGTGTGGTCCTCACCATTGCCGTGCAAATGTAAAAAGAATCGTCCCGCGCTTTTGGCGGTGAATGTGATCGTGGTCTCCATACCGGGCGTAATATCAACTTCCGTTTCCAGTCCGTGGAGATAGAGGCCGCCGGGAAAAAGGCTCGTGACAGCGAGCACAATATTGTCCCCTTCGCGCGCTTCGAAAACAGGCGGTACCGCGGTGCCGTTCAGGCAGGCTTCGCTGACATCAATGTGGAAGACCCTTGATTGCTCGGAGGTGAAGCTTCCGATCGCATAGGAGTGCTTCACGCCGACATAAAGGCCAACGAGCATTATTGCAGTGCACGCTGCAATCGCGAGTCTTGCAAATTTCACTTGGTTAGCCTTGGACTCGGTGCCACTCGCCGCCGCGAGCCCCTCCACGCCATCGGATTGTCTGGCGGTCATCATGGCATTCCTTCCCTTTTTAAAAAGGCTTAGCAAAAAAAACGGCCCGGTCAATTGTCAATCGGGTAAATCCGCCGCGTGCTCCGCACAAACCGATATTATTTAATCTGGTACATATTTTGCGACGTTGATTGCGGTCTGCATCACGGCGTATCCATGTCGGTGTGCCCGTGAGCGTTAAGCGGGGGATCTTTTTTATAACCAGACTAATAACCAGACGTAGGAGGAAGCGATGTTCAGTTGGTTGGCAGGTCGCTCTTTGCGACTAGCTTGGCTCAAGCCGCGAAACGTGGGGATGGCCTTCGCACTCGCCTTTGCGATTTCAGCATTCGGTGGAACGGATCACGCCCAGGCTCAGTCGGCATGTGTGCCCGGGCCGGCAGACCGGCCCGAGACCGGACTGCAGGGTGACGTTCCATTCTCTGCGAGGCAGGCGCCCAATGGCTTTCAGGGCTTCTGGTGCGGCATGAACAAAGTCGGTCAGAACGTCCTGTTCAACCGCGGGACTTATGGCGCGACCGCCATTTGGGGACCTTGTGCGTATTCGAGCATCCGCAATCCGTCCGATCCGACTTTGCCAACCACCGGCGTGTACGTGCTTGACGTTTCTGTCCCGTCAAACCCGACGACTGGTGTGCTTCTTCGGACGCCTGCCATGTTGCAGTCGTATGAAGGGCTAAGGGTACAGAACGGAAAGCTGCTGGGATCAGGCCAGCAATTGCCGGATGTGGACTATTATGACGTTTCAGACGATTGCAAAAATCCTGTATTCAAAAATACACGCCAGACGCCTGGCTTCGCCGGATTGCACGAGGTTCAGGACAATCATGGCGGATGGCTGCACTACGACGGCAAGACTTTCTGGGGCGTGCCCTTCATTGGAAGCAACATCCTGCTCGAGCCCACGCGTGTCGACGTGCACGCGATCGGCTTTGATGATCCGGAAAACCCTGTCGACCTGATCAACTGGAACAGACTGCAACTCCCTCCGGCGGTTCGTGACGCGGTTGCCTCGACGTCGAATTTTCACGACGTGACGACCAACTTCGACGGAACCAGGATTTACATGGCCCTCTACGGTGGCGCGGGCTTCAATCCGGTGGGAACCTGTGCCAACGGCATGATGATCATGGACTCTTCGGACATCGCCAAGCGTCGTCCGAATCCGCAGCTGAAGTTTGTCAAGTGGTTCTCCTGGTGCGATCAGCCGACAGCGGCTTATGGCGACGGGACATCCGCGAGTGCCCATACCACCCAGTATGTGGTCCATGAGAACGGAAAGCCGTACATCATCACCACGGACGAGGGTCCCGCCCTTTTCCAGGTGAGTGCAAACGGCAACTGCCTCCAGAGAACGTATTCACGCCTCATCGATATCTCGGATGAATTGAACCCGAAGATCGTAGCGACGTGGAATCCCCAGGTGAATGATGCGGCAACCTGCGCCGTCGGGGCGGCCGATGGACAGACGTACTACCCGCACTATATCGGCGTTAACAACAAAAATCACATGACGCAGGTGTTGTATGCTGCGTACTGGTCGGGTGTGCGCGTTGTGGACTTCAGTAATCCGGAGAAACCAAAGGAAGTCGCCTACTACAACTCGCCCGGCAACCCGGCTTTGACGAAAGTCACGGCTTCAGATCACAGTGCTCCGCCCATTCCTTACGATGAAGCAAATTGCTTCCTCTTTACGGGTTGGACCGACAACGGCCTGGAGATTCTGGAAATAACAAACCCGAATTACAACCCGTGCCTTCGCAAGGCCACTGCAGGTGTCGGAATCATCGCCGGTACATCTGCGGGAAGAGGCCCACAACTCCCTGTCGAGTTCAGCTTGAATGCGACGCGGGCGAATAATGGTTTGGGTCGTCTTGAGGGTAATCTCCAACTCATCGACCTGGCCAATCGGACTTCCATCCGCTTGACCGATCTCGTCTCGCTTGGCAGCGTGCGCGATCAATGTGGACCGGTGCACACGGGCGCTAACGCGCTGGAGTTTACGGGGAATGGCCAGTTCAATGGCAAGACCGCGACCTTCCGCGTTTGCGTCCAGGATAACAGCCAATGGGACGGTGGCCCGGCGCATGTTGCCTTGCCGCGTGAAAATGCTCTTCAAGAACTGTTACTTGAAATCCAGTGGCTCGATCCGCGCTGGCGGGACAAGCAGCCTCACGTCCGCAATGCTCCTGACCAGTTCTACCTGACGTGTACAGCCGGATGCACCTACACCGCTAGCGGTGCTGTCGAGGGCAACATCACGGTGCGCCAACAATAAAACCTAAAGGCGGATTTAAACCGCACTGACACTGATAAAGAGTCGCCATCCCGCATGGCGACTCTTTTTGTGCATAGGGGACCTGCGATCCCTTAGCCAAACCAGAAATAAAGGCTCAAACGACGGTTGCCGGACCTTCCAACAGCCCGCAAAATATCAGAGGATTAGCGTCGGGATAGGGGTTCAATAGTCCGTTGATCTGTCGCCGATATCTAACAGGAGGATTCCTCATGTTGCGGATTTCAGCCGTCGTACTTTTGCTGGTGGGGTTAGCCGCTGCCGGCATCTTGCCCGCACAGGCACAACAGCCCCCCAAAAAGAATTCGTGTTCGCTGGAGACCTGCATTTCGATATGCAGCCAGCGTGGGGGCAGAACCTGCGACCGGTATTGCCAGAATGAAATGGCGCGTCGGGGATGCCGCTGAATTTTGCACGGCACCAGTTGAATGCCCGCGAGCCTGAGTGTAATTTCAGGCAGATGTCGAGAGTCCCATCCAGATCGGGTTTCGCTTTCGTCGTGGCCGTGTTGGGTCTCGGCTCGCCGGCGGCGCATGCGCAATCCGTGCCTTATTGGACGACGACCACCGGCTTCGGCAGCGCGCTGACATCGGACCCGAACGCGAATGCCTTCGGTAATTTTGCTTCGCGCTACAATTTCGACAATGGCATGTTTGTCGGCGGCCAACACGGCAATCTCGGCTTCGGCGCGAACAGTTTCAGCCCGGTTGGTGCATTCAGTAATCCGGCGGTCACCTCGTTCCAAAGCGTGCAGACCGGTTACAACTTCCAGAGCGCGCCCGTCTCCGTCTTTGCGGGGATCGACACGGTGAAATACAGTTCGCCCATCGGCAGTCCGTTCGCGGCTTTGGATTCCACGTCGTCCAGTGCGTCACCCGCCTATGGCGTGCATGCCGGCGTCGAAATCCGCCCCACCTCGAATCTCAGCCTCTCGTTCGGCGCAAGCTTTTCGCAGCAGCCCTCCGACCTCAACTCCGCGCTGCTGCCCGGCGCTTCGCCGCTCGCCTTCGGCCGTCATTAGTTCGGCCCTCTCACGGCTGAAACGGCGCTTCGCCGCGCGAAACGAACTCGCCGCCTCCTGAAGGTCATGGTAATCTTTGGTCGCGCCCGGCCATCTTCACCACCGGAGGATTTTCCCACGCTTCGACTTTCAACGTTGATTGCCGCGCTGATACTCCTGGCATCGGCCACTATTGTCGCTGCCGCGCCCGCACAGGCCGTGGTGTGTTCCTACGATCTCTGCGTTTCGCGCTGTTTCACGGCTGGCCACAAACTCTGTCTCCGCGGCTGCGATCGAAGGATTGCGCGGCTCAAAAACCTTTCGATGCTTCAAAAATCAGCGGTCTCGCATCAACATTAAAGTCGGGGACTGCAGTGTGGGGCGCCGCGTTCCGGGATCAGGTAGGACGATGTTGGAAAAGGCCGCCCGGCGAGGTTGACGGAGCACGTCCAGAGGCCGGGTTCCCTATTCACTTGAATCTCGATGGCACACTGGATGGGCCGCCGATTCCAGACCCCGCAAAAGGTCCTGAGACGCCGTACTTCAGTAACGCAAACATATCCTGGCGTCGTGGAACATTGCTCTCTCCTGCCTCTTGTTAAGGCAGCGCAGACAGAACGTTCACCGCAAAGGGATAGAGCCTCATGAGCGACGCCGCCATCGTCAAGCCTGGTGCAACGGACCTGGCTGAATCGGTCGCAGGCGTGTCCTGGGCCGCCATTGCTGCCGGGGCTGTCGTTTCCTGCGCACTGACATTTGTTCTCCTCGCTTTTGGCATCGGACTTGGATTGTCGGCCGTCTCGCCATGGAGCGGGGCGGGCGTGACAGCCACGACGTTCAAGATCGGGACCGGCCTTTATCTCATTGCGATTGCCATGCTGTCGTCTTCGGTTGGCGGATATATCGCCGATACCGATGCGGCACGGAAAGCCACCGCGCAACTTGCGTTCTGGCTCACCGCTTCGCTGTTGCTCGGAGCCTTCTGCGCCAGTCTCGCGGCGACCGAAGGCGGCGGCCTGCGTGACGGCACGTGGGGATCGCGTGCTCGACTTTCACCTGCTGTGCGAACCTGAAAGGAGCAAACCATGCCCATTCTTCTCTGGCTGGTCGGAATTCCGATCCCCCTCATCATCCTCATCATGCTTTTGCGCTGACACAAA
The DNA here is from genome assembly GCA_963752265.1 of uncultured Alphaproteobacteria bacterium. GTDB lineage: Bacteria > Pseudomonadota > Alphaproteobacteria > Rhizobiales > Xanthobacteraceae > Bradyrhizobium. Next base: position 29,308 of record CAVVZW010000018.1, read on the forward strand.
CGAACGCCCTCAAACGAGACTGGATTGACCATGGCCAAAAAATCGATGCTGCTGAGCGATCTTTTTCACGAGACGCTGAAGGACATTTATTTCGCCGAAAACAAGATCCTCAAAACGCTGCCGAAGATGGCGAAGGCCGCGCACTCGAAAGAGTTGCAGAAGGCCTTCACAAAGCATCTTCGGGAAACCGAGGGCCAGGTGAAGCGCCTCAATCAGGTCTTCAAGATCATCGGAAAGCCGGCACGGGGAAAAACCTGCGCGGCCATCAATGGCATCACCAAAGAGGGTGCCGAGATCATGAAAGACTTCAAGGGAATGCCGGCGCTCGACGCGGGCCTGCTGGCGGCGGCCCAGGCGGTGGAGCATTACGAAATGTCGCGCTACGGCACGCTGCGCACATGGGCGGAAGAACTGGGAATGGCTGATGCAGCAAAGCTTCTTCAGGAGACCCTCGACGAAGAGGAAGCGACCGACTTTGCCCTTACCAAGCTTGCCGAATCCCTGGTCAACGTCGAGGCCGAACGTAAATTGGCGGCTTGAAACAGACGTTTTCGACGCCACCTTGGCTAAGGGAGTGGACCAAAGGAGTTGTAAGAATGACCGATATCAAAGAGCACATGGAAATCATCGGCGCCGACGGCGTGCACGTCGGCACTGTCGACAAGGTCGAAGGTCACCGGATCAAGCTGACCAAGAAGGACAGCGGAGAAGGTTCGCACAAAGGCCATCACCACTATATCGACCGTGGCCTCGTTGCCGGCGTCGAAGGCAACAAGGTGCGGCTCTCCGCCATCGGCGCGGTCGCCGTCACACTCGAAGAAGAGAAACACTGACCATTTGAATCTGTTCGAACCGATCAAAGCCGTCCGGCGTCGCCGGGCGGCTTCTTGGCTTGCGACTTTCCGTCATCCCAAACCGGACCAGCGCCGAAAGCCGGAGCCGAAAATGGCGCAAAACGATCCTGATTACGGTTGCCAATGACCGAAACAGGGGCGATCCTTCGGCCCAACAAGGACCGGAACAACCGGTCGGAAAAAATGGCTCGGGAGGGAAAAATGACAGGATTGAACAGGCGCGCCTTTGTGACGGTCGCAGCAAGCGCGATGGCCGCGCCGTATTTGTCTCGCCAGGCGCATGCGGACGACGCGATCAAGCTGCGCTGCTCGCTCGACACCGCGCCCTCGCATCCGCGCAACCAGGCGATCGTGGATTATCTCGCCAAGTTAGAGGAGGAGAGCCGCGGCAAGATCAAGGGCGAAGTGTTTCATTCCGGACAACTGTTCGCCGACCTCAACGTCACTAAGGCGCTGCTCCAGGGCCAGATCGACATGGCCGCGCCCGGCACCTGGACCATGACCGGGCTCGTGCCCGATTGCGATTTCTGCCAGCTGCCATCGCTCTACAGCCCCGAGATCGCTGTGTTTCGCCGCTGCACGGACGGTGCGCCGGGCGAATATGCCGGCAAGCAGATCCAGTCCAAGGTGCGTTCGCACATCATCGGTAATTGGCTCGAACTGGGCTATGAGAACTGGTACACGACCAAGAAGGAAATCCACTCGCTCGACGATTTGAGCGGATTGAAAATCCGCAGCCCCGGTGGCTCAGGCACCTCCTGGCGCATTGCTTTCGCGCACGGCATTCCCAACGTCACGCCATGGCCGAACGTGCCGCTAGCGCTGTCGCAAGGCACGTTCGACGGCTTCGTCTCGACCGACGAAAGCTGCACCTCGGCAAAGCTCTGGGAAGCCGGCGTCAAATATTCCTACGCGGATCATCAGTTCTTCGGCAATTATGTGCCGATGGTCAGCGACGCCTTCTGGTCCAGGCTTTCCGAAGATGATCGCAAGCTGATGCGCAATGTCTGGGCGGCAAATATCGAGCGCTACCGGGCGATGTCCGCAAAGTCGCAAACCAACGCCCGTGCGATGATGCAATCGAATGGCGTGACCTTCGTCGATCCGACGGCGGATCAAGTGGAAGCCGATCGCAAGCGCATGGTCGCAGCGCAGGCCGATCTCATCCGGGACACCAAGCTTTCCACCGACATCGTCAAGCTCGTGAGTGACACCGTCAGCGGCCATAGCTGATAAAATGGCGAGTGGGGGGAGTTCGCCGTTGCGCGATACGTGGTGGGACAAGGCCGAACGGATTTTGATCGGCCTATTGGGCCTCGCCGCGATGATCATTGGTCTCGTGCAGGTCGTCGGACGTTATATCGCTCCGCGTTATGCGATCTCCTGGGCTGAAGAGGTGATTGTCTATCTCGTCGTCTGGGGCATCATGTTAGCTGCCTCGCAACTGGTGCGCACCGACGGCCATGTGCGGCCTGATTTGGTGCTGCGCGCGGTTTCGCCCGGTGTTCAGCGCTGGATGGAGGTCGCCAATTGTCTCGTCGCGTTGGCGTTCTGCGCGGGGCTTGCCTGGTATGGCTGGAGCATCGTCGGGACTTCCTGGATGCTGGACGAGCGCAGTTCGTCGGACGTGCAGTTTCCGATATGGCTTTATTCGGCGGCGATCCCGGCCGGCGCTTCGCTGATGTCCGGCCGTTATCTCATCCGGCTCTATCGCTATGTCTTTGCCTTCGATCCGGCGAAGATGACGGTCGGCCATATCCCTGCGCATGAGCAGGCTGTCGGCGGGACTACGGCGGAATGAGTTTGATGAAGCGCGGATACGACAACGATCGGGATGCGCTTGATCCCTCCCCACCGCTAGGGAGGGATCAAGCCTCATCGCACCTCGGCAGCGAAACGAACCTACCATGTTGATCGTCCTGTTTCTGGTGCTGTTTTTCGGCCTGCTCGCGGTCGGCATGCCGATCTTCCTGGTGCTCGGGCTTTGCGCCGCGATTCTCTACCTCGCCTCCGGCGAACCGCTGATCGGCGTCGCGCAAGTCATCATCGATCACCTGAATTCGCCGACGCTGATGTCGTTGCCGCTGTTCGTGATGGCGGCCACCTTCATGCGCCATGGCGGGGTCGCAAAGGCGCTGGTCGATTTGTCCGCGGCCTGGCTCGGCGGCGTCAGGGGGTCGCTCGGCCTCGTCACGGTGGTGGCCTGCACGCTGTTTGCGGCGATCTCCGGTTCGTCGGTGGCGACCGCGCTGGCGATGGGGACGATCCTGCTGCCTGCGATGATCGAAAAAGGCTATCCGCGCAGCTTCGCGCTAGGCGTCGTCGGCGCGTCCGGCACCATCGGCATCGTCATCCCGCCGTCGCTGGCGTTGATCTTGTACGGCATCGTTGCCGAACAATCGGTGCCGCGCCTGTTTCTGGCCGGCGTGTTGCCCGGCCTGCTACAGGCTGCGGTCTTCTTCGCCTGGGTCTGGTATGACGCGCGGCGGCGCAAATTTCCGATTGAGCCTTCACTGCCGCTGACGGAGCGCGTTCGCGTGACGGCGAAGGCGATCCCCGCATTGATGGTGCCGGTCATCGTGCTGGTTGGCATTTACGGCGGTATTGTCACGGTGACCGAGGCGGCCGCCATCGCCGCCGTCGTGTCGCTCCTGGTCAGCCTCGTCTACTACCGCGGCTTTCACTGGTCCGAAACGTTATGGGTGGTGGCCGATGCGCTGAAAAGCGCTGGCGCGATCATGTTGATCGTCGCAACCGCGCTCGCCTTCGGTCACTGGATGACGGCCTCCGGCGTTCCGGCCGAACTCGTCAAATGGGTCCTGGCGCAGAACATGGCGCCGTGGCAATTCCTGATCACCATCAACGTGCTGTTGCTGGTGCTCGGCTGTTTCCTGGAAGTGATCGCGACGTTGTTATTGGTGCTACCGATCCTCGCGCCGGTACTGCCGGCGCTCGGCGTCGATCCCGTGCACTTTTCGATCATCTTCACCCACAACATGGAGATTGCACTGGTTCATCCGCCGGTCGGCCTGAACCTGTTTGTGCTATCGACGATTTCGCGGGCGCCGATCGGCGAAGTGGTACGCGGCGTGTTGCCGTTCCTCATCCTGCTCCTGATGGTGCTGATGATCATCACTTACGTGCCCGCGCTCACGCTATGGCTGCCGCATCTGGTGTACGGGAACTAAGCGGCGTTCTGGAAAAACCTCCCATCACGCAAAAACGAAATCGTCTGTTCGATCGTGTCGCGACGTAACAGCATCAGGGAATGCGATGCGTTAAGGACGATATGGTCGGTCATGCCTTCCAGTTTAGTACTGGCAACGGAAACCTTGCCATCGTTGGGACGCGGTACGACGAAAAAGGACGAAACGGGAGCGATCGTCCGGTTGCCGGCAATGATGCCGACCGCACACGGCGGCGGCGGGAGTTCCGCGAGTAGCTCGCTTTGTTGGGTTCCGAGCTGTTGGCCGGCCGGCCCAAAGAACGCGCGGTAGGGCGCGAGGTCCTTGAGAAGGTCCGCGACCTCACTGCCGTTATTCGGTGGCCCCAGCATCACGACACGTGCGAGGTGGGCAGGGCGGTGTCTGGCAAGGTAGGCGCGCGCGAAAATCCCGCCCATGGAGTGGGTGACGAAGTGAAGGTCGCCGACGCTTAAGGAGAATTCGGCGATGGCCGGATGAATGTCTTCGACCAGCGCCTCGATCGGGCGCTTGCGGCTCGCGTAGTCAAGGTTGAGTGTCGCATAGCCGGTCCGTTGCAGCGCCCGCTCCATCTTGCGGAGCAGGCGTGAGGTTCCCGCAAGCCCATGCAGCAACACCACGCCTGGAAGCAGCGGTGCTGGCCGGTTCATGCGACTTCGCGTTCGCTATCGGGCTCGCTGCCTTGCGTGGGACCCTGTGCCGTCTCCGCCATCTCCTTTGCGAGCGCGGTCGCCGCGACATAGTCGGTCTTGCCAGAGCCGAGCAGCGGCACCTTGTCGACGACGCGGATGTCAGCGGGCACGGCCAGCTCGGCCGCGCCGGTGGCTTTGGCCTGACGCTGTATCGCGGCGCGGTCGGCATCCTTTTGCGTGGTGAGCAGCACGATGCGCTCGCCCTTGCGCTGATCGGGAATCGACACCGCCACCGACATCGCCTGCGGCCACAGCGCGCTCGCCATGGTTTCGACCGCCGACAGCGAGACCATTTCGCCCGCGATCTTGGCAAAGCGCTTGGCGCGGCCCTTGATGGTGATGAAGCCGGCCGCATCGATGGCGACAATATCGCCGGTGTCGTGCCAGCCCTCTGGGAGCGGCTCCAGCACGCCGGGATTCTCCGTGCGCAGATAGCCGAGCATGACGTTCGGACCACGCACCGACAGCCGTCCACCTTCCTCGATGCCGGGCACCGGATCGAGCCGGGATTCCATCAGCGGCGAGAGACGTCCGACCGTACCCGGACGGTTCGCCATCGGCGTATTCATCGCGAGCACAGGCGCGGTCTCGGTGACGCCATAGCCTTCGAGAATACGGATGCCGTAGCGCTCCATGTAGATCTGCCGCGTGCGGTCCTTTACGGCTTCTGCGCCAGCGAGCACGAGCCGTAAGCGTGCGGAAGTCATAAGCATGCGCAGAGCGCGCGTAGCCGGTGAGGAACGTGTCGGTGCCGAACAGGATGGTGGCGCCGGTCTGGTAGATCAGTTCCGGCACGATCCGGTAATGCAGCGGCGTCGGATACATGAAGATCGGGAATGCCTGCATAGCAGCGGCATCATCATGCCACCCGTCAGGCCAAACGAATGGAACACCGGCAGGACGTTGAACACCTTGTCGTTGGCGTTGGCGTCGACCCGCGCCAGCGCCTGCGCCGCATTGGCGAGGATATTGCGGTGGGACAGCACGACGCCCTTCGGCGTGCCCTCCGAGCCCGAGGTGAACAGCACGACGGCCGGATCGTTGGCCTCGCGTGCTACCCGCGGTTCGATACCTGCGAGCAGGCCGGCGACCTTGTCGGCGAGGCCGATGCCGGCGCGGACGTCTTCGAGATAGACAATTCTCGCGTCGCTCGCGATCGCCGCGATGAGCTTGTCGAGCTTGCCCTTCTCGATGAAGGCCTCGAGGTCAGAACCGTCTTGACCTGCGCGGCCTTCATCGCCGCCTGCACGTTGGAGGGGCCGGCGGAGAAATTCAGCATCGCCGGCACGCGGCCGATGGTCTGCAGCGCCATGAACACGACGGCGACGCCGGCCGAATTCGGCAGCAGCACGCCGACATTCTCGCCTACGGCCGTGCCTTGCTCGAGCTTGCGGCTCAGGACCTGCGCGCCAAGGATCAGCTTGCGGTAGGTGAGGCTGGTGCCAAGCGCATCCTGGATGATGGGCTTGCCGGTGTCGCGATCACGGTAGGCATGCGCGAGGCCCTGGAACAGGGTCTGGTCCAGCATCGAATTCTTGACCATCGCGTCGATCATGACGTCCTGCAACGCCGCGCCGGCCGCATTGCGTCTTGCCTTGCCTTTCAACGAGCGGTCGACCGGCAGCTTGACCGGCGGCAGGATCGAGATCGTCACCTTGGGGAACCAGGCTGCGCTTGATCTCGCCGTTCTTGAGATAACTCAGATAGCGAACGTTGCGCGCCCTCGATTCGGACAGGCACCACGACCGCATCGGCCTTGTCCGCGATCATCGCGGTGCCGTCATAGACCTTCATCAGCGAACCCGAGACGGTGATGCGCCCTTCGGGGAAGATCACGACCGGCTCGCCGGCCGCAACCAGCTTGATCAGGTCGCGCGCGGCGAGCGGCTTGGTCGGATCCATGGTGTAGTGGCGGATCATGTTGCAGGAACGGCTTGGCCCACCATGCTTTCGCGATGCCGGTATCGACCGCGAAGCTCGCCTCGATCGGCAGCGTCGCATGCACCAGCGGCCCATCGATCAGGCTGACATGGTTGGGGGCGATCAGCATCCGCGTGCCGGCGACGGCGGAGGTTTTCGATCCCGCGCACCTCGACCCGAAACATCGCGCGGAACAACAGCGCGCCGAAATCGCGCACGCCTTCCTTGCCCCATTTGCCGAGCACGAACCAGACCGAGCCGAACAAGCCAGCGCAAGGCCGACAAAGATCCAGGCAATCGGAAGGCCCGGCGGCCTGCAAGCACGCGCAACGAACAGCGAGCCGACCACCATGAAGGCGGCTTGCAGGATATTGCCGGCGGCGATCACGCGCGCCCGCTCGGAAGGCGCCGACCATGCCTGCACGGCGGCAAAGGACGGCACGACGAACAGGCCGCCACCGAAGGCGAAAATCGCGAAGTCGGCGATCATGCGCAGGCCGCTGAACGAAGTCGCGAATGCCGCGGGCGTAATGTCCGATCCGGTGGTGGCGTGACCGATCGCCCAGGCGATATCGAGGCCAGACAATTCCCATGATGATCGCGCCGATCGGCACCAGCGCCAGATTCGGGCGAACGTGAGAGAGTTGCGCGGCAAACAGCGAACCGACTGCGATGCCGATCGCAAAGATGGCAAGGCACAACGTCACCACGGCTTCGGTGCCGCCGACGATGCCCTTGATCAGCGCGGGCAGCAGCGACAGCACGACAGCGCCGGCCAACCAGAACCAGGATACGATCACCATGCCGTCCCACAACCGCGGTTCTGCATGAAGCGATTTCAGCAGACGAATGGTTGACGTCCAGGGATTGGCGGTGACGGCGAGATCAGCGGCCGACGGTGTCGTATGTGGAATCCGCGAGGCAAATCCCCAGGAAGCCAACGCGAGCAGCATGATCGCCGAGGTGACCCAACCCATATGGGTCGAACTGGAGACGAGCAGGCCGCCGGCAATGGTGCCGATCAGGATCGCAAGGAACGTGGCGCCTTCGACCAGAGCGTTGCCGGTCGCGAGTTCACCGACCGACAACTGGTCCGGCAGCATCGCGTATTTCACCGGACCGAACAGCGCGGCGCAGATTCCAAACAAGCCGAGCGCGACGAACAGAAGCGGGATCGAATGCGTGAAGAAGCCCAGCGCCGCAAATCCCGCGGCGAAGATTTCGGCAAACTTGATCCGGCGAGCCACGACCGATTTGACGAATTTGTCCGCGAGTTCGCCGCCGAGGCCGGAGAGAATGAAGAAGGGGAAGATGAAGACCGCGCCGGCGACCGTCACCAGGGCATCCCCGTGTCCGGTCGTTGCACCATAGAGCAGCATGATGACAAGCGCGTTCTTCAGAACGTTGTCGTTGAGCGCGGCGCAGAACTGGGCCCAGAACAGCGGCGCAAAACGGCGCGACGACATCAGATCCTTGATCATGGACGTTTCCTGTTGTGGCAGTGAATTCTAGCACGAAGGGTTGGAAAGGACGACCGAAGTATAGGCAAGTCTATGACGGTTATGTGCGGCCTCAGGTTCGTTCATTGCTCAGTAATTTTTCCGTCCTGGCTTCTTCGATCCGGTTGATCATGCGGGTGGTCTCATGAAGATCGCGAAGCGTCTTGGAGAGCGTGAAACAGGATTGGATCACCATCCCCATGCCCATTGCGAAATAGGCGCGTATCCACCAGTCGAGCGGAAGGGCGAAGATGCCTCCGCCAATCATCAGGACAGATGCCGCGAAGGATATGTATGAAAAGTTGACCCAGGCGCTGGTAGGCCGATCGAGATGAGTAAGATGCTGTGACATGGTAGGTCCTTTGTTAAGAATTGGAATGGGATTCGATCAGTTGCGAAACTTCAGGGCCGGCAACGGTGCGAAGCCTTGCCAGCACGTCGCACGCGCGAATTTGCACAGGCTCGCCGAAGCCAGCATCGGAGAGGCGCTCTATCAGTTGCTCCGCCGGCGCCGCCATTTCCTGACGCACGACACGGGCGTCGTGATTGTTGGCGACGACTCTTGCCAGCGATGCTTCCGCCTCGCTGAAGCTGTCGAGGCCGGTTTCGGAAGTATGCATCGTCGCGGTCAGGGCATCGCCAATTCGGGCAAGCCTTCGTCCGCGGTCTAATTCGGACAAGCGCCGCCGCTGGGCCTCGACTTCGCGGCGGGCCAGCGCGACCTCGGCCACAAAACGGTGCGAAGCCCGTTCCGAGGCGTCGATGTCGGTGGTCATCGCCGCGATCGCTTCGGCAGCCTGGGTGGCGAGGTCGTCGCGGCCGGCGCGCAGCGCCGCGATCGCCCGTTGTTCCAGGTCGTTGGTTTTGGCGATCAATGCCAGGCGGCGCTCGGTTTCCCGCGTCTCCTCCGCCACCGCGACTGCGAGGGAGCGCCGGGCAGCGGTATGGGCGTAATGTGCCGCGGTGATCGATCGTTCCAGGCTCGCCATGGGAGAAGAGCTGCGATCTCTCAGGCCATTCAGCGTGTCAAACAAGCGGATGAGGAATTCGCGCATGGGATTCACTCACGTCAAATGATTCAGGGAGCGAAAGGGAAACAGGCACCAGCGTGACGACGACCGTTGCGAAGACGTCGGCATGTGCCTGCGCGAACGAAATTGGGTGAAGCTTGTTTTCGTGCGAGGGTCGGACAGAACGCCTGCGACGTCGCAGGCCCTTGCCATTCGCTCGATGGGCGCGGTGACGACGTTGATCGGGGCCCTGACGAGTTTGACGAGAATTTTGCCAAAACCGGCTGCCATCGCATGGGCGTCGCCGATGAAGGTCAGGGCCAGATTTTCAACAAGGACCATTTGCATGTTCAGCTCCTTCGGGTTAAATTGAACATTGTTCAAATGTGGATATCCAGAAAATGAACAATGTTCAAGTAGAATCTTTGCGCGACGCAAAAAAAAATAAAAGGCGGGTGTTGATGCTCGACACCGCGCGGCGCATCATTTCCGATAAGGGATTGATATTCTTGAAGGTTCGGGATGTAGCCGAGGCCGCCGGGTGCTCGATCGGGAGCGTCTATAATGAGTTCGGGGACTTCGACGGCCTGATCCTGACCATCAACCAGGAGACGATTCAGCGTCTCACTGAGAAGCTACGCGCCGTCACGAACGCCGATGCGCACGCGCAACTGCACGGCCTGGCTGCGGGATATCTCGAGTTCGCAACCCACAACGCCAACCTGCTCAGGTCGCTGTTCGAGCACCGGATGGAGCAGGACCGGCCTTTCCCGCAAGACATCCTCAACATGGTGATGGAAACGTTCGCGCTGATGTACCCGCCGCTTTTCCGGGTCATGCCCGATCGCGATCCGGCTGAAATTGCGCTGATTGCCCGGACCATGTTTTCGGCCGTGCATGGCATCATCTCGCTCGGGCTTGAAGAACGGATGGTCGCGGTGCCGCCGGAAAAATTGCGCCAGCAACTGGCGCAATTCGTCGATGCGCAACTGGTTGGATTGGGCGCAACCGGCCAGAAGCGCTAAAGCATAGTCTGGAGAAGCGTGCCGCGGCTTTTGCTTGCGACAAACGCGAAAGTGTCTGCGCGGAGATCGTGCTCAATCAACGCGGCCTGATTTCGGGCCACCACTCCTGTGGAGCAGCAAATAGAGCGCGCGCGGATTTGTGGTCAAATAGCGCCAGAACAGCCGGCGCGGCTCGAGCCAGACTCGCCATACCCATTCGAGGCCCGCATCCTGCATCCATTGCCGCGCGCGGCGACGGCTACCGGAGAGGAAATTGAACAGCCCGCCGGCAGTCTTGATGACGCCGACCTTGTCGAGCCGCGGGGTGAATTCCGCGACAAAAGCCTGCTCGTAGGGCACGCCAAGAGCCACCCATAGATAGTCCGGCGCCAATTCGTTGATTTCATCGACCTTGGCGCGGAGTTCGTCACCCCGGAGATAGCCATGGCAGTGTCCGACGATCCGCAAGCGCGGATACATCGAGCGAACGCGGGCGACCGCGGCAGCGTTCTCAGCCTCGTCGGCACCGAACATATAGAAGGTGAGGCCGGCGGCTTCGGCCTTGCGGGCGACGACATGAAACAGGTCCGTTGTGGCCACCCGCTGCGGCAGGCGCAGCGGCGAAGTCAGCCGCGACACTGTTACCAGCGGCTGGCCGTCGGCGTTGATGAGGTCGGCGGCACGGAACAGCCGGTCGGTCATCGGTTCGGTGGAGCAGCGCGCGAGCACCTCGCCGTTAGCCGACGTCAGGTACAGCGGCCGGGCGAGCTGGCGCTGCGGGAATACGAGGTCGATCATGAAATCGGCGGTCTGCTCGAGGTCGAGCACGGCGATGCGTAGTCCGCCCAGTGTAATTCTGGGGACGTCCGCCGTGGCAGCCCTGCCGATCGGGTTTGCGCGCCGTTCAAGCATATTGCTTGCTCCGCTGCGTTACCACGCCAGCCGGCTGGAGCTCATCGATGATCACGCCGATCAGCTTGCGCTCGGCGCCGCCGAGGCTTGCGATAATATCGTCCATGCAGCCGTTGATATCGAGACTGGCTGGCAGGATCGCGATGAGTCCATCGACGGTGTCGATCAACTTGCGCTCGTCGACGCTGAAGGGCATCGCCGGGCCGTCGATGATGACCAGGTCATGGTCCCCACCGGCGCGCGTCTGAACAAGTGCCTTGCGAATGGTATCGGTGGTCGTCGAACCAGTCAGAGGCAGGATCTCGACGCCGTTTGTGGTCTTGATGGCGCGTGAGACCTTGTTGCCGATGCCAAGCCAGCCGGGGCGCTTCGCTTCGGCCTTTGGCGAACGGGATAATTTGTCCGATAGCGCGCGGTTTTCCCGATCAGCGTCGATCACCAGCACCCGGGTGCCATCACGCGCGGCCGCCAACGCGATGTTCAAGGTGACGATGCTTCGATCACGGCCCGCGCCCTGGCCGATGACGGCAAGCACCGGAGCGACATTGGCGGCCGCGCGCCGCGCAAGCGCCTCGCGCATCTCGCGCATGGCATTGAGAAAGGTCGTGAGCGGGAAACCAGCCCGCAGCGTCGGCCAGGCCAGCCGCGTCAGGTCGAGAACGCCGCCGGTTGCGAGGATTCCGCCCAGCGTCCGCATCACGTCGGATTCCTGAAGCCGGGCAATTCCCGGTTTCTCCGTCACAGATGGGGGCGGCCGATTCTCGGCCTGTTTCGGTGGCTGGATCGGTGTTTCGCTTTCAGGCAGCTCTCGCGTTGCCCGACCTGGCGCGATGCCGGAGGACAACAGCTCCACGGCCGTAAACCAGCCTGCTGCCGCCAGCGCGCCGAGCACAAGGCCGATCGCCGCAATCAGAGACATGCCCGGCGGAAAGGAGCGCCGTCGCGGCACGGTGGCTTCGCCGATGATGCGCACGTTCGAAGTATTGAGGCTTTCCTGTTCCTCGGTCTCGCGAGATCGCTTGAGGAACGACTGGTACACGTCACGGCTCGCCTCGACGTCGCGTTCAAGTTCGCGAAGCCGTA
>CAVVZW010000019.1:0-15448 GCA_963752265.1 uncultured Alphaproteobacteria bacterium
GGTTCGAGACGGCGCTTCGCGCCTCCTCACCATGAGGAGCTTCGGACCTCATCCTGAGGAGCCGCGCGCGCAGCGCGGCGTCTCGAAGGATGGCCCCGCGAATGGTGCTTGCCGACGAATTGTTTTAGGTTTAAAACAATTTCCAGCTTTCGAAAAAAGGCGGATGAGGCTCCCATGAAGGTCGCGATCATCGGCGGTGGACCGGCTGGTCTCTATGCGGCGATCCTGCTCAAAAAGCAGCGCCCGGAGGCCGACATCACGGTCTATGAGCGCAACCGCGCCGACGACACCTTTGGTTTCGGCGTGGTGTTCTCGGATGCGACGCTGGATAATTTCGAGAAATACGATCCGCCGAGCTATCGCCGGATCACCCAGGAATTCGCCTATTGGGACGATATCGCCGTCCACTTCCGCGGCACGGTGCACCGCGTCGGTGGCAACGGTTTTTGCGGCTGTTCGCGCCGCCAGTTGCTCTTGATCTTGCAGGAGCGCGCGCGCGAGCTTGGCGTGAAGCTTCTCTTCGAGACCGAGATCGCGGATGAATCCCGCTTCGCCGACGCCGACCTCGTCGTGCTGGCCGACGGCAGCAACAGCCGCTTCCGCGACAAACACGCTGACCATTTCGAGCCTGAAGTGGATCTGCGCTCCAACGTGTTCGCATGGATGGGTTCGACGAAGCCGCTCGACGCCTTCACTTTCATCTTTCAGGAGACGGAGTGGGGGCCGTTCATCGCGCACGCCTATCAATATGAAACCGGGCGCTCGACCTGGATTTTCGAGACCGATCCCGAGACCTTCAAGCGTGCCGGGCTCACGGGGCTGAACGAGAAGCAGTCCGCCGATCGGATGTCAGAGATTTTCGGCTGGTTCCTCGAGGGACATCCGCTGCTCACCAACCGCTCGATGTGGCGGAATTTCCCGATGATCCGCAGCCAGCGCTGGGTCAAGGGCAATATGGTGCTGCTCGGTGACGCCAAGGCGACGGCGCATTTTTCGATCGGCTCCGGCACCAAGTTGGCGATGGAAGATGCGATTGCGCTGGCCGATGCCATGGAGCGCGCGCCGACCGTTGCCGCCGCGCTTGCCTCTTACGAACAAGGCCGCCGCGAGGAGGTCGAGAAGACCCAGCACGCCGCCGACGTGTCTCTGGTCTGGTTCGAGCATGTCGATCGGTTCTGGGATTTCGATCCCGTGCAATTTGCCTTCGGCGTGATGACGCGCGCCAAAGCCATCACCTATGACAATCTGACGCTGCGCGCGCCGGAGTTTGTCAGCGAGGTCGACAAGGCCTTCGCGCGCCATGTCCGCGATCGGGGCTTTGGCGTCGATGTCGACAAGCCGCTGGCGCCGATGTTCCAGCCGTTGCGGCTGCGTGAGATGACGGTAGCGAACCGCGCGGTGGTCTCGCCGATGTGCATGTATTCGGCTGACGAAGGCGTGCCGAATGATTTTCACCTCGTGCATTACGGCTCCCGCGCGCTTGGCGGCGCGGGTTTGATCTTTACCGAGATGACCTGCGTCGGGCGTGACGCGCGGATCACCCCGGGCTGTGCTGGCCTGTGGAACGACGAGCAGGAAAAAGCCTGGAAGCGCATCGTCGATTTCGTGCATGCGAATTCCGCGGCGAAAATCTGCCTCCAGCTCGGCCATGCCGGCCGCAAGGGTGCGACCAAATTGATGTGGGACGGTATCGACCGTCCGCTCGACCAGGGCGGCTGGGACGTGATCTCCGCATCGCCGGTTCCTTACTTTCCCGACAGCCAGGTGCCGCGCGAGATGGATCGCGCCGCGATGGACAAGGTCAAGGCGGAGTTCGTCGCATCCGCCGAGCGCGGCGAAGCCTGCGGCTTCGACATGCTGGAGCTGCATTGCGCCCACGGCTATCTGCTTGCGAGCTTCATTTCGCCGCTGACCAATCAGCGCACCGACGATTATGGCGGCTCGCTGGAAAATCGCCTGCGCTATCCGCTCGAGATCTTCGAGGCGCTTCGATCCGTGTGGCCGTCGCACAAGCCGATGTCGGTGCGCATCTCCGCAACCGACTGGGCCGAGGGCGGCATCACGGGCGATGACGCGGTGGCGATCGCGCGCGCCTTTGCGGAAAGAGGCGTCGATCTCGTCGACGTCTCCACAGGCCAGACCGTGCGCGACGCGCAGCCGATCTATGGCCGCATGTTCCAGACGCCGTTCTCCGACCAGGTTCGTAATGAGGCCCGCGTCGCGACCATGTGCGTCGGCAATATCACCACGGCCGATCAGGTTAACACCATCCTTGCCGCCGGCCGGGCCGATCTGGTGGCGCTCGGCCGTCCGCATCTCGTTGACCCCGGATTCACCATGAGGGCCGCGGCCTGGTACGGCGCCAGCGACATCTTCAGCCCGCCGCAATATCTGCCCGGGAAAGAGCAGATTTTCCGCAATAGCGTCAGGGACCGGCAGGACTTCGAAGACCTTAAAATTAAGGCTAAGCCGAAGACCCGGGCCGAGCTCAAGGCGGAGGCCACAAAGCCGCTTGCGGCCGAATAGGCCGGATGGCAGGCTGTTTCCGCTAGCGAAGAGTTGCGTGGAGTAAAGCGATGAAGGCGATTATCGTCGGCGGCGGTATCGGTGGCCTGACCACAGCCTTGATGTTGCGGGCGCGCGGCATCGGCTGCGAGTTGTTCGAACAGGCCGACACCATCCGCGAACTCGGCGTCGGCATCAACACGCTGCCGCATGCGATCCGCGAACTCGCCGGTCTTGGTCTGTTGCAAAAACTCGACGACGTCGCGATCCGCACCGACGTGCTTTACTATCTCAACCGCCATGGCCAGGAAGTCTGGCGCGACGTTCGCGGCATCGACGCCGGCCACGACGTGCCGCAATTCTCGATCCACCGCGGCCGCCTGCAAAACGTTATTCTTCAGGCGGTCGAAGAGCGGCTCGGCAAGGAAGCCATTCACACCGGTTGCAAGTTGGGCGCCTTCACCCAGGACGAAGGCGGGGTCACCGCGCATTTCTTCGATCGCTCGGGCCAGCACATCAAGACGGCGCGCGGCGATATCCTGATCGGCGCTGACGGCATTCACTCGCGCGTGCGCGAGACGTTATTCCCGAACGAAGGTCCGCCATGCTGGAACGGCCTGATGCTGTGGCGTGGCGCGCGCGACTGGCCGATGTTTTTAACCGGCCGCTCGATGATCGTGGCCGGCGGCCTCAACGCCAAGGTCGTGGTCTATCCGATCGCGGAGGGCTCGAGCCCGTCGAACCGCCTCACCAACTGGGCGGTGCTGGTGAAAATCGGCGACAGCAATTCCACCCCGCCGCGCCGCGAAGACTGGTCGCGTCCGGGCCGCCGCGAGGAATTGATGCCGCATGTCGCGCGCTTCTCGGTGCCGCATGTCGATGTCGCCGGGCTTATTTCGGCGACGCCTGAATTCTACGAGTATCCGACCTGCGACCGCGATCCCTTGCCGCACTGGTCGGATGGACGCGTCACGTTGCTCGGCGATGCCGCGCATCCGATGTATCCGGTCGGCTCGAACGGCGCTTCGCAGGCTATTCTCGATGCGCGGTGCCTGGCGGATTTGCTGGCGCGCGCCGAACATCCGCGTCAGGCGATCAGGGAATACGAGCAGAAGCGATTGCCGATGACCGCTGAAATCGTGCGCTCCAACCGCCGTGGCGGGCCGGAAGGCGTGATCGATGCGGTCGAACAGCTCGCGCCCGACGGATTTACCGATATCGACAAGGTGCTCAGCTTCGCCCAGCGCGAGGCCATCGTGCGCGGCTATGCCAGCAAGGCCGGCTTTGCGGCGGTGCCGGGATTGGCCGCGGTGCGGGGGTAAGTAATTCGCTTTCTCTGAAAGATTGTCGTTCCGGGGCGCTGCTTAGCAGCGAACCCGGAACCTCGAGATTCCGGGTCTGGTGCTGACGCACCATCCCGGAATGACGTTAGAATCTCAAGCGCCCGGAGGCGGGGGCAGGAAGTGGATGTTGTGCTCAGCGGCGAGCGCGACGACCGTATCGGGATTCTGTTCCTTCAGATTGTGAATGCCCCAGAACAAATCATAGAGCTTCTGCGTCGGTGAAACCCAGAACAGCACTTTCACGACCTGATCGGACTTGTTGAAGATGCCGTGTGGAATGCCCATGCCGAGCCGGACAAGATCGCCGGGAGTAGCCTGCGCATCCGCTCCTGCAAGCATGAAGTCGAGCTTGCCTTCCAGGAGATAGAGATACTCGTCCTGGTCGGGGTGGATGTGCGGCGGCACGAAGGTGCCGGGCGGGAACGTTGCGTGCCATGAGAAAGAGTGGTCAGTGCGATGCTTCGGCACGTAGGTCTGGCCGAGAATATTCCAGGAGATGCCCTGGATGCCTTCATTGGCACGGGTGATGCCGGTGATCTCGCTAGTCATGTTGAACTCACTCCCTCTCGTTTACGCTTTTACCCGACTTTTTACTCGGCTTTGCCCGGCACGCATTCTTTGGCGTAACGGTCGGCGTCATTCGCAAGCACCTTTTGCACGATCTGGGTCTCGAATTTGCCGTCGGCGCGCTTGGCCACCTTGGTCAGGTAGAAATCCTGGATCGGATAGCCGTTGATGTTGAATTTGAAGTTACCGCGCAGCGAGGTGAAATCGGCTTTTTTGAGCGCGGCTGCGACCGCTTCTTTGTTGCTGAGATCGCCCTTGACCCCTTTGACCGCGCTGTCGATCAGGAGCGCTGCGTCATAGCCCTGCATCGCATAGGTGCCGGGCACGCTGTTATAGGCCGCTTCATAGCTAGCTACGAATTTCTTGCTCTGCGGATTGTTCAGGTCGGGCGCCCAATCCGCGCCGCCGAACATGCCCACGGCAGCATCCTGCTGCGCCGGCAGCGTGGATTCATCGACCGTGAAAGCCGACAGCACCGGAATCTGGTCGGCGAGGCCCGCCTGCTTGTATTGCTTGACGAGGCTTACGCCCATGCCGCCCGGCATGAAGGTGAAGACGGCGTCAGGCTTCTGCGAGGCGATCTTGGACAACTCGACCTGGAAATCGAGCGTACCGAGCGGCACGTAACTTTCCTCGGTGATCTCGCCCTTGTAGTCGAGCTTGAAGCCGGCGGCGGAATCCTTGCCGGCCTGATAGTTCGGCTCCAGCACATAGACGCGCTTGTAGCCGCGATCCTGCGCGACCTTGCCGAGGACCTCGTGCACCTGATCGTTCTGGTAGGAGGTGACATAGAAGAACGGGCTGCAATTCTTGCCCGCAAAGCTCGATGGACCGGCATTCGGTGAGATCAGGAAGGTCTTGTTGTCGATGACGGGCTTGTGGATCGCCTGAAGGATATTGGAGAAGATCGGACCGACGACAAAATCGACCTTGTCGCGTTCGAGCAAGCCCTTGACCTTGGCGACGGCGGCGTCGGGTTTCAGTTCGTCGTCGACGACGACGACTTCGACATCACGGCCCCCCATCTTGCCGCCGAGGTCCTTGACCGCCAGCGCAAAGCCGTCGCGAACCTGTGCCCCCAGCGCGGCCGCCGGACCTGACAGGGTCACGATCACGCCGACCTTCAATTTTTCCTGCGCCACGGCCGGACTGGCGAGTACGCCGGCCACGGCCACGGTGGCGGCCCATTTCAACAGATAACGCATGAACCTTCTCCCTTGATGGCCCGCATATCGGACCCCACCCTTAATCACTGTCGGCAGCTTATGCTGATGATGGCGGGGGCGGCAAGCGACGACCGTATCCCGGCCGCTCGCGCCCGAACCAAGACGTTAACATGCAAAGGCCGCGCCAATTGTTTGAAACTTAAAGAAATTCGCCAAACGTGCGAACCGCCCGCCCGCAGTCGAGCGTTTTGACTTGAAGCGGCGCTTCAATTACTCGAAGCTAAAAATACCTGGCAGCGAGCTGCCGCCGGACAAGCATGGTTACGACATGATCCTCAATTCCGAGACCAAGGCCGTTGAGCTTCCCGGCGATCACGGCAGCGAGCTCAGGCTGTGGCTGCGGCTTTTGACCTGTACGACCCTGATCGAGGGCGAGGTCCGCAGCCGCTTGCGCGAGCGCTTCGACGTCACGCTGCCGCGGTTCGACCTGATGGCCCAGCTCGACAAGGTGCCGGAAGGGATGACGCTCTCGGATGTCTCCAAACGGATGATGGTCTCTAACGGCAATGTGACCGGCCTCGTCGAAAGGCTGGTCGAGTCCGGGCATCTCGACCGGCGGACCTCGGCGAATGACCGGCGCGTTCAGGTGATCCGGCTGACCAAGGCTGGCCGCGCCGAATTCCGCAAGATGGCGGCTGAGCATGAAAACTGGATCGCCGATATCTTTGCCGGTCTTTCGCCGAAGGACCTGCGCGAATTGATGCGGCTTCTCGCGAAGACCAAGGCATCGGCGCAAAAGTCTGCGCAGGGCAGGGGCTGAGGGATCGCTGTGGACGGCATCGACTACGAAGTCGAATACAACAACCGGGCGCGTGTTCCGGAAAATCCGGCGCTGATGGCGGGCTGGGCGCGGGACGCCGCCGCCTATCGCGAGATATGCGCGCCGCGCCGGATCGGTTACGGGCCGGGTGAGCGCCATGTGATCGACGTCTTTGCCGCCGGTGATGGTGAAGGGCCGTTCGTCGTCTTCATTCACGGCGGATATTGGCAGGCGCTGGACGGTTCCTGGTTCAGCCATATGGCGCGCGGGCTCAACGCCCATGACATCACGGTCGCCGTTCCGACTTACGACCTTTGTCCGCAGGTTTCGATCGCCGATATCATCGCAGATATGCGTCAGGCCATGGGTGAGCTGGCGAAGCTGTCGGAGCGGCTTGTCGTCAGCGGCCATTCCGCTGGCGGGCATCTGGCCGCGTGCATGCTCGCGACCGACTGGAAGGCTTGCGATGCGCGCCTGTCGCCGGGTCTCGTGAGCGCGGCCTATGCGATCTCCGGCCTGTTCGATCTGGAGCCGCTGGTTCCGACCTCGATCAACAAGGCGTTGGGCCTCGACCCTGCCGGGGCCCGCGCTGCAAGCCCGTTGCTGTGGAAGCCGCCATCCCATGGCAGTCTTGATGCGGTCGTGGGGGAAGCGGAAAGCGCCGAATATCACCGGCAAAGCCGGACTATTGTCGAGGCCTGGGGTAAGGGCGGCGTTGCCACACGGTTCGGCACCGTGCCCAGCGCCAATCACTTCACCGCGATTGCGCCGCTGGCCGACCCTGCCTCCGCCATGACCATGCGGCTGAAGGAATTGGTGGGGCGCTAGCGCCTTGGGCATAAAAGGCCCACTTGCGCCGAATTACTTTAAGTATAAAATGATTTGAGATTGTCATTCCGGGATGGTCCGAAGCGACAAAATTGATATTCAATTTTGCGCTGAGGACCAGACCCGGAATCTCGAGATTCCGGGTTCATGCTTCGCATGCCCCGGAATGACTGTAATTCCCTTCATCCCGAAAACGGGGGGACGGCGAAAATGTCAGCTGGAATTCTTCCACCGCTTGGCCCATCCGGCCACGTCGATGATTTTTCGCGGCGAAACCTGCCGCCGCTTGAGCAGTGGCCGCATCTCGCGCTCGATCGGCCGGAGTTTCAATATCCGGAATATCTCAACGCCGGGGTCGAACTGACCGACCGGATTGTCGAGAAGGGATTGGGCGACCAGACCGCGCTGATCGGCAACGGCCGCCAGCGCACCTACAAGGAACTCTCCGACTGGTCGAACCGGCTGGCGCATGCGCTGGTGGAAAATTACGGCGTCAAGCCGGGCAATCGCGTGCTGATTCGCTCGGGCAACAATCCGGCGCTGGTCGCCGCCTGGCTGGCCGCGACCAAAGCCGGCGCGGTGGTGGTCAACACCATGCCGTTGTTGCGCGCGGGCGAGTTGGCCGCGATCATCGACAAGGCCGAGATCGCGCTGGCGCTGACCGATAGCCGCATTGCCGACGAACTCGTCGCCTGCGCCAAGACCAGCCGCTTTCTCAAGCAGGTCGTCAATTTCGACGGCACGTCCAACCACGACGCCGAGCTTGACCGGGTGGCGCTAAGCAAGCCGGTTCGTTTCGAGGCGGTCAAGACCGGCCGCGACGATGTGGCGCTGTTGGGATTTACCTCCGGTACGACCGGCGAGCCAAAGGCCACGATGCATTTCCATCGCGATCTCCTGATGATCGCGGATGGCTATGCAAGGGAAGTCTTGGGCGTAACGCCGGACGATGTGTTCGTCGGGTCGCCGCCGCTTGCTTTCACATTCGGGCTCGGGGGATTAGCGATTTTCCCGCTGCGGTTTGGCGCGACCGCGACGCTGCTCGAAAATGCCTCGCCGCCTGAGATGATCAAGATCATCGAGACCTACAAGGCCACGATCTGCTTTACGTCGCCGACGGCGTATCGCGCGATGATGACCGCGATGGATCAGGGCGCTGACTTGTCGTCGTTGCGTCTGGCGGTTTCCGCCGGTGAAACGCTGCCCGCGCCGGTGTTCGACGCCTGGACCAGGAAAACCGGCAAGACCATCCTCGACGGCATCGGCTCGACGGAAATGCTGCACATCTTCATCAGCAATCGCGTTGGGACTGCGGCTGCGGGTTCCACGGGGATTCCGGTTTCCGGCTATGAGGCGAAGATCGTCGACGAGAACATGAACGAGTTGCCGGCCGGCGCCGTCGGCAAACTCGCGGTGCGCGGGCCGACCGGCTGCCGTTATCTCGCCGACATCAGGCAAGCCAATTATGTGCGCGACGGCTGGAATCTCACTGGTGATTCCTTCACCCGCGACGAGCAGGGGCGCTTCTCGTTCGTGGCGCGCTCCGACGATATGATCATTTCTTCCGGCTACAATATCGCAGGCCCCGAGGTCGAGGCCGCACTTCTCAGTCATCCGAGCGTGGCCGAATGCGGTGTGGTCGGCGCGCCCGATGAGGCGCGCGGCATGATCGTCAAGGCCTATGTGGTGCTGACGGGAAACGTCACCGCAAGCGAAGCGCTCACGTCCGAATTGCAGGATCACGTCAAACAGGCGATCGCGCCGTACAAATATCCGCGCGCGATCGAATATGTCGCGCAATTGCCGAAGACCGAAACCGGAAAGCTCAAGCGCTTTGCCTTGCGGCAGATCGCGTTGGGGACCGGCGCTTCGCCCGGCGTGGCGGCTGAATGAATCAGGAGCAGTCCGTGAACCCTTCGAAAAGCCCAGCCGTTGCCCGCGTCGAGAACGAAACGGTGCCGCGGATTCTGCAACCGAGCGGCTGGCCGATGCCGAAAGGTTACGCCAACGGCATGAGTGCCGAGGGCCGTCTGGTCGTGACCGGCGGCGTGATCGGCTGGGACGTCCATGGCGCTTTGCCGGCGGATTTCACCGCCCAGGTGCGCCAGGCCTTGCGCAACATCGCGGACATTCTGGAGGCAGGCGACGCGCGGCCGGAGCATCTGGTTCGTCTGACCTGGTACGTCGTCGACATGGACGAATATCTCGCGAACCTGAAGGCGCTCGGGCAGATCTATCGCGAGATTTTCGGCGCGCATTATCCTGCGATGGCATTGGTGCAGGTCGTGCGCCTCGTCGAAAAAGCAGCCCGCGTCGAAATCGAAGCCACCGCCGTCGTGCCGCGCTAGCTGCGTTAGCTGTTTTTAGGTTGCGGGCCGCCCTCATCCTGAGGAGCCGCGCAAGCGGCGTCTCGAAGGATGAGGCCGATAGCCGGGCCTCATGGTTCGAGACGGCGCCAAGAGCGCCTCCTCACCATGAGGGGCTAACTCGAGCCACAAATCACGACCTCATCCCGAGGAGGCGCATGCACCCAAGCAGGCCGAGCGGCGAGCGAGGCCGTTAGCGAATGGTGCAAGCAGATAAGCGCCGTCTCGAGGGATGGATAGGTGATCGCAAGCAAGACCATACGCTATCCGTCCGCTATCCTCCGCGGCTCAAGTCCGGCCAATTCTTCATAGGCAGTGACGGCCTTTCGCAGCAGGCGCTTCTTCTGTTTGGCGTCCAGCAACAGATCGCTCTCGTCCACCTGGTTTTCGCCCAGTGCTGCCGCGAGCGCGCGGCGTCGCGCGTCGTCATTCAACTGGCCCAGCGACTTCTGGGCCTTGCGCAACAATTTCAGCGTCGCCTCTCGCGCCGGTGTCTCGCTGACCGGAGCTAATTGTTCCGCCGCCTCGATGGCATAGCTGAGACGCTTGTTGGCAAGGCGCAAGCGATGGCGCTTCTTCGCACCGAGTTCCCCGAGCGTACGGCTTTTTTTCAAAAGCTTTTTCCGCCACTCCTGCAATTTTTCCGCGCAGTATGCGTCGGCTGGCTGCGCGCGCCGTCCCGCTGCATTCTTCGTTCTCTTCCGCGACCAATCGCCGTTCTCGATCCAGGCGGCGAGATCCGTCATCAGCCGCTTATATCGCGAAGAACCAAGCGCGCGGGTCAGATGCCGCTGGCAGGCGGTCCGCTCCCGCTTCCAGGACCGTTCGGTTACCCCTGTTTGATGTTTGATTTTCGCGAGACGCTCGAGCGCGACATCGAGATCCCTGACAATGCCGAGATGGGCGTTCAGCCATTTCAATTCGGCGGCAAGCCGCAGAAGTTCTTCGCCCTCAACGATGGGCGAGAATAAGGCAATGGTGGTCTTGAGCCGGGTCATGGCGACACGCATGGCGTGCAGGGCGGTGGCCTCGCCGGCGGATGTACCCTTATGCTGAGCCGTCAATTGGCGGAGATAGTGGGCAGCGGCAGTCCGGAACGCCGTCTCGCACGTCATCGAACCCCGGAGCGGCGGGGCCTGCTTTAGCGAAACCTTAACTTTGACGGGTGCGATCATTGGAACAGGGTGCCCCGCGAGCGCTTCGTTGACAACGGGGCTTGTTCCCAGGCGCTCTTTGCGGCAGTACTGATAAAATTCCCTGAAATCCTGCCCCGGGGGCTGTTTTTTTAACGACACCGGGCTGTCACAATCGTTGCCCCGGCCGGACCATTGAATGGTCTTTGAGCAGGGTTTTGCGCCGGCTTTCGTATCCGGAGAAATTGTTGGCCGTGCCCCAGGACAAGACCATCGAACCCCGGCAGGCGGCAGGCGGCAAACTGGCTGTGCTGCGCAAGCACCCGATTTTCTGCGACCTCGACGCGGAAGCGTTCGAGCAGCTGTGCCGCTATGCCAGACACACGACGCTGAAGCGCGGGGCGACGATCTATTCCAAGGGAGATCCCGGCAACAGCCTGTACGTGGTCATATCCGGTACCGCGAAGATGAGTATCTCGTCGCCCGGCGGCCGCAGCGCGATCTTGAACCTGATCGGGCCCGGTGAGATCTTCGGGGAAATCGCTCTTCTCGACGGGCGAGAGCGGACCGCCGACGCGACCGCCAACACCAATTGCGAAGTCTTCATCATCGACCGCCGTGAGTTCATTCCCTTTGTGCGAAGCCAGCCGGCGCTCGCGATGAAATTCATTGAATTGCTGTGCGCGCGGTTGCGCTGGACCTCTGACCAGGTCGAAGAGGTCATCCTGCAAGACCTGCCGGGGCGGCTCGCCAGCGCACTGATCCGTCTCACCGAGCGTCACAAGGCGGCGCAGGGCAGCCGCACCATCGCGGTCACCCAGCAGGAGATCAGCGAGATGGTCGGCATGTCCCGCGAGAGCATCAACAAGCAGTTGCGCGCCTGGGCTACCCGCGGCTGGGTTCGTCTCGAACACGGCGCCATCGTGGTGCTGGACGTCGAACCGTTGCAAGTCATTGCGGGATCGGAAGACAGCGATTGATTTCTCCCCTCATGGTGAGGAGCGCGTCTTCGCGCGTCTACCGGACAATACTTCGTATTGCCGGGAGAACCATGAGGCCGAGCATCGAACCGTAGGGTCGGTTCATCCTTCGAGACGCGGCCAAGTGGCCGCTCCTCAGGATGAGGAACGTGGGTTCGGTGTGAAGCAGCTCACATGCATTTGATGAGCGCCGGGCTAGGGTCTCCTGGGGGATATCCTCAACGTGGAGGCGTCCATGCATGGTCCGTACGACAGGTCGCGTAAGAGCAACACTCGCAGCGAATCGAAAGGCGGCGCTGGATTTCTCGTCCTGTTCGCCGCCGTCGCGATCGTGCTGATCATCCTGGCAACCGCTCACCCCAAGGCTTCGGTCTGGATATCGCAGGCGGTCCAGGCGGAGTTCGGCGGTGGCGGTGTCGCCCTGGATATGCCGGTGGAGACGGCGCAGCCGGGCTTGGACGTGCCAATTCGAACGGTCAACGCCCGTTGAGGCGCGGCGTGTCTGCCGATCAAGTTTTCAGAGATACCCTTCGCCGGCCTCGGCTGCGAAACGGCCGGGGTCGCCTTCCCAGACGATCCGCGCATGTTCGAGCACATAGACGCGATCGGCATGCGGAAGAGCAAACGTCACGTTCTGCTCGCCGAGCAGCACGGTAATCGGCGTGGTCTGGCGCAGCCGCTCCAGCGCCTTGGACAATTGTTCGAGGATGACTGGCGCAAGCCCCAGCGTCGGCTCATCGAGAATCAGGATCTTCGGCTGCATCATCAGCGCGCGGCCGATTGCCAGCATTTGCTGCTCGCCGCCCGAGAGCGTCTGCGCCATCTGGCCCTGACGCTCCTTCAGAATCGGGAACAGCTCGAACAGCCAGGCGAGCTGTTTCGCGCGAACTTCGTCGGTCAAATGCTGGCCGCCGAGGTCGAGATTTTCCCGTACGCTCATTTCGCCGAACAGTTCGCGCGATTCCGGACATTGGACGACGCCGCTGCGCGCGATCTTCGCGGGTGATGTGCCGCGCAGCTTCTGGCCGTCGCGGACGATCTCGCCGCTATAGGGCAAAAAGCCCGAGATGGTGTTGAACAGCGTGGTCTTGCCGGCGCCGTTCAGCCCCACCACCGAGACGAACTCGCCCTGATGCACATGGATCGACACGTTCTCCAGCGCCTGGGCCTTGCCGTAGAACACGCTGACATTTTCGACCTGGAGCAGCGGCACCTTGTCCTTGAAGCTGATCTCGGGACGCGCGGAGGTCTCGATCGCGCCACCGAGATAGACGCGCCGCACGGTTTCGTTGCGCATCACCTCGTCGGCGCGGCCGGTGATGATCTTCTCGCCGAGATACATCGCGAGCACCCGGTCGACCAATGCCGCCACGCTCTTGACGTTGTGGTCGACCAAGAGCACCGCGCGGCCTTCGTCGCGGAAGCTCTTGATCAGTTCGGAGAAGGTGGCGACTTCGGCGAGCGTCAGCCCCGCAAAGGGTTCGTCGACCAGAACCACCTTGGGATCCCGGGCGATCGCCTTGGCTAATTCAAGCCGCCGCAGGTCGGCGAAAGGCAGCGTCGGCGGGCGGCGGTCCATCACCGCACCGAGGCCCACGCGGTTGGCGATCCATCTGGCGCGCTCCATCAGCGCCTTGTCGGGAAACAGCATGAGCAGGCTATCCGGCAACAGCGCGACCATGATGTTTTCCAGCACTGTCTGCCGGTTCAACGGCCGCGAATGCTGGAACACCATGCCAAAGCCCTTGCGCGCGATCTTGTGCGCCGGAAGGCCCGCGACGTTTTCACCCTGGAAGATCACCTTGCCCGCGGTCGGGCGCTCGATCCCCATGATCGCCTTCATCGCGGTCGATTTGCCGGACCCGTTCGGGCCGATCAGGCCGAAAATCTCGCCGGCGTGAACTTCGAGATCGAGATTCTTGACGGCCGTGAGGCCGCCGAAACGCTTGGTGAGGCCGCGGACTTCGAGAACCGGCGGGTTGTTGGTGGTCAGGTCCATAATTAACGGCTCTCGTGTGAAAGGGCCGCGCCGAGGAAGCCGCCGGGGAAGAACAGCACGACGAGAAGTGCTACCGCCGAGACGATGAAGGTCGCAAGCTCGCCTGTGGGGCGCAGGAATTCACCCGCGACAATCAGGAAGATGGCGCCGAGTGCCGCGCCGAGCACCGTGCGGCGTCCGCCGAGCACGGCTGCCACGATGACGTTCACCCCGACCGCGATATCGACCACGGTGCCGACCGAAGCGGTGCCGAAGTAGAACACCAGCAATGCGCCGGACAGGCCGGAGAAGAAGGCCGAGACAATGAACGCGGCGAGTTTATGCTTGACGATATTGAAGCCGAGCGCGCCGGCCTGAACCGGGTCCTGGCCGCTTGCCTGCAGAACGAGTCCGATCGGCGATTGCGACAGCCCATAGAGGATGAGCGCACTGATCGTCATGAAGCCGAGCGCGATCCAGTAATTTGCGCCGGCGTTGATGGTGATGACATCGGGAATGGTCAGCCCGATCTCACCTCCGGTGAGATCGGCGAACACCACGATGAAGTTCTGCAACATCAATACGGCGACCAGCGTCGTCAGGCCGAAATAAGGACCGCGAACGCGCAACGCCGGCAACGCCAGCACGACGCCCGCGATGACGGATGCCAGCGCGCCGAGCACAATGCAGAGATAAACCGACCAGCCGTATTGGTTGTTGAGAATCCCGGCCGTATAGGCGCCGACGCCGATCAGGAAGGTCGGCCCGAAATTGACCT
Organism: uncultured Alphaproteobacteria bacterium; assembly: GCA_963752265.1. Taxonomy (GTDB): domain Bacteria; phylum Pseudomonadota; class Alphaproteobacteria; order Rhizobiales; family Xanthobacteraceae; genus Bradyrhizobium. The sequence goes on from CAVVZW010000019.1 coordinate 14,465, forward strand.
CGCCGGCAAATCCGAACAGGAGGTCCCAGGCCATCGCGAACACGCCGAAGTAATAAGCGACCGTGAGTAGCCCGAGGATATAGCCGGAGACATAAAGCGGAAGCGTCGATGCGATGATGACGATCGCAAGCGAAATGAAGAACAGCCGTGACTTGAAGAACCCGCCCATGTTTAGCGCCTCCCGAGCAGGCCTTGCGGCCGCACATACATGACGGCGACCAGGAGCAGCAAAGCGGGGATGGAGCGATAGGCCGGCGAGATCATGTAGGCGGTAATGGTTTCGAGATAACCGACGACGAATGCGGCGATCAGCGAACCCGACACGCTGCCGAGGCCGCCCAGCACCACGATCGAGAACGCACTCGCGGTCAAGGGACCGACGCTGTAGGAGCTTACCCCTAAGAACATCCCAAGCAGCACGCCGGCAATGCCGGCGAGGGTGCCGTAGATCGCCCAGACCACGACATAGATATTGCTGAGCTCGAGCCCGAGCAGCGTCACGCCGCGTGGATTCATGGAAGCCGCCAGCACCGCCTTGCCGGTGCGGGTGCGGTTCACCAGCAGCCACAGCAGCGCGATCACAAGGCAGCAGACGAGGGCTGTGAAGATTTCATTGCTCGGCGTGCGCACGCCGAGGATATCGACGACGCCCTCGACGATCGGCAGCACGGTCTTGGCATTGTTGGTGAAGAAATATGCGATCAACTCCTGGATCATGATGCCCCAGAGCAGCGTGCCGGTGAGGACGAAAATTTCCTTCTCCTCATTGGGGATGCGCCGCGACTTCTGGATCGGCTGCACCACCGCGAAATAGGTGACGAGGGCGAAAACCAGCGCCACCGCGACGCCGACCAGCGCACCCGAATAGGTGTCGAGATGAAGCACGCTCGCCGCAGCCCAGGCGGCTACCGCCGCCAGCACCATGATGGCGCCATGGGACAGGTTAAGTACGCCGGATACGCCGAAGATAAGGGTAAATCCAGT
>CAVVZW010000020.1:0-15152 GCA_963752265.1 uncultured Alphaproteobacteria bacterium
CTGGGTAGCGCCCAGCGCGTACAGGGCGCTGATGGCAAAGCCGTCGATCAGAATTTGAAGCGCAAGCATCTGTACCGCCGCGGCAGCCCCCGCCGCCCCTTCTTGAAGAGAACGTCACGCCGCGAAAATGCTCCCGGGAAATTCCCGGGAGCATTTTGCAGAGTTTAGTTCGATGTGACCTTGATGAAGCTCGGGAACTTCAATTTGGCTTTGGCGATCTCTTTCGGCCAGACTGAGACCTGCGCACCATCCTGCCATTGCAGCATCAATCCGGTGATCAGGCCCTTGCCGTACTTGATCGAGTGGGTGAAGGGATCGTCCTTGCCGTAGAACTGCGTGCGGCCGATGGTGCCGACCCAGTCGGTCTTTTCAAGCGCATCGACCAGCTTGTCGGCGTCGGTCGAGCCGGCGCGCTTCACGGCGTCGGCGATGTAATAGACTTCGTCATAGGAGGTGTAGCCTGCATAAGAGGGAAAGTTGCCGAACTTTGCCTTGAAGGCGTTGGCAAACGGCACGCTCCTGTCCGTCACCGGCACACCCGGCCCCGACACGCCCTGATAGAGCACGCCATCGGAGGCGTTGTTGGTGTCCTTGCCGAAGGTCTCGTTGGTGGCTTGCGAGGAGATGCCGAACATAGGAATCGGAACCTGCTGGTTCTTCCACTGCACGGTCGGCTGCACGCCGACATGCGAAATGCCGGTGATGATTACGTCGGGCTTGGCGCCTTCGATCTTGTTGAAGATCGGCGTGAAGTCGGTGGTATCGGGCGAGAAGCGGATATGGTCGAGCACCTTCAGCCCGATCTTGGGCAGGCATTCCTCGTAGCCGATATCGAGCGGCTTGGTCCAGGCGGCGTCCTCGCTCATGATGACCGCGGTCTTCATGTGCTTCTCGTCGACCAGGAGATCCTTGGCGGCGTCGCAGACCGACAGCGCCAGCGCCGCTGAGGTCAGATAGCCGTGGAAGGTATATTTGTTCTTCTCATAGTCGGCGTGAACCGCCTTGCTGATTTCGTTGGAGGCCGCACCCGGCGTGACGAAGGGCGTCTTCAGGCGCGAGGCCCACGGCTCCAGCGCCAGCACCACTTCGCTGATGTAGCTCGCGATGACGATGTTGACCTTGTCCTCGTTGACCGCGCGCTGGAAAGCTCGAACGGAGTCCGCTGACGAGGAGTGATTGTCATAGGTGATGATTTCAATCTGGCGTCCGTCGACGCCGCCCTTGGCGTTGATCTCGTCGGCGGCGAGCTGGGCGGCCTGCGGGATCGAGGCGCCGGCGATGGCTTGCGCTTCCGCGATGACGCCGATCTTGATCGGGTCGGCGGCAAACGCCGGAGCGGAAGCAGCCACGAGGCCAAGCGCCGTCGCGCCCAGCAGCGAACGTAACAGCAGACTTCGATACTTTGTTGTCATGAAGCTTCTCTCCCTTAATCGCTGGCCTTTATTTCAGACCTTGCCGGCCTTGAGGTTATTGTAGCCTTGCCCGCATCCGCGAGCCAAGCGGAACCCCTTTATGGCTTAGGGTGGTACGACCCCGCTACGTCCTTGGAAAGGCTAAAATCGTCGCAGCCGGTGAGCTTTCGGGCCAGCGTTAACGGGGGAGCTGGCCGTTATCCGGGAATATTTCCAGACAGCGTTTTCGCTTCGAATTCAAGGTATTACGCCCGCAGCCGCCGCCGCTTCCAATCGCTTCGCGGTGTGCAGCTGCGAGTGGCGAGCGGCATTCGATGATGAGACGAAAGGCTAAGGCGGCGCTTCCAAGCTCATGTATCAATGATCGCGACCGCGCGCGTCCATCCCGCGGAGCCTGCGTCGAAATAGGGGAGCCTAACCGGTTCCCGGCCTATCGCGTCGCCGCCGAAATGAATGTGATACGTCCGGCCTCGCCCCGTTTGCGATGAGGCTTCATCGTGATTTCCACATCCTGATCGAAGGCTGTCAGCATTCGCATCAGCTTCTCGACTGAAACCAGACGGAAATCGCCTCTGAGAAGCTTCGACAAGTCCGGCTGTTTTATTTTGATCAGCTTGGCGGCGGCCGTTTGGGTCAACTCGCGTTCGGCGATCAGTCGCTTGAGCTGCACCACCAGTGCGGCCTTGAGCTGGTGTTCCCCGGCATTGGGAAGGCCGAGATCCGCAAAAATGTTGCCCGAGCCCTTTAAATGGACTGGCAGCTTTTTCCTCGTTGCCATCATCGGTCTCTCTTTGTTGCCTTGTGAATGGTCTCGGCGTCTTTTAGGCGCTGTCTGACCAGTTCAATGTGTCGCTGCGGGGTAGCGATCCCGCTCGTCGATTTCTTTTGAAAGGCGTGCAGGACGTAGAGGACGCCCTCAAAGCGTACGGTGTAGACGGCCCGATACGTGTCGCCGTCGAAATTATCGCGGATTTCGAGGACCCCGCCAAAACCCTTGAGGGGCTTCGCGTTATGGGGATGGTCCCCGAGCTGCACTTCAAAAAGAGCCTGCCCGATCTCGCTGCGAACGGCCAAAGGGAACGCCTGCAGGTCTTTCCGGCTGGAGCCTACGAAAATCGCGGGCTTTATCGAGCGTAATAGATCAATCACCGTAGCATTATAGTAATATACCTATAGATGAAAGTCAAGGTTGGGTCCCTCCACCTTAATCTTTGGGTCCCTCCGCCTTGATCTGGCGCGACATTCCTTCACTCCTCGATAATCGCGACCGCGCGCGTCCATCCCGCCGAAGCACGTTCGATCTTCACCGGGAAGCAGGAGACGGTGAAGCCGGTTGACGGCAGAAGTTCCAGATTGTGCAGCTTCTCGATGTGGCAATAGCCGATATGGCGCCCGGCCTTGTGGCCTTCCCAGATCAGGCTTGCATCCTTGGTCTCGGCATATTTCTTCGAGGTGAAGACAAACGGCGCATCCCAGCTCCAGCCGTCGATGCCAGTCAGCCGCACGCCGCGCTCGAGCAGATACATCGTCGCCTCATAGCCCATGCCGCAGCCGGAATTGACGAAATCTGGCTGGCCGTATTTCGCGCCGGCCGAGGTATTGACCACGACGATTTCGAGCGGCGACAGCGTGTGGCCGATGCGCTTGAGTTCGGTCTCGACATCTTTGGCGGTCGCGACATAGCCGTCGGGGAAATGACGGAAGTCGAGTTTGACGCCGGGCTGCAAGCACCATTCGAGCGGCACTTCATCGATGGTCCAGGCGCGTTCGCCGCGGTTCATGGTCGGATGATAGTGATAGGGCGCGTCGAGATGGGTGCCGTTATGGGTCGAGAGCTGCACTGTCTCCATCGCCCAGCCCTGGCCGTCCGGCAAATCTTGCGCCTTGAGCCCTTCGAAGAATCCGAGCATGCGCGGCAGGCTCTGCTGATGGTCGTGATATTCGATGCGCGGATTAATCCCGGGCGGATCGGCCGGCACGTCGTTTTGCAGGGCTACGGAAATATCGATCAGTTTTCGCGCCACGGCGCTTCCTCCCGTTTTGTATGATTGGAGCTATAGAGGGGCGGAGGCGAGAGGCTGTCAAGTTTCGCGAGATAGGCGTTTTCCGGGCCGATTTGGCCGGGAAATGCCGGTGCCGGCGAATGATATTTTAAGGACCTCCCGGCTATTTTCGCATCATGAACGGAGCGCGACTTGCCATAGCGGTCCTTGCGATTGGCGCGCTGGCGGCCGGCGCGTCCTATCTCAAGAAGGAAACGGTTGCCGATTCACATCGGCAGGCGCGCCAGCTCGTCGTGCATTACACGTTGAGCCGCCTCGATCAGCCGATCGTCATTTTGGGCGACAGCCTGACGGAAGCCTCCACCTTGCCGCGGACCTATTGCGGTCACCCCGTCATCAATGCCGGCCTGAACGGCGCCTCGAGCTATAGCGATCTCGGGACATGGCTGTTAGAGGCGCTCGACGGCAGGCGCGCGGCCGCCATCCTCGTCGCGCTCGGCACCAATGATGCGCTGGTCGGACACAGCGCGCCGGTTTTCGAGACGAACATCACCTCGCTGCTCGCCAAGCTTGCAAGCGTGACAGATCGTCTAGCTGTGCTCGGTGTTCCCGCCATCGAAGTGCGCGGCAACGTGAAGGCTCAGTTGCAAAAGGAGACGATGGGCCGGATCGATGCGTTCAATGCACTCTTGCCCGCTTTGGCCAGCAAGAGTGGTGCGTCTTTCGTGGCGCTGCCGCCGATGCCTGCCCCGCACACGATCGACGGCGTCCATCTCGATGCGGCCGGTTATGCCGTGTGGGATGATGCGGTTCTGAAGGGCGTGTCGGGCGCATGCGGCAAGCCATGACGGCGGCGCCCAAGGAAATCAACAAGCTCGTCGGGCTTGAGGCGCTGCGGTTCCTGACGGCGGTTGCCATTCTCGTCTTCCATTATCGCCACTTCTCTTTTGTCGCCGACAAGGCGGTCGACCTGGTGCCGGAGCGCCTGCCGCTCTACGGGCTGTTGCGGCCGTTTCACGATTCTGGCGCGTTCGGCGTCTGGGTGTTCTGGTGCATCAGCGGGTTTATTTTCTTCTGGAAATACCGCGACCCCATTGCCGACCGCGCCATCGGCGGCTGGAAGTTCTTCACGCTGCGTTTCTCCAGGCTTTATCCGTTGCATCTGGTGACGCTATTGCTCGTAGCGCTGTTGCAGTCGGTCTATTTCAACGTGCGCGGATGCTTCTTCGTCTATCAGGACAATGATCTGCCGCACTTTCTCACACAGCTCTTCATGGCGAGCGAATGGGGCGTCGTGCAAGGTTACAGCTTCGACGGCCCGATCTGGTCGGTCTCGGTCGAGGTTCTGGTCTATCTGTTGTTCTTCCTGATGCTCCGCGCGACGCGGTCGTGGCTGCTGAACGTGGTCATTGTCGCGGCGTGTCTGAGCGCTCCGTCGTTGGGCGCCAATGGTCAGGTCATCAATTGCCTCGCGCTGTTTTATGTCGGCGGGCTCGCTGCCATCGTGCGGCAGGCGGTCGATACCTCGCGCTTCAAAAAGGCGGCCGAGGCGGTTGCGTGGTTTGCGGTGTTGGTAGTCGTGCCGATCGTCGTCTACGCGTTGCGGGATCAGCTCGACCGTTTCGATCTCCCGCTGTTTGTGGGCATCACGCCGATCCTGCTGTTTTGTTTGTCGCGCGAGATCAAGTTGCCGCAGGTGATGCAAGGCGCTGTTGTCGCCGCCGGCAACATGACCTATTCGAGCTATCTCCTGCACTTTCCGATTCAACTGGTGATCGTGTTGTGCTTTGCCGCCGTGGGGCGGCCTGTTCCCCTCTATAGCGGCGCGCTCTTTGCCGTCTATCTCCTGACGACGCTGCTGTTGTCTTATGTCGCGTTCCGTTTTTTCGAGGCGCCGGCGCAACGTCTGATCCGCAGCGCTTTTCGGAAGGACGATGGCCCGGCGCGCGCGGCGCTCAGGCGAGCTTCATCAGTCTGAGCGCGGCGAGGCCATTCGGGCCGTAGGGATTGCCGAGGCTCTCGCACATCTCGAAGTGATTGAAGTCAGGCGCTTCCACGAGCTCGACCGGCTTTCCGGCGGCTTTGACGGCGGTGGCAAAATCACGCGACTGGCGCTGGAAGTCCGGCGTCTCGAACGTGCCGTAGGTGACGGTGATGGGGCTGTGCAAGTGTTCGATGTGGCGGATCGAACTCAAGCGTTGCTCCATGTCATCGTCGAATTTGACGTAAGAGCTGCGGGCGGAGAGCCGCGCCGGCTTGAGATCGTACATGCCGCTCATGAGAAGCCCGGCCGTGATCATGTCCGGGGGAAGCGAAAAGTCCTTCTCCCAGTCGGTGACCATGGCGACGCCGGCGAGATGGCCGCCGGAGGAATGGCCGCCGACATAAAAGCGCTTGGTATCGCCGTTAAAACTTGCAGCGTTCTTGTAGACCCAGGCGATGCCGCGGCGGACCTGATCGGCCATGATGCGCAGGTCGCCATTGGCCGCGTCCGCCTGAATGAAATCAAGCACGACAAAGTTGACGCCGGCATTGACGAAGAGATCGGCGGGATAGGCGTTTTCCCTGGCCGTGGTGTAACGCCACTTTCCGCCATGGACGAACACGAAGATCGGTGCGTTGGCGCTGCGGGCCGGAAAGACGTCGAGTCCTTCGATCGGGGTCGGTCCATAGGCAAATCGCTTAGGGACGCCCAGGCGTTGGCGCGTGGTCTCGCTGCTTGAGGCGAAGCGCTTGTTGTACTGGGCGAGCATCGGCGCGTAGGCGGCCTGATCGTAGGATGCGTCGAGCTCGACCTGATCCATGTCCATCCAGACCTTCGCGCCTTTCTCGTGCGGCGGCGGGCCGACCTGACAGCCTTCGGCGAGCGCAGGCGTGGCGGCTATCGCGGCAGCGGTGCCGAGGAGGGAGCGGCGCGAGATCGCTCCAGCAGACGAAGTGCGTTCGGACATGGTTTCCTCAGGAAAAGCGGGGCAATCGTGTCCGCGCACCAAGCAAGGCTTACGCCAACGTGATCTAAGCCAGTGTGACCATGCCAGCCCAGAACTGCTGCTTCTGTTCGTTGGCGTCGTTGTCGTACTTGCGTACGAAGGCGAGCTTGCCGTCGTTGCCGACGCGATAGAGCACGATGCCGGCAGGAATCGTCGTGACGGTGCTGCCGTCGCGAACCGGCATCGCCCACAAGGGTGCGGCAATCAGAAGCTTTCCGCTCGGGTCGATATTGAACGTCCGCAGGTAGTTGCCGTGGCCGTCGGCGCTCTGGATCAACGTCGGCTCGCCGGTGGTTTGATTGATGGAAAATACCGCGACCGAGTTCTCGCCGCCGGTGAAAACCTTCTTGCCCTCGAAGTCGGTGGTCCACCAGGCGCGATTGATGGCATAAACGAAACGGCCGTCGGGGCTGACATGCACGATGCCGCCGGCCTGTCGTAGTTTCGAGGCAGGGTCGGCAAGCGTGTCCTTGACGAAAAGCGGATCTCGCGAAAGTCCGGTCGCCTCATCGAGCTTGTAAACGGCGAGCTGATTCTGACTCTCGATCCCGACGAACACCCATGGCTTGCTGGGGTGGAAATCGAGATGCCGTGGTCCGAAATGCAGGCCGTCGCCCGGCGCGATCGCAGCCTCGTTCGTCAGCACGCCGTCCTTGAACGAGAATACCTTGATCGAGCCGGGGTCTTTGGGGTTATCGACTGGCGCGTTGTTGCCGCGCGTGATCAAGATGACATGCTTGTTATCAGGTGTGACGCGGATCTGGTGCGCGAAGATGCCGGTATCGAGCTTGTTCGGTTGCTCGACCTTGTCGCCGAGCGTGCCGTCCGCCTTGATGCGATGCACCGACAGACTGGACGGGTTGTTGTAGGCGACCAGCAGGTATTTACCCGACATGTCGACGCTGGTGTGGATCGGCCGGGTCGCGAGCTTGACCGTGTCGCCGTGCTTCTTCAGTGCGCCGGTCTTGGGGTCGATCGTAAAGGCGTCGGCGGTATGAATGCTGCCCGTCACGTCTCCCGCGGCAGGCCCGCCGCTTGAGGATACGACATAGAGATACCGTTTGGAGGGATGCGGCCAGGCATATTGAATGTTGGCCGCGGTCGATACCGAGCCTTGCTTCGACAGTTCGGCCTTGTCGACATCGACGCTGTAAGCCGTCAGCTCCGGCCCGATTGCCGAATAGAATACGTTTTTGGATGTCATGGTTTTACCGAAAGCGAGGGTGGGAGCGGCGAGGGAGCCTGCAAGCAGCGCGTTAAACGTTCGGCGATCGACCATCAGAAAACCTCCCACGATTTTTTTGTTATGGGATGGCCCATAGCAAAACCGGCAGCGGGGGTCAAAACACGAGTGTCCACTGGGCGCGTGGGGTAAATTTAGACGAGCGCCGGTACTTCCCGGGCGATGTGCCGTTGTTCGGCGGGGGCGCTGACGACGCGGCGCACGATGAGCGCAGCCACGATCAACGTGCTGCCGAGGCCGAGCGGCACTTCAGTAAACGGAAACGCGATCAAGAGCGCCATGGCGCCGGCGAGCGAGGCGAGTTCGTTGCGGCGGAAGCCGTTCTCAAGCCCGGTGCGGATCAACAAGCCGGCCGGAATCGCCAGCACCATCATGTCATAGAGGAACAGATACGGCGTCAGCAACAGCGCGCCGGTGGCAAGGCCTGCCGCCTTGAGTTCGTAATCCGCGCGGCTTCGCCACAGCCATACCACGCCCGCGAGCGCGCTCGCTGATGTCAGCCATTGGAAGGTCCATGCGAGGTGCTCGCTGCCGCCGAAGGTGCGCACGAGGCCGAACACGCTTTGCATCTTGAAGAAGGTGGCGCGGCCCTCGCTGAAGAAGGCCTGGGACGACATCGGCATCCAGTCGAAGAATGCCTGCCAGCTTTCGGTGCCGAACGCGATCCACGAAGCCACCGCCAGCACAGCTGTGGTGACGCCCGCCGCGATAAATGTCCGCCATTGTCCGGCGGCGATCAGGACAAAAGGAAACAGCAGGCCATATTGCGGCTTGTACGACAGAAGGCCGAGGCAGATGCCTGACAGCACGGGCCGCGCTGGCATCGGGACCAGCGTGCCGCCGAGCAGAGCTGCGGTCAGGAAGCCGTTTTGTCCCGCCATGGTGTTGGCGAGCACGACCGGGAAGGCCGCGGCAACCAGAAGGCCGAACTTTTGGCCCACTATTCCGCGCATCATGACGAGGTAAGGCACGAAGCTTGATGCCGCCCAGACGACGAGCCCCACAGCATAGGAAAAATGCGCCAGCACCATCGCGACGAACAGGAACGGCGGCGGATAATGCCAGGAGTACTCGCCGGCATAATCCCGCCCCAGCAAATCGACCTGAACCTGCTTGTGGATGGCCCAGTCCCAGGCCAGCGCCGGATGGCCCTCGAGGGCGAGGCGGCCTGCGGCCCAGACATTGATGTAGTCGGTGTGGATCAGGTGGCCTTCGGCGTCGAACAGCCAGGCATGGTCGAGATACATCGCCACGATCACCGCCGCGTTGAATGCGGCCAGCAACAGACATGCCTTTTCGAGGCTTAAGGGGATACCGCGCGAGGGCGTAACCGGTGCGAGCGAAAGCGAAGAGGGCATCGGCGATTCCTAAACCGCCCAATCTTGAAAAAAGGTGAGAGTGGAGCTTCGCCGCCGTACCGGCACTTAAGGACTTTGTTAACCATTTCTTTGGAATTGGCGGGTGAAACTAAACCCGCTCCTTCTCAAGATCGGTTCGAAACCATGATTGAGCTTGATATCCTGAACGGCGAGATCCAAGCCCTGATGGCCGAGCAGCATGAGGCCTGGCGCGAACTCGCAAGCCCAACGCTAACCGCGTTCGACCGCCGCGAGCTCCGCAACCGGATCAGGCAGAGCGAAATCGACTTGCGGGATCATTTGAAGGCGAGGACGGATCGGTTGCGCTTTCGGCCACGTCCGGTCGAGACCCCGGCCGACAGTCTCGCCACTATCGAGTTCCGGCTGTTTTAAAAATCGAAATCGCCGGTGGATTGCCGCGCCAGCGCGCGCAGGTCGGCGATGGTTCCGCGCACGGCGTTGCAGCGCCGGCAGTGGACGCTGACGCCGTCTCCGGAATCGGCGGGGTCGATCGGCTTGATCGACAGATTGCCGCAGACCTCGCAGACGATCTTCAGTCCCGGTTGGGTTTCTTTGGGATGATCGAGCGCGCCCATTGGGTTTTCCTCAGCCGATGATCGCGCACGCAAGGATGCTGACGGTCGCGAATTTGACCGCCAGGCGGCTGTATTCCCGCCTCACACCGATCGCCACCAACAAAATGTCGAGCTGATCGCGCAGATCGGAGAGAACGGTCTTGCGGCCCTGGATATAAGGTCCGTACAGCACGTCGCTCTGGCGCTCGATGAGTTTTGCGGTCAACGTGACCGCTAGAAATGCCAATATCGGATAGACAAGAAATTCGATGGTCATTGTTGGCCCCCGCCGTTTTTTATTCCCACCGGGGACAAATCTACGCCTGAGATTTTAAATCTCAGGCCGCGGGCTCAACCGCAATTGAGTGGTTGGATTAGAGAATTCTCAACCACGTTTGCCGCGCTCACGCGCCGCGGCGGCCTATCCCAATGACGCGCCCAACAGGCTGAAGACCGGGGGGCCGATAATCAGGAAGGCCAATAACGCGCCGCGCGCAGGCGGCTGTTTGATGGCGCCCAGTAGCGACAACCCCGCGAGGGGAAACAGCGCCGCCAGCGGTAAATAATAGCGCGGGTAAGCGCTTGTCAGCCAGCCGAATTCGGCATGCAGCCGATAGGCGAAGATGCCGTGGAGAAGAAACGTGACAGCAAAGGCGAACGCGCCGGCGCAAACCACGATATCGAGCGGACCTGCTTGCTTATAAATGATCCGCCGAACCGCGGCCAAAATCCCTGCGAAGGCGCAGAGCGCCGCCGTGACCGGGATCGCCAGCGCCGCGTAATTCAGCGCGGTGCGCGGCTTCAAGGTCGGCATCCACTCCTGGACAAACTCCCAGACGAAGTGCGCCGCATAGGAGGCGGGCGGCAATCGCGCGGCGCTATCCCAACCGGCGGTGTGCGCGTCCCGCTTGATCATCGCGAGTTCTCCCGGCGTCATCGGCGTCGGGCTGCCGTATTGCGCGACCAACACGACATAGGGCGCGCTCGCCAGAAGTGCTGCAATTACGATCAGCACGATCGATCGGGATGGCAGGCGTCCATGCCACAGCAACCACAGCAATACGCCGGCGAGCATTCCGCCCGACAACAATAGCCCGGTGAACTTTGCCCATGAAGCGACAATGACACCGCCAAGCGCAGCCAATAGCCAGCCGCGGCGCCCGGTGATCAGGAGTTGAAATGCGGCCAGAGTGGCGATGGCCCCGCCGGCGAAGGCCGCATTGTCGTTGCTGACGGCGCCCGCGACCGGCACCAGCACGGGAATGCAGCCGATGGGTACGATGTAAGCGTAAAATGCTATTCGCGGCAGTCCCGCGACGAGGCCGATGGCCATCAGAGCCGCGAGCCCGATGGCGGCAAGCACCACATTGAACAGCCGATGCACCACAACGGCCTGCGGATGGCCTTCGAGGCTCGGGCCAAGGCGTGCCAGCAGCAGGTAATACGGCGAAGGATGATTGAGATAGTTCATTTCGCCGGTGAAGCGGAAGGTCGAGGGGTCCAGCATCCGCATCGTCCCGAATGCCGGCCATGTTTCACCGGAATGCTGGAGATGCGCGACGTAGGAGACGTGCGCGACTTCATCGAAGCCCTGCGTCACATCTTTACGCATCGCGCTAATGCCGGCGGCGATCGTGAAAAGTAAAAGGACGACGACGAAAATACGTAAATTGGTGTTGCCGGAGGCGACACTTTCTTGGTCGTACAGCGGTACACGGGAATCGTCGAGCGCGAGCATCGTGCCAGTTTGCACAGCAGGCGTTAAGCAAGCCCTATGCAACGGTTGCCGCAATCCCGGCGACGAGTGGCATGGGGCGCGCGCCAATGCCTATAAGGCCCACGTTAAATAGATTGGAATAAAAACCGGAGAATATCCGGGCAGGACGTTGCAATCCGCCGGGCAAGGCATCTGTCCAAGACAATTTCCGAAGGTAAACCAGATATGACGCGGATAGGCACTCGAGCGGAGGTTTGGTTTTCCAACGTGGTTGCTTCATTTGCGCGCTATGTCGCGGAAAGAACGCTGCCCGAATCCGTACCGATGCTGATGCGGCGCGACGCCGTCATGGATTCTTTCGGTTTTGCAAAAGAAAACATGAAAGACGCGTATTCGTTTCTGGATCGATTTGAAGGTCTGACGCTTTCGATTCAGGAAGCAAAGCGAAGGTTTCAATCCCGCAAACTGGTGCTGGAGTTTGGGGTGTATAAAGCTGGAATGATTAACTACCAGGCCAAGAAATTTCCCGAGCTGAGTTTTGTCGGATTCGACAGTTTTGAAGGCTTGCAAGAGCAATGGGGCGGCATGGCGCCGGAGAAGACGTTCGATCTCGGCGGAAAGCTGCCGAAGGTTCGCAGCAACGTCAGTTTGGTGAAGGGATGGTTTGCGGACGCTGCGTCCCGCTGGAAGGCTCAAAACCCGGGCATCGATGCTCCGCTATTGGTGCACGTCGATTGCGACACCTACGCGGCGACGGTCGACGTGCTGGAACTCTGTTCCGACTACGTTAAGCAGGGTCTCGTCATCCACTTTGACGATTACTTCGGCTTTCCCAACTGGAGAACCGGCGGCTTCAAGGCGCTGGCCGAAATCTCTGAAAAACGGGGTTGGCGCCTGACCTATTTGTCTTACGGGACAAAAGAGGCCGCGGTTCTGGCCGAAGCGCGCGCCGGCTGACGCCGTTTCGCTCGACGCTCGCTTGCGCGCAACGATCCCTCAGCGAGATCGGGAAGAATCCCGCGCGGACTTGGACGTGACTTGGACGTGACTTGGACGTGACTTGGACGCGGCTTGGATGTGGCTCGGCCGTCGTGAGGTTTCATTAACGCTGTAGATAGCGGTGTTTCTCGACACGGCGATAAGCTGGACGTTAACGAACGTCTGCGCACATGCGGGTTTGGAATCCCAAGGGGTCGAGCCGCGTATGACCGTTGATGCTGAGATTTTCGTGATCGGTGCCGGGCCTGCCGGCCTCACCACGGCGTACTGCCTGACCAAGGAAACGCCGTCGGTCATCGTGATCGAGAAAGACCCGGTTTATGTCGGCGGTATCAGTCGCACGGTGCGGCACGGCAACTTCCTGTTCGATATCGGCGGCCATCGGTTTTTCTCCAAGGCGAAGGAAGTCGTCGACCTCTGGCACGAGATCTTGCCGGATGACTTCATCACACGGCGGCGATTGTCGCGGATCTATTACGGCGGGAAATTCTATTCCTATCCGCTGAGCGCGTTCGAGGCGCTGCGCAATCTCGGGATATTCACCAGCGCCGCTTGCATGCTGTCCTACGGCTTGGCAAAGGTATTCCCGATTGCGTCGCCGCGCAGCTTCCACGACTGGGTGCGCAACCGGTTCGGCGAACGCTTGTTTCAGATCTTCTTCAAGACCTACACCGAGAAAGTGTGGGGCATGTCATGCGATGAAATCTCCGCCGATTGGGCGGCGCAGCGTATCAAGGGGCTCGATCTTCGCGTCGCGGTCATGAACGCGCTGACGCGCTCGTTCAGACGCAAACCGAAAGCCGACGCGGCGGGCGAGGCCGTCGTGAAGACGTTGATCGAGACGTTCCAATATCCGCGCAAGGGCCCCGGCATGATGTGGGAAGCCGCGGCGGTCAAAATCAGGGAACGTGGCGGACAGATTCTGATGGGCCGCGAACTGACCGAACTCGCCTATGATGACATCCGGAAAATCTGGCGCATCGAAGTCGCCACCGCCGACGGCGGGCACGAGAGCTATACCGCCCGGCACGTCGTGAGTTCTGCGCCGGTGCGTGAGCTGGTGCAAAAGCTCTCGCCCAAACCCATCTCGCTGTTGCACGCGCGTGAGCTGCGCTACCGTGACTTCCTCACCGTGGCGCTGATGACGAACAAGCCCGATGTGTTCGCCGACAACTGGATCTATATCCACGATCCCAGTGTGAAGGTCGGGCGTGTGCAGAACTTCGGTTCCTGGTCGCCTGAGATGGCGCCGGCCGGCATGAATTGCCTCGGCCTTGAATATTTTTGTTTCGAGGGCGATGGCCTGTGGGCGATGTCCGATGAGGACCTTGTGGCTTTGGCGACAAGCGAGGTCGCCAAGGTCGGTCTGGTCTCCGCCGCTGATGTGACCGGCGGCTGCGTGGTGCGTCAGCCCAAGGCCTATCCGGTCTATGATGACGCCTATCGCGAGCACATGGCGACGATCCGGCAGGACCTGGAACTGAGTTATCCGAGCCTGCATCTGATTGGCCGAAACGGGATGCACAAATACAATAACCAGGATCATGCCATGATGACCGCGATGCTGACGGCGCGAAACATTCTGGCCGGCGAACGCATTTACGACATATGGCAAGTCAATGAAGACGCCGAATATCACGAAGCGGGAACGTCGAGCGCGCAGGCAGCACTCGCAAGCGAGCGTCTGGTGCCGGTCAAGGTCAAAACCCGCGCGGCGTGATCATGTCCGGGAAGCGGCCGTCACTTCTCGTTCGCCCGGCAGCGGAAAAGGTTCATGGCTATAGCGTCCGCGCCTGATATCTCCGGTAAATTCCCGAAGCCGCCGAGTTTCACCTGAGAACGTGCCGCGGCAGCCACAGCGAGATTTCAGGCAGGTAAGTGACCAGCATCAGCACAAAGAACATCACGGCGTAGAACGGCCAGATCTTCTTCATCACCTCTTCGATCGTAACCTTGCCCACCGCGCAGCCGACGAACAGGATCGATCCGACCGGCGGATGGCACAGGCCGATGCCGAGATTGAGCAGCATGATCATCCCGAAATGAACGGGATCGACGCCGAAATTTTTCATTACCGGCAACAGAATGGGTGTCGCGATCAGGATCGACGGCGCCATGTCGACCAGCGTGCCGAGGATCAACAGGAGAATGTTGATCAGGAACAGGATGACGTATTTGTTGTCCGAAATCGACAGGAAGAACGCCGTCATCTTGGCCGGCATCTGCGTCAGCGCCATCACATAACCGACGCTGGAAGCGCACGCGATCAGCGTCAGCACCATGGCCACCGTGCGCAGCGTCCGGTGCAAGAGCACGGGAAGGTCGCGCCATTTGTAGTCGCGGTAGACGAACATGGTGACGAAGAACGCCCAGATGCAGGCGACCGCGCCGGCCTCGATCGCGGTGAAGATGCCGCCGAGAATGCCGCCGAGAATGATCACGAGCGTGATGAGGCCCCAGGCGGCATCGATGGTGATCTTGACCGCATCCCTGGCCGGCACGGTCTGGCCGCGCGGATGGCCGTCGCGATAGGCGAACACGAGGCAGAGAATGATCAGGGAAAAGCCGAGCAGGAGGCCGGGAAATACGCCGGCCATGAACAGCGCGCTGATCGAGATGGTGCCGCCGGTTGCGAGCGAATAGAGCACCGCATTGTGGCTTGGGGGAACGAGCAGCGCCTGAACCGAGGAGGTGATGGTGAGGTTGGTGGCGAACACCCGCGGAAAGCCGGTCTTCTCCATTTGCGGGATCATGACGGAGCCGATCGCCGAGGTGTCGGCGACAGCCGAGCCGGATATGCCAGAGAGGAAGGTCGTGGCGAGCACGTTGACGATGGAAAGTCCGCCGCGCAGGTG
>CAVVZW010000021.1:0-20578 GCA_963752265.1 uncultured Alphaproteobacteria bacterium
ATATTGTGATGGGCCGCCGCCACCCGTAGTGCTAATTGACTTTTTATATCCTTTTTCGCCCTGTTTCTCTCTCTCAAGGCACGGGTGCATTTAGGCCGCAACGCCTTCGCCGCCGACAGTGCGGGGTTATCAGTCGTTCCGAGACCCGCAAGTCAACGCACATATTCATTGTTATCGACATTGCACTGCTCAACAATATCTATGTGGTTTATCATTGCCGCCGGAAGGCAAGATGGTTGTGTGACAAAATGAGGATTTGATTACGGTGGTTGAAGGCCCACAAAATGGTTGAGATTACATTGATATTGGGTGGTGTACACAACATGAGTTTTAGAGACATACATTGCCGCGGTCGGTGACATGGCGAAGACCGCCATTTGATTTAGGAAAACGGTATTTTTATTATCCATATAGTGGAATTGTATAGGATCTGGAGATCATATTCCTGGTCGATTTGCAAGTGGATCGGCATCTGTGAAGTTTTTATTGCGGTGGCGGGGTTCGGGCGCCACCGGCCGGACCCGCTCATTTCCATATCGCGTTTTTCTGGTCGACGGTTTTTCCCGGTGATCACCCTAATTGTTATATTTTCCCCCGTGAACTACAATGTGAGTGCTCGTAATTGCAAGTATAGTAGCTATAATCATGATATATGGTATTTTGAATGACATTGATAGTTTGTAGGATTTTTTTTGAATTTACTAAATTATCCCTATTGTTAAAAATCACCACGGTATTGTTAATTGAATAGCCCATTACTGTAATATTTGCGATCATTAGATATTAAATTCAAGTGGGGTTAAAGAATCCTTATAGAGAATTGTTCGTGAATTGTTCAAGAACAGCACCAACACCGTATTGCCACTCTAATTAATAGAGTGAGACATAACACATAATACAAATATATTTTTCATTAACTCTCTACCAATTTATATCATAATCCAACTTTTCTATATTCAATATTTTGGTATTTTTTATTGATATCTACAACCGCAGCCCTATTAGCATCGTTAGTATTGCATGTGTATTTTAGTACATCCTGAGCATTAAATCCGGAGCCAGCATATTATATTCAAGTTGTTATAATAGGGTACGAATTTATCGCGAATCTTTTCGGCAAGTGAGTTTCGATGGACTTTGTGAAATCTATATGAAAATCAAACGACGGTGAATAACAAAAACACTGTCAAAACACATAATATTATGGAGAATCCAGTCACCCATATTCTTGCCAATTAAATGAAAAATCCATTTTACGAAATAAAGCATTCAAATAAGCATGCCATATCTTTTAGTTAATAAAACATCATATTTGTTATATAAATTCCAGTTAAGTTATACCCCTAATAGGATAACTCACTTTATTACCATATCTTCTTGAAAAAATTTTGATTATATGTATATTAAATATAATTAAATCTAGGTTTACAATACACTAATGAATGAATAAGTTAATAACATTACCAAGTAGGTTATAAGATTTTGGCCAGCCTAGGTCATTTATGCGTTCTAAGTAAGAGCTCATCTTGTTTGCATCACCGTTTGTAAAACTAGAAATCCATCCAAGCGACGGTGTGTTTCCGATTCCGCATATTAGCTAAATATTAAGAATCTCCGACAGTGGTAGGGCCTAACAACGAAGTTTGGCAAAAACCCATATATCCATTTGCCGAATATTACAAGTTTAGCCTTAATCCATTGTTAGTTTCTGAGGAGATAGACTAGTCCTCGGACGGACGGACAGATGGCACCCCATGAACGAACCAGCCTTTCAAAGGTCGCACCTACTATCAACAGCAGCCGCGCTACTACTATCCGAACTGACGCGGCTTGATCGGTCCTAGAGCTGCGAGGCGTCCTTCAAGTCCCGCTTGATCGACGCCAGCAGGGCCTGCAGCGTATCCGAGCGATCCGCGGGTAACGGTGAAGGCGACCCGGCGGCGGCAGGCTTCGCCGCGCGAGGGTTCGTGGCGGCACGCTTCGCGACAGCAGCGTTGATGGCGGCAGGTGCGACCCCGGAGGGCATGACCCCGGCAGGGTTCGGCTTCACCGGAAATGGCGGTCTGACTGGAAACGGCGCGGGAAACGGCTGGGGTACCGACACATCGGCGCCCGGCTCGGTATGAATGAAGTCGCCATGCAACACGTCCTCATGGCGCCTCATCAGCCACAGGGTCACCCAGTAGCCGACCGCCAGCACAACGATGCAAATAACACTAATCTCAAACATTTTGGCGCGAGCCTGAAAGCGCCAATGATTCAATGCCTTCGCGGGCAGGTCAAGCCCTGGGGGCAGGCTTTGCCGGGATCGAGCTACCGATATGCCGCTATGCTTAACTCGCGCCGCGCAGCCGGCACGACGTGTTGCAAGTCACCGTATTGCCCCTCATGCACATCTTGCACACGTCAACACATTGCTTGAGCTGCTTTGGATCGTAGATGGCATAGCGCTGGGCGATGCACATGCGCTGCTCGGGAGTATACTCAACGTCCTGCGAACAGGCCGACACACCGGCCGCAAGGGCTATCAGGCAAACCAGACCTCGCAATCGCACGGCACGCTCTCCTCGACAGGCGGCACTACAAGTCACAAGTCTGCCAGTGCCCATGATTTTCCGAAGCTCGTTACAGGGGCACGCTGAAGCGTAGCACGAACTTTGGGCCGAACTGCCTGTTACACGACAATCAGCGGGCACAACGGTTTCGGTAATCGTGTTCAAAATACGCGCGCAGCATCATCGGCAAATGTCGTCCCCAAGCCGATCGCGAACCTTCCTTGAACGGGCACATCGTTACGCGATTCGCCTGGCTTGGTGATGGCAGGAAAGAGGCCGCCAACACAAATCCCTGGCCCGTAAGACTCCGGGGCATGCTAGAATAGTGGAGCGCATTCCCGGGGTGCCCCTGGGGATCACACCTCACCTGGCGGGCAACATGGCTGTGTCGGACGGCTTGAACACAAAGGCTATTTCCAGAAGACGGAAAAGGGGTGCGCCGTTTCTGCTGCTTGCCGCGGTACTTCTGGTCTTCGCGGCGATTGCCGGCGCGGCCTTCCTGGCGTCGCGGCCGACGACCTTGCGAATTGCGGTGGGACCCAAGGAAAGCGACGACCAGAAGCTGATCGTGAATCTGGCGCAGGCGTTTTACAACGAGGGAAGTCCGGTCCGGCTGACGGTGATCACGACCGCCGGCGCCGTCGAGAGCCTCGGACTTCTCGCGGCCGGTGAAGTCGACCTGGCCGTGGGCCGCGCCGACGAGGAAATACCCAAGGGAGCCGGAGCGGTTGCCATCCTGCGCAAGAACGTCGTGGTGTTGTGGACGCCTTCCGGCGCGCCGAAGAAAGGCACGAAGAAAGACACCAAAGCGAAGATCAAGGAGATCGGCGATCTCGAAGGCCATCGTGTCGGCGTCCTCGGCCGCACCCCCGTCAATGTCACGCTGCTCAAGGTGATCCTGAGCGAATCCGGCCTCAACCCCGACAAGGTTACGATCTCCCGGTTCGCTGTCGGGGAGATTACCGAGATGGTGAAGGACCCGACGATCGACGCGTTCATGACGGTCGGTCCGCTCGACAGCAGGATCACGGCCGACGCCATCATCCAGACCGCACGATTCCGAGGCGAGCCGGCCTTCCTCCCCATCGACGTCTCGGAGGCGCTCGCCCACAAGCACCCGCTTTATGAGGCGGAGGAAATTCCCGGCAGTTCTATCACCACCTCTCCCGCGCGGCCCGACGACACCGTCGATACCGTGGGCGTCAACCACCTGATCGTGGCGCCGAAGTCGCTGTCGGAGGCGACGGCGGGCGCCTTCACCCGGGCGCTGTTTAACGTGCGCCCCGCGCTCGTCCGCGAAGACCCGGCCGCCTCCAAGATTGCGAAGCCCGACACCGACAAGGACGCGGCGATCCCCGCGCATCCGGGCGCAGCAGCCTATATCGACGGCACCGAACGGACCTTCCTGGACAGATACAGCGACTTTTTCTGGGGCGGCATCTTGTTGCTCTCAGTGCTCGGCTCAGGCGCGGCATGGGTGCGCCATTACGTGAAGCGCGACGAACGCAACGTCACGAGCATGCACCGGGACAAATTGCTCGCGGCGATCGGGCAGGTACGCAAGACCGACTCGGTCGAGGAGATCGACGCCCTCCAGGAAGAGGCCGACGAATTCCTGCGCGAAACGCTGGAATGCTACGACGACGGCGCGATCGAGGAAGGCGACCTTTCGGCCTATGGCCTCGTGCTCGAACAGTTTCACCATGCGGTGGCCGAGCGCCGCGCCGTGATCGCCGCGAGTCCAGGTCCCTCACGCATCCGGGCGTGACGCCGCTTTAAAACCCGATCAGGCGCCGAACCAAGCCGACGACACTGGCGTGACGGCGGCGGTGATGGGACGCCGGAGCCGTGTCGTCCAAAGCCGTCGTCTGGGCGACATCGCGCGCGGGCCCAATCGATTCAAATTGCGCCTTCTGCTCATCGTTCAGTTCTGCATAGACATCGTCGAGCGCGGACTTGACGGTTTCGACCGCCTGCAACATCGCATCCAGGCGCTTGCCCGCGGCGGAGAGCCGTGCCGGCGGCGTCAAGGCCTCGTTAGGCTCACAGGTACCCTTGAGCATGTCGGCGGCCTTGGCGCTGGCATCTTTCAAATTGTCGAGGCTCGCGCGCTGCGCATCGGTGGGATGCAGGCGTTGATCGATTTCGGCCGCCGGCCAATCGGTCGCGGTAGTCCGGCCTTGAGCCTGGGCTTGACCCTGACCGCAACCCTGCGCGAGCACACCTTCGTTCTGGCGGCCACGCCGTTGATCTTCACGCCGTTGATCCTCACCGAGCGCCGTGAACCGCGCCTTCTGCTCATCGTTGAGCAGGCCGTAGAAATGATCGAGCGGCGGCTGCACGGTGTTGACCGCCGAGATCATCGCCTCAAGCCGCGTTTGCATCGCCGCCAGGCGGGCGGGCGCGGTCGAGACGACTTGGGCCGGGCAAGCAGCCTTGATCGTCTGGGCCGCTTGCACCGACGCGTTGGCGAGGCCGTCGAGCGCCTTGCGCTGTTCGTCGTTCGGGTTGAGCGCCTGCTGAATCCGGTCGACCGGAAGGCCGGCGATTTCCTGGCTGTCCTCGCCGCACATCTGCGCCAATGCATTCGGTTCATTTGGCGGCGTGGCGGCACCCGATGACGATGGCGCGCTGCCTGACGGCAGATAGCCCGTCAGGTCGTCGTAGCCGTAAGGCGCAAAGATGCCGGCATAGATATCGCCATAGCCGTAATCCCAGAGCGAGGGATCAGTGCCCCACATCGCATAGCCTGAGAGATCATAATAGGCGAACGGCCAGAACAACGGACCGACCCAGCCATAACCGCCATTGGCATGTCGCCACCATCCGCCATGCCGGCCGTGACCTTGCCAGCCGGCAGTCGCGGCGGCAGCCGAAATGTGTGCGCGCGCGGCGGGATTATTCAATGCGTTATGATTATGCAACGCACCGGCGACTGCCGCACCGGCCAGCGCGTGGTGAATCGCGCCCGCGTGAACGCCGGCATTCGCGTGACTCAGATTGCCTGCGGCGTTGTGCTCCGTGGCGTTGTGCACCGTAGCTGCGTGATCCGTCGCCGCGTGGTTGCCGCGAACACCACCGCCGCCAGCAGAGTGCGAAACGGCTGCCCGGCCGCCGCTGAAATGCCGTCCGCCTCCGGCGAACCGTGCCCCGCCGCCGTGTCCGCCGCCGCCATGTCCACCGCCGCCATGTCCGCCGCTGAAGTGAGCCCCACCGCCATGTCCGCCACCACCACCATGTCCGCCGCCGCCATGTCCTCCTCCGCCTCCGCCGCCGTGACCACCGCCGCCGCGTCCGGCCGCATAGGCGGCGGTTGAAAGCGCGACCGACAACACGATCGCCGACAGCCATTTGACGTTGATGTTCGGCATGACATTTCCTCCAGCGGATTGGGTGCCGATATCGTCGCTACTTTCCATCTTCGAAACGGCGCGCGGCGGCACATTTGGGATTTATTGATGCCACAACGCCGGAGCGAGCTTTTGAGTTCCCTCAATGCGACCGGTTCGCGCCCAAATGAAGAATAAAAAACGCTACTCCCCGTCGCGAAGCCGCCGATAGACCGCGCCAAGCACGTTGCAATAGTCGTCGGTCCAGACCCGCTGGTTGGCTTTGACTCCGGTTTTTTCCCATTTATCGCTTGAGGCGAGATTGCCGATATCGGCCTCGTCACGCGCCGACACCACGACATTGGTGGCGAAGATGTATTCGCCGTCACGGCCGGAATCCTCGTCATAGACCCAGCTCTTCAGCCGGTTCGCGTCCGCGATGCCGACCACGACGCTCGCCAGTTCCAGATGACGGTTCGAGACGTGCATCAACACCACGCCTTGGGGCGAGAGCTTGTCCTTGTAGATCGCCATCGCCTCTCTTGTGGCGAGATGAATCGGGATCGCGTCCGACGAATAGGCGTCGACGATGATCAGGTCGTAGATGCCGTCGCTTTCGCGCGCAAAGGTCAGCCGCGCGTCGCCGATGACCGGCTTCAGGTCGGGCTGGCAATTCTGGATATAGGTGAAATATTTCGGATCGCGCGCGGTATCGACCATCGTCTGGTCGATCTCGAAGAACTTCCAGGTATCGCCCGGCTGCGCGGCGCAGGTCAGCGTGCCGGAGCCGACGCCAATCACCGCGACTCGCAGGGCTGCGCCCTTGCGCTCGCGGACCGCCGCGATCGCCTGCCCGATACCGCCGTCCTTGTGATAGTAGGTGATCGGCTCGGGCCGGCCCTCGACCTTGGTCCCGTCGACATTGGTGATTTTCTGGGCGCCGTGGATCGTGGTGCCGTGCATCAGCACGTGATACTGGCCGTTCGGCGTGGTCAGGATCTTGTGGACGCCGAAGAAGCTGCGCACGGTCTCCACCCGCCCGTCATCCGCAGGATAAAAGCGGATCAGCACCAGCGCCAGCGCGGCCACCGCCGCGAGCTTGAAACGCGCGGTATTGAGCACCAGCGCCAGCAGCATGCCGAAAACCGCGACGCCGCCGGCGACATAGACGCGATATTCGTCGAACCAGTCGAACACCCAGCCTTTCATCTCCGAGGGCACGATCAAGACCAGCGCCAACAGAGCCACGACCAGCCCGACCCAGCGGCTGAGCCACGGCCAGCGTTCCTCAGCCGGCGGACGGCACAGCACCGCGAGCACCACCAGGATCGGATACTCCGCGACCCACGAAAACACGTTCGGCGCGATCAACCCGGCAAAGAGCCCGCCGATCATCCCGCCAAACGACAGCGCGACATAGAAGCCGGTGAGATATTTCGCCGGCGGCCGCGTCCGCGCCAGTTCGCCATGACACGCCATCGCAATGACAAAGAAACAAAGCTGGTGGCCGCCGAGCGTCAGCAGCAGGTTCTGTTCGCCGCCGATCGCGAGCAACACAATGACGCCCGCGATCGCAGCCGGCTGCGCCCACAGCACCCATTTGTGCGGCAGTAGCGGGTGCGACTGGAACACCAGCACCCAGGTCAGGAGATAAAGCGACAGCGGCAATACCCACAGCAAGGGAGCCGCCGCGACGTCGGTTGAAATATGCGCGGTCACCGCGATCAGGAGTCCGGAAGGAACCGCGGCCAGGAAAATCCAGCGCAAGCGCGTTGCCCAGGAGGGAGCCGGCGCGTCGCTTTCCGCCGCCAACGTGGCCGCCGCCGGGGCCGGCGCGCGCAACAGCAGAAGGCCGCTAGCCGCGATCAAAACGATCAAGAGGCCATAGCCGCCGGTCCAGATCAGGTTCTGCGTCCGCAGTGTGAAGATCGGCTCAAGCGCCAACGGATAGGACAACAGCGCGAGGAAGCTGCCGATGTTCGACGAGGCATAGAGAAAATAGGGGTCGGCGCCGTCAGGATGTCCAGTGCGGACGAACCAGGCTTGCAGCAGCGGATTATTCGCCGCGAGCGCAAAGAACGGCAAGCCGATCGAGGCCACAAACAGGCCGAGCAGCCAGATCGCATAGCCGCCCGTCGGCGGCTCGCCCCAGCGCGCCGCAATCGTCAGCGGCAACGTGACGAGCGCTGCGACCAGCAGCACCAGATGTACCACAATCGGGATCAGGCGGCTTTTGATCCGCATCAACAGATGCGCGTAGAGATAGCCCGCGAGCAGCAGCGACTGGAAAAACACCATCGCCACCGACCACACCGCGGGCGAGCCGCCGAGCCGCGGCAGCACCATTTTCGCGAATAACGGCTGCACCGAAAACAACAAGAGCGCGCTGACGAAAATCGCCGCCGTGTAAGTCAGAAGCACCAGCCGGTTGCGCGACGAGACGGACGGCCGATCGGTAGCCAATTCAGCGGCAGACATGGATACTCCGGTAATGAAGCCGGCAGGGAGGGCGGCGCAATGGAGCATATGACGTGGATGCGGGCAATGCAGACTCGATCAAACCGCTGTGCCAAAGCGTGCGGGTTCGCTATGTAGTTCCCGTGTCATTCCGGGGCGCGCGAAAGCGCGAACTACGATGTACTATTGTACATCGGAGAATCTCGAGATTCCGGGTTCGATGCTTTGCATCGCCCCGGAATGACGTGGTCATTACGAAATCCTTCTTGAAGCCCACATGAACGAAACAGACGTCGTCATCATCGGTGCCGGACATAACGGCCTCACCTGCGCGGCCTATCTCGCGGCAGCCGGCCTGCGCGTAAAGGTGGTCGAGCGGCGCAAGGTCGTCGGCGGCGCTGCGGTGACGGAAGAGTTTGCGCCCGGCTTCCGCAATTCGGTCGCGGCCTATACCGTGAGCCTGCTCAACCCGAAAATTGTTTCTGACCTGAAACTCGGCGAGTACGGCCTCAAAATCGTCGAGCGCCGCGCACAGAATTTCGTGCCCGCGCCTGACGGCCGTTATCTCATCACCGGCGAAGGCCGCACGCGAGAATCACTTGCCAAGCTCAGCCCGCGCGATTCTGAGGCGCTCGACGGCTTCAACCGCAGGCTTGAAGAGATCGCCGACGTGCTGCGCGCCTTTGTACTGCGCGCGCCGCCGAACCTGGTCGCAAGCTTTGGCGTCGGCGCGATCCGCGAGGGTCTCAACGCGTTGGGGTCGGCCAACATCCTGCGGCAACTCTCGCTGGAGCAGCAACGCACCCTGCTCGATTTGTTCACGCGCTCGGCCGGCGAGATGCTGGATGACGTGTTCGAGAGCGACCTGATCAAGGCGCTGTTCGGCTTCGACGCTATCGTCGGCAATTATGCGAGCCCTTATGCCGCGGGCTCGGCCTATGTGATGCTGCATCATGCGTTTGGAGAAGTGAACGGCAAGAAGGGCGTCTGGGGCCATGCCATCGGCGGCATGGGCGCGATCGGCCAGTCTATCGCGCGCGCCGCGCAACAGGCCGGCGCCGAGATCACGCTGGACGCCGGGGTAAGCGAGGTGATCGTCGAGCGCGATCGTGTCACCGGCGTCGTGCTCGACACCGGCGAGACCATCCGCGCTAAATATGTCGCTGCAAGCGTCAATCCAAAACTGCTGTACACACGCCTCGTTCCGTCAGATGCCTTGCCGGGTGATTTCCTCGCCCGCATCAAAAACTGGCGCAACGGCTCCGGCACGTTCCGGATGAATGTGGCGCTGAGCACCCTGCCCTCGTTCACGGCGCTGCCCGGTGGCGGCGATCACCTCACCTCCGGGATCATCATTGCGCCGAGCTTGAGTTACATGGATCGCGCCTGGCAGCACGCCCGTGAGGACGGCTGGAGCCGAGAGCCGATCGTCGAAATGCTGATCCCCTCGACGCTGGACGACAGCCTCGCGCCGCCGGGCGCACATGTCGCGAGTTTGTTTTGCCAGCATGTCGCGCCCGAACTCTCCAATGGGCGCTCCTGGGACGACCACCGCGAAGAAGTCGCCGATCTCATGATCGCGACCGTCGACCGCTACGCACCGGGCTTTGCAGCAAGCGTGACGGGTAAGCAAATCCTCTCGCCGCTCGACCTCGAACGGCAATTCGGTCTGCTCGGCGGCGATATCTTCCACGGCGCGCTGACGCTGAACCAGTTATTCTCGGCTCGGCCGATGCTGGGACACGCTGATTATCGCGGTCCGCTGAAGGGACTTTATCACTGCGGTTCCGGCGCCCACCCCGGCGGCGGCGTCACCGGCGCGCCCGGCCATAACGCCGCGCAAGTGATCCTGCGGGATCATCGCGGACTGTTTGGATAAACGGTGGACAGGATGTGGATGAGATGTGGACAGCTGGGGATAAAAGTCTCTTTCACCCGAGATGAGAGGAAGCGCGTGAGCGGCTCGTCTTATTGCGGGGAAAGCTCGGCAAGCCATTGAAGCTGCGTGGGATGTCCGCCGTCAGCATCGGTGAACAAGCCTTGCGTGGGCTGTGAACGCTTGTGAATAACGGGCAGTGCATCAGTTGATTGTGGCAGAGCATCAGTTTGAATTTTTACCTCGCAACAGTTTGCGAAAGGCTTCCCTGGATCGGTACTCGCCCCGCCGCTGTTCCAACCGGGAAGCGCGTTCTTGTTCGGCCGCCTCCCTCACTTGCGATCTCCCACGCTCGCAACAGAGCGTTGTTGTACAGCCGCCATCCGTGCATGGGGCGTTCGTTTCCGGGCATACGAAGTTGCGCCTCATCGCCCCCTCCCTTGCGAAGCTTGCCGCTAAGCATTAGCCTGGCGGGGTGATTGGGCAAAAGCAGGGGCAATTCTAATGGCAGAAGCAAGTGACGTGATCTATGCCGCCGTCCACTCGGCTTTTATCAAATATCCCAAAGAGGATGACTGTGACTCCGCGTGGGATAACGAATGGATTCAGCCAGAGGAAAGCAAACATATTACACGGGCTATTCTCACTGAGCTCGCCGCCAACGGCTTTGAAATTGTAAAGAAGGCCATGTGATGCCACGAGGCCTTAAGGGCGAGAAAAGACCCGCCGACGCCATCGGCAACGCCGTCCACGTCATGAAGATAGCGACCGGCGAGCTTGAGGACATCACCACCGAGGATGGCAAGAACGCCGCCGCCGTGGCGCTGGGGCGCATGGGCGGTAAGGCGCGAGCGGCGGGAATGTCCGCCAAACGGCGCAAGGAGATCGCTAAGAAAGCGGCAGCTAAGCGCTGGGGGTCATAGGTGTAAAGAACATGCCACCTTTGGGACCAGCGCCCTGCCTAACTTCTCGTGCGGCCTGTTTCCTCTGCGAAACGCCGGACCATGCTACGCCTCCCTAGCGAAGCTTGCCGCTAAGCCATTAGTCTTTAGGACTCATGCAAGAGCTCATAGCCACGCTTTCGATCGTGCTCGTTGTCGTCTGGATGCGTTGGGCGAAAAACCTGGCGGCGGAGCGAAATCGTAACGAAAAGGCATGGATGCTGCTCGCATTTTGTCTTGGGCCCTTCGCCATTATCACGCTTTATTTTTTGTCCCCTTTGCCTTCGAGTGGCCCGGAACGCCCAAGCGCGCTTGATCGACTGGAAGATAACCCAAAGCAATGGCGCAACTAGATGCCAAGAGGCCCTAAGGCGAAAAGCGGCCCGGAGACGTGATTGGAGGGTAGTATCTCAGCTTGAATTTTTTGGGAGTTTGTTTTGCCGGAAATGCTCCACGGCACCATCAATGTGAATCCAGTCATGCTTCGACTGCTCGAAAACCGATACGACGGGGCCAGGGTATTTTGGTTCTGCCATCGCGCCGACCGCAACGGCGATCAGTGTCGGGCAGACTGCTGAGTTTCCAGTAGACGGTTGAGCCGCACTGCGGACAAAAATAATTATGGATTTGGCCGCCGCTTGCGGCGGCGTGCGTGAACTCTTTTGATGTTCCCGAGATGGTCACAACGTTAGCGGGGTAATAAGCGCCTACGCCGAACGGTGCGCCAGTTCGGCGCTGGCAGTCGATGCAATGACAGGCAACGATCATCCTGGATGGTTCTTCCGGAAACGAGAGCGTGACTGCACCGCAACTGCATCTGGCGTCACCCATCGGAAATCCCCCACCGTTTTCATGGAGCTTACCGCTCACCCGAAATCGGGGGGAATTATAACGTATATCCCTGTTGGGTAGCGCGTCAGTTTGAAAAGTCGGCGCTTTGTTGCCTCTTGATCAGCAGTCGCGCTGGCCCACCTTCGATGCTATTCTTGGACGAAAGCAGGAGGCCGTGATGGGATATGTTCTGTTTTTTGTGACGGTCCTGGCGTCGCTGTTCTTCGTCGACTATCTCGCGCGCGAGCGGGGATGGAACCGGTCGCGCTGGACATTGGCTGTCGTGATTCTCGGCCCGCTGGCCATTCCGTTGATCTATGTGGTCGATGCGGCTTACGCGGTCAGGAAGATGATTAGCACCCGGAGGCCGTAACGGCGAACGCCGGATAATACATCTTGAACTCGGGAAGCCTCACTTCCGCACGCATTCATATTGGCCCTTCGCGATCTGGGTCTGGTTTTCGACGGTGAAGCGCAGGTTCGGCACGTATCGGGCCGGGCAGGCGGTAAAAAGCCAGGTCGTGTCCTTGACGATTTTTTCGGACACACCGATATCGAAACGCTCGTCCGGTTCGACCACCCGGTCAAACCAGCGCTCGCCGTTGAGCTGGATAAACAACAGCGCCACCGGCTCGCCGCAGGCGTTGGTGAAGCCGAAGCTGCCGTTTTGTTCGCTCCATTTGGTGCATGCTTCGAGATGAACCCTGGTATCGCCTGAGCCGGATTCAGTTGCCGCATGAAGCGGCGCCAACAGCACGGACGCCAGTGAGCCTATTGCGGCAAGACCCGGTCGGCGCTTCACAAATTCCCTCCGAGTTGGTTCATGGATTAAGCCCAGCTATCGAGAATCTGACAAGGAAGGTGAAGCTGCTTAGAGTTTACGCGTGCGCGAGACGTGGACAGTTCACGCCGCACGC
The DNA here is from genome assembly GCA_963752265.1 of uncultured Alphaproteobacteria bacterium. Classification (GTDB taxonomy): domain Bacteria; phylum Pseudomonadota; class Alphaproteobacteria; order Rhizobiales; family Xanthobacteraceae; genus Bradyrhizobium. The sequence goes on from CAVVZW010000021.1 coordinate 12,907, forward strand.
GAGGCGACAGGCCCCGACCGCCTATCGACGACATCGCCCGTCACGGATATTCGCACGACACCGAGCATCTACGAGGCTCGATCAGCTAGTAAATTCAAAGTGATGGGATACGATCTTTAACTAAAACTTAACCAGCCGAAAGATCAGGCTTGAGAAGGCGATGCTGAGCCGGCGACTTGAGGCCGTGGATGAGGTACCTCAATGGATGGTTTGAGAACCACCGCTATGCCCTTGTATATTAATCTGTTTTTAACCAACAGATGCGCGGGCATCATATCTGCGCAAAAAGCGCTTGGCCGGAGCTAGTTCCGGCGAGAGGAACCTAGAAGAAGAAGGTGAATGAACGTTTAAAGTGCGCCATACCGTGCCACCGCGTTCGCCTCCCATCTGAAAACTCACGATGACCCCGCCCCTCACGCCCCTGACCCACCGCGCGACGCTAGCGATCGGCGACGAACAAGCCGCCCGCCGGGTCGCGGATTTGCTGACCGAAGCCCTCGCTGACGGCGAAGCCGCGGTCTCAGCCTTCGCGAGCCCCACCGGGCGCTGGGACATTACCCTGCATTTTGCCGATGCCCCCGACCCGGGCATCATCCGCGAGCTCGTGGCTCTGGCCGCCGGCGAGAAAGCCGCGCAAACAATGCAGTTCGACACCGTGGAGGCCAAGGACTGGGTCAAGGCCACGCTCGACGAGCTGGTTCCGGTCCATGCCGGGCGGTTCGTCGTCCATGGCGCGCACGACCGGGCGAAGGTCGCCCCCAACCGGCTCGGCATCGAGATCGAGGCCGCGCTCGCCTTCGGCACCGGCCATCACGGCACGACGCGAGGCTGTCTCCTCCTGCTCGGCGAAGTCCTGAAAGCCCACCAGCCCCGGCGCGTGCTCGATCTCGGCACCGGCACCGGGGTGCTGGCGATAGCCGCCGCCAAGGCGCTGCACGCCAGAGTGCTCGCCAGCGATATCGATGCGCTGTCGGTGAAGGTCGCCGCCGAGAACGCGCAGGCCAACGGCGTCGGTCCGCTCGTGGAGGTGGCGTGGGGCAACGGTTTCTCGGCGCCCCTCTTGAGGCAACGGCGGCCGTTCGACCTGGTGCTGGCCAATATTCTCGCCAATCCGCTGCGGCAGATGGCAACGGCGATGTCCGCCCATCTGGCGGGCGGGGCGCGCGTCATTTTGTCGGGATTATTGTCGCCGCAGGCGCCTTCCGTCATCGCGGCCTATCGCGCGCGCGGGCTGATTGTAGAGCGGCAGATCCGGATCGAAGGCTGGAGCAGTCTTCTGCTGCATAAGGTGCGTTGATCCAACGGTTTACTTCGCCGGCTTCCGCAGCGGCCGATTACCCGCCTTTTCGCCAATGACCGTGCGCTTGACGCGCGCCTCGACGAAACGATCCAGAATTTGAACGATGACACCGCGCGGCTTTTCGGGAGCGGGCGCGGCCGGAGGTACGCGGAGCGGCGGCGTAATCTTCTCAAAGGTGAAGACGGGCATGGTTGATCCCTCGACGCTGGAGACGCCCTTGGAACTGCCTTGGAATTCCACCCGGAGATTTCTTCCTGAAACCTTTCATGACAGTTGACGTCACGAAACGTTCAAACCCGTCTAACGCAGGTGCAGCAATTCAATCACAATAAAATCCGAATCGGAAGCAAATTGAGTCGATTGCCCACCCCTGCCTGGAAGATCATACTGCTCACCAATGTTCGAGGCGCACTTCCAGACATTTGACGAGCCTGAAACCGGCGTAGCCTTGACCGCGCGCCTGTCCGCGTTCCGTGAAGAACTGACGAAACGCAACCTGAGCGGGTTCGTGGTTCCACGCGCCGACCAGCAGCAGAACGAATATGTTCCACCCTCCGAAGAGCGGCTGGCCTGGCTGACCGGCTTTACCGGCTCGGCCGGGATAGCGGTCGTGCTCGCCCGCGAGGCCGCGGTGTTTGTCGATGGACGCTATACGCTTCAGGCCGCCAAGCAGGTCGACACCGAGGCCTGGGCGGTCGAGTTGCTGGTCGATCCGCCGCCGGAGACCTGGCTGGCGCAACATCTGGCCCCCGGCGACCGCCTCGGCTTCGATCCCTGGCTGCACACGACCGCGGCGGCTGAAAAGCTTAGCTCAGCCTGCGCCAAAGCCGGCGCGGAACTGGTCGCGGTCGATAGCAACCCGGTCGATGCCGTCTGGACCGAGCGCCCGGCGCTGCCGCTCGCACCCGTCACCCTGCATGGCCAGCAATTTTCGGGCGAGCTCGAGGCCGACAAGCTGAAGCGGATCGAGGCCGAAATCTCCAAACTTAACGCCGACGCGCTGGTCTTGTCGGACAGCCATGCGGTGGCCTGGACCTTCAACATCCGCGGCGGCGATGTCGCCCATACGCCGCTGCCGCTTTCCTACGCGCTGGTGCCCAAAAGCGGACGGCCGACGCTGTTCGTCGATCATCGAAAACTCTCCAACAGCGTCCGCGATCATCTCGAGCAGACCGCGACCATTGCCGAGCCCGGCGCGCTGACGGCGAAACTGGTCGAGCTGTCGAAAAGCGGCGCTAGAATCGCGCTCGATGCAGCGACATCGGCCGACGCACTCACTCGCCTGATCACATCCAGCGGCGGCAAGCCGGTGCGTGGGGCCGATCCGGTCAGCCTTTTGAAGGCCGTCAAAAACGACGCTGAAATCGCGGGCGCCAGGACCGCTCATCGGCGCGATGCGGTCGCGCTGGCGCGTTTTCTCGCCTGGGTCGATCGCGAGGCGCCTTCCGGCAACTTCACCGAAATCGACGCCGTCGAGGCGCTGGAAACGTTCCGCCGCGATACCGGCGCACTCAAGGATGTCTCGTTTCCCACGATCTCCGGCACCGGGCCAAACGGCGCCATCGTGCATTACCGCGTGACCCGCAAGAGCAACCGCCGCATCACGTCTGGCGATCTGCTGTTGATCGATTCCGGCGCGCAATATGAAGACGGCACTACCGACGTCACCCGCACGATTGCGATCGGCACACCAACCTTCGAGATGCGCGACCGCTTCACCCGCGTGCTGCGCGGCCATATCGCGATTGCGCGTGCGCTGTTTCCGGACGGTACGTCAGGCGCGCAACTCGACACGCTGGCGCGGCAATATCTGTGGCAGGCCGGCATCGATTTCGAACACGGCACCGGCCACGGCGTCGGCAGCTATCTCTCGGTGCATGAGGGCCCGGCGCGGATCTCGAAGCTCGGCGCCACGCCGCTCAAGCGCGGCATGATCCTCTCCAACGAGCCCGGCTATTACAAAACCGACGCCTTCGGCATTCGCATCGAAAACCTCGAGCTTGTGGTCGCCGCCAAGGTCGCGGGCGCGGAGAAGCAAGTCAACGCGTTCGAGACGCTCACGCTCGCGCCGATTGACCGCCGCCTGGTCGATCTCAGCATGCTGACGGGCGACGAATTGAGCTGGGTCAACGAGTACCACGAGCAGGTCCGCCACGCCGTGCGCAGCCATATCGACGACGCGACGAAGGCCTGGCTCGACGAAGCCACCGCGCCGCTGTCGCTGTAGGGGCCGCCAGCGTCATTGCGAGCGCTGGCTTCCATCGTCATACCCGCCATCTCCGTCGTCATACCCCGCGAAGGCGGGGTATCCAGTACGCCGCGGCTCATCGGCTAATCACGTCCGTCTCTGGAATACTGGATCACCCGCTTTCGCGGGTGATGACAGCAAGTGGCACATGCCCAACCATTCCCTCGCCACAACCCCAATTGCGCCGAGCGCATCCCGGAAAACGAATAGCGGCATGCCGAAACTCGCGTATTCGACGCGCTGCTGACAACGCTAGAGTTGTTCCCATGCATGGCATCGTCGGCAAGCCGGATGGACTAGCGAACAGCACGGATTCCGCCAATACGCGGACCATGCTGTTGCTGCTGGTCGCGATGACCGGCGTGGCGCCGATCTCGCTCTACATGCTGGTTCCCGCGCTGCCGCTTCTCGCCACCAGTTTCGGCAACGATATCTCGATCGCGCAGATGACGGTGTCGCTCTACATGGTCGGTATCGCCTGCTCGCAAATCCTGATGGGACCGCTGTCAGATCGCTTCGGTCGCCGCCCGGTCTTGCTGGCGGGCCTGTCTTTGATGGTCGTCGCGAGCGCGGCCTGCGTCTTCGCGCAGACATTGCCTGAGCTGATCGCCGCACGCTTCTTCCAGGCACTTGGCGGGGCCACCGGCATGGTGGTGAGCCGCGCCATCATCCGCGACCTCTATCGCCGCGAGCGCATCTCTTCCATGATCAGCCTCGTGATCGCGGTCATGATGATCGCACAGATGCTGAGCCCGCTGACGGGCGGCCTGCTCGAGACCGCATTCGGCTGGCGCGCGATCTTTTACGTCATCACGGCGATGTCCCTTGTCGTGACGGTTGCGATCGCGCTCGTGTTGCCGGAAACGCGGCGGGATCGCGTTGCCGCCGGCGGCTTTCGCGGCGATATCGGCAGTCTCCTGACCAGCCGATCCTTTATCGGTTATGCGCTGTGCCAGGTGCTGGCTTCGCAGATCATCTTCACCTTTGCCGGCGGCGGGCCCTACATCGTCGTCACCCAAATGGGCCGCAGCAGCGCCGAATATGGCGCGTGGTTTGCGGCCACCGCGTTTGCCTATCTGATCGGAAATCTGTTCTGCGTGCGCTTTGCGCCGCGCCACACCCTGGAAAAACTGATCTGGTTCGGGCTCGCGCTGCAACTCGCGGGCAGTCTTTTAAATCTCGTCTGGGGCCTCACCGGCCTCAATCAGGTGCCATCCTGGCTGTTCGGCACGCAGATGCTGGTCATGTTCGCCAATGCGTTCGTGATGTCGAACTCGGCAGCGGGCGCGATCAGCATTCGGCCCGAAGCCGCCGGCACCGCGTCAGGCGCGATGGGATTTTTGCAAATGGGACTGGGCTCGTTCCTGTCGCAGTTCGGCGCCTATCTCGGCGGCCATTTCACGACGCCGGCGCCGCTGAATGCCGCCGTGTTCGTGCTCTCGCTCGCCTGCGCCTCGACGATGGTGTTTCTGATTCCGCGGCGCGATGTGGTCGTCAGCGAAGAGATGATCGAACAGGCGGAAGAAGAAAGCGGGCTTGTGTGAGGCTCTCTTGTCATTGCCGGGCTTGACCCGGCAATCCATCCCTTTTGAAGATGATCGATGCCCGGATCAAGTCCGGGCATGACAAGTCACTATGCGGCAGCTATCAGAACTCCTAAACGCCCGTTCACTCGCGCCCCGGGATGACCGGCATAGCCGGTCACTCCCCCACCATCTTCAGCCACTCATCCTCTGTCAGCACCGCCACGCCATGCTTCTTGGCTTCGGCCAGCTTTGACCCGGCACCGGGACCCGCGACCACATAATCGGTCTTCTTCGACACTGAGCCGGATGCCTTGGCGCCCAGGCGCTCGGCCATCGCCTTGGCCTCGTCGCGCGTCATCTTCTCCAGCGAACCCGTGAAAACCACGGTCTTGCCGGCGACGGCCGAATTGCTCTTCGGCTTCTCGGCATCAAGGATCGTGACCTCGCGTGTCAACCGCTCGACAATACCGCGGTTATGGCTTTCGCCGAAATAGGCCTTGATGCTCGCGATCACGGTGTCGCCGATCTGATCCAGCGCATCCATCTCGGCGATCGCCTCCTCGTCGTCTTCGGCGACCTTCAGACAAGCGTCGTGAAAAGCATCCCACGAACCATAGCCCCGCGCCAGCGCCAGCGCCGTGGTTTCGCCGACATGGCGCATGCCGAGCGCATAGATGAAGCGCTCCAGCGAAATCTTGCGCCGCTCCTCAATCGCAGCAAAGAGATTACGCACGGACGTCTCGCCGTAACCTTCGATTTCTTCGAGCTTGAGTTTGGCGTTGCGCTTTTGCAGCGTGAAGATATCGGCGGGCTCCTTGACCCATTCTTCCTCGAAGAAGAACTGGATCTGCTTGTCGCCAAGCCCCTCGATATCGAAAGCGCGACGCGAAGCGAACAGTATCAGATGCTCGATCTTCTGGTAGGGACAGGCGAATTCGCCGGTGCAGCGGGCGCGCGAACCTTCCTCGCCGGTCGCGGTTTCCTCACGCACCACGTCGGTGTGCAACGGGCACGGGCACTTCTTCGGAAAGTGAAATTCTTTTGTATCCGCAGGCCGCCTGTCGATGACGACATCAACCACTTGCGGAATTACGTCGCCGGCGCGCTGGATCACGACCGTGTCGCCGATCCTGATATCGCGGCCTTCGCGCAGGACTCTCGCCCTTCTTATTTCCAATTCCCTTGATGTAATCCTCATTGTGCAGCGTCGCGTTCTGCACAACAACACCGCCGACCGTGATCGGTGCAAGCCGAGCTACGGGCGTTAGCGCACCGGTGCGCCCGACCTGGATATCGATATCTTCCAGAATGGTCATCGCCTGCTTGCGCCGGGAATTTATGCGCGATGGCCCAACGCGGGCTGCGAGACACAAAGCCAAGGCGATCTTGCCAATCGAGGCGATCGACCTTGTAGACGACCCCATCAATATCATAGCGAAGGGAAGCGCGGCTGGTTACTCAATCTTCCGATAGAAGGTCAGCACGTCATCTAGCGTTTTACAAACCTTCGTAAGTGGATTGACGGGGAGCCCGACGCTCTTCATCCATTGTAACATACCGTATTGAGTATCGGCCGGCCGCTCCGCTCAATTCCCCCCAAGTATAGGCAAAAAATTTCAACGGTCGCGATTTCGTAATCGACGGATCCTTTTGGCGCAACGAGCCGGCCGCAAAGTTCCGAGGGTTTGCGGCGACCTCCTTACCCGCCTTCTGTTGCTTTCTGTTAAATGCAATGAAATCCTTAGTCCGAACATAAACTTCGCCACGCACTTCGCAGACCTTAGGGATTTTCTTTCCTGTTATTTCGCTCGGGATTTCTGGGATATTTCTAACGTTGGCCGAAACGTCTTCGCCTTCGAAACCATCGCCGCGTGTAGCGCCGTTAACGAGTTTGCCGCTCTCATAACGAAGCGACATAGAAAGACCGTCGATCTTTGGTTCGGCGACAATCTCAGGCATTAGATCAGAATTAAGGCGAAGAAATTTGCTGACTCTAGCCGCGAACTCTTCAATCTCCTCATCTGCAAAGGCATTGCTGAGCGAGAGCATCGGCACAGAGTGTTTTATTTTGGAGAAAGAACTCGATGGCTTTGCGCCAACGTCCTCATACGTTTTCCGAACACGCTTACCACCAAATTTTTCAGCTAATAGCAGCAAATCTTTTAAGCAGTCATATTCTGCATCCTGAACGTCTGACCTTGCTCTGTTGTTATAAAGATTGTCTTGAATACGAATGAATTCGAACAGCTTTAGATACGTTGTCGATAAGTTCTGAAACAGATCAAGATGCTTCTTAGCAAAGGAAATAAAATCCTGATGCCTCTTTAAGCTACCGGTGTACTCGTCCGCAATTGGATGATGAAAGCCCAAGACGTCCGGGCCAATGTCCGAAAGGCGATCGTCGAGCTTCGGCGAGGGGTCCAAATACGATATGAATCCCAACATTTATACGCCGGCAGAAGGCCCGAACTTCAGGAATGTCGACAAGCGGGCACTCACTGTTTTCGAAGCCACGAATCGTGCAGACGACATACCCATAAATGTTGTCCTCGGCGGCATGCTTCATGATGTGAATTTCCTGATCGAGAATATCCTCGT
>CAVVZW010000022.1:0-27315 GCA_963752265.1 uncultured Alphaproteobacteria bacterium
CGTGGCCGCGCTCAACCCGAATCCGATTCTCTGCTCTTCGATCTCGCGCAAGATGGCTGCCCGCCGCGCGGCGCGAACGCCGGGCGGCTCCACCGCTTCGCCCGGTCCTCTTCCAAGCGCGAGAGCGACGAGATCAATAATATGATTGGCAAACAGGAGTGCCGTCCGCTGATCGACCAAAGCGTTGGATTTGATCTCCTCCAGATAAGGAGACAGCAACCGAAGACCCAAACTGTCGGCAAGCTTTACTACCGGCGAGCCCGGATACATCCGAGGACCCGGTGACGATACTGTCGCGAGGATCTCAAAGCCCAGAAGCGCGACGCCGCCTGCACGCTGATCCTTGCAGGGCTCGTATTGTCGATCACCAGCCCGTTGCCTGAGACGATCCGGTTCTCGTGCTCGCCCTGAAACGTGTCGGCCACACAAAGATGCGCGCGCGTTCCCCATCGAAGGACCGCAGTATCAGTTCATGAATCGTGACCCGAACCGCGGGAATATCCACAGGCTGGTTCCTGCGCGCAAGCTTATACGCCGGAACCCCGCCAATCTTCTCGCAGATACCCGGCGGAGGCTTCTATTCCAACTCACCGCGGAAGACATCGAGCCGAAGCGTGGCGACGTTCTTGCCCTTAAAGGCTTTCGCGATGTAGTCGGCTGCGACCAGGCCCTGCTGATCGTCGCGGCCGCAGACGCGGGCGACGTTCCAAAGTCCGCGTTCGGTGAACAGCGGATTGGTCGAGGCGGGTGTGATCTGAAGCACGTTACCGTCGGCATAGGCTTCCGAGGCCGGGATCGACGACGACGAGCAGTAGTGACCGACAACAAACGGGACTTTGGCGCTGGCGAGCTTTTCGGCCACTGAGCGCGCCTGCTTCGGATCGCAGGCGTCGTCGCCGATTTCCAGCGCGAGCTTCTTGCCAAGCACGCCACCGGCGGCATTGAGGTCCTTGACCGCCTGTTCGGCGCCGTTCTTCATCTGGCGGCCGAATGCGGATTCGCCGCCGGTCATCGGGCCCGCCACCGCGACGGTGACGTCTTGCGCAAACGCCGCCGTCGACAGCACCAGCGATGCGCCGATTGCCAGGCCAAAGAGCTTTACTGATTTCATGAGGGATCCTCGCGGGTGGTTCGCCATGGGACTTCGCCGGCAGGCTGCCGGATTGAAAAACTGTGATGGCATTCTCGGCTGATTTTGCGGCGAAGTCATCGGTAATTTTCGCGCAAACGGGACCCTCCAATCAGTCATTCCGGGGCGCGAGTACCACGAGCGAACCCGGAATCTCGAGATTCCGGGTCTGGTGCTTGCGCACCATCCCGGAATGACACTCCTTACCGGTGTCGGCCGCCTTCGAGATAGGCAGCGCGAATTTCGGGCCGTTGCAACAGTTCCGTGCCCGTGCCCTGGAGCGTGATCAGGCCGTTGACCATGACATAGCCGCGATGGGCGAGCTTCAACGCATGGTTGGCGTTCTGCTCGACGATCAGCACGGTCAAGCCGTCCTGCCGGTTCAGCGTGCGAATAGCGTCGAAAATCTGGCGCGCGATCAGGGGCGCGAGCCCCAGCGAAGGCTCGTCGAGCAAGAGCAGGCGGGGGCGGCTCATCAGTGCGCGGCCGATCGCCAGCATTTGCTGCTCGCCGCCGGACAGCGTGCCCCCACGCTGGGTCAGGCGCTCTTTCAGCCGGGGAAACAGCGCCAGCACCCGCTCCAGGCTGGCCGCTTGCTCCGCCTCGGTGGAATCGGTGGCGTCGGCGCCCATTTGCAGGTTTTCGGCCACGCTCATTCGCGGGAAAATCCGGCGGCCCTCCGGCGATTGCGCGATGCGCAGGCGTGCGATGTCATGGGTGGGCAGGCCGGTGATGTCACGCCCGTCGAACAGGACCTGGCCCGCGCGGGCTTTGGGTTTGCCGAAGATCGTCATCATCAATGTCGACTTGCCAGCGCCATTGGCGCCGATCAGCGCGACAATTTCGCCCGGCTTGATGTCGAGATCGACGCCCTTGAGGGCCTCGATCTTGCCATAGGCTGCGCGAAGGCCGCGGATGGCGAGCAGGGCAGATGTAGCCGGCGCACTCATGCGCCGCTCTCCATGACGGCGGCGGCTTCCTCTTCGTCGGCGCCGAGATAGGCGGCAACGACCTTGGGATCGTCGCGCACGGCTTGCGGGGCGCCTTCGGAGATTTTCACGCCGTAATCCATCACCACGATGTGGTCGGAGATTTCCATCACCACACTCATGTCGTGCTCGATCAGGAGGATCGAGGTGCCTTCGCCGCGGATCGAGATCAGCAATTCGCTCAGAGCCGAACTTTCGCGCGCGTTGAGCCCCGCCGCCGGTTCGTCGAGGCAGAGCAGCGCCGGTTCGGTGCACATCGCGCGCGCAATTTCCAGACGGCGCTGATCGCCGTAAGCCAGATTGCCGGCGGCATCGTCGGCACGATCCAGAAGGCCGATCCGGTCGAGCCATCGCTTGGCCTGATCGATCGCGTGCTTCTCGGCCGCGCGATACGATGGCGCGCCGATCAACCCGAGAAAAGTAAATCCGGATGCCAGCATCAGCGCGTTGTGCTGCGCGACCATCAAGTTTTCGAGCGCGGTCATGCCGGGAAACAGGCGGATGTTCTGGAAGGTGCGCGCGACCTTCGCCTGTTTGGAAATCCGGAAATCGTTGAGCTGATTGAGCAGAATGATGCGGCCGTTGTCATGCGTCAGTAGCATCGAGCCGCCGGTCGGCTTGTAAAATCCGGTGATGCAGTTGAAGACCGTGGTCTTGCCGGCGCCGTTCGGCCCGATCAGAGCGGTGATCTTGCGGCGCTCGGCGGTAAACGAGAGATCGTTGACGGCGACCACGCCGCCAAAGCGCATGGTCAGGCCAATGACCTTGAGGATCGAGTTCCTGAAGGATGATCTCGTCGTCGTTCATCCCCGTCCTTCCCTGGCAAGTTCGGAGGAGATGGCCGTGTTTTGCCTCAAGAAAACTGTTGGCGCCCGATGACCGATCAGGCCGCGTGGCCGCCAGATCATCAACAGCACCATCGCCATGCCGAACACCAGCATGCGGTATTGATCAAACCCGCGGAACAGCTCAAAACCGCCGATCAAGGTGAGTGCGGCCAGCGCGACACCAAGCTGCGAGCCCATGCCGCCGAGCACGACGATCGCCAGCACCAGCGCGGATTCCTGGAAGGTGAAGGACTCCGGGCTGATGAAACCCTGCCGTGTGGCAAAGAACGCGCCGGCGAAGCCGCCGAACATGGCGCCAGTCGCGAACGCCGTGAGTTTGGTCGTGGTGGTGTTGATGCCGAGCGCGCGGCAGGCGACTTCATCCTCGCGCAAGGCTTCCCAGGCACGGCCGATCGGCAGACGGCGCAGGCGGATCGTGACCCAGTTGGTCAGAAGCGCGAGTGCGAGGATCACATAGAACAGAAACACGATGCGATGGGTGGGCGAAAATTCGATGCCGAGTTTTGCCGCGAGGCCGTCGGGGCCGGGTGAGAGCGGAATGCCGAAGAACGAAGGTCGGGGAATGCTGGACACGCCGTTGGGACCGCCGGTCAGGCTTTGCCAGTTGATGATGACAAGACGAATGATCTCGCCAAACGCCAGCGTCACGATCGCGAGGTAATCGCCGCGCAGGCGCAACACCGGAAAGCCGAGCAACACGCCCCAGAAGGCGGCGAGGATTCCCGAGACTGGAAGCAGGACCCAGAACGCCCAGGGACCGAGCTGGAAGAAATCGATCGACACGAACGGATAGGCGGCAGCGGGATGCGGAAATGGCAGTCCATATTTAGCGAGCAGCGCATAGGAATATGCGCCCACCGCGTAGAAGGCGACATAACCGAGATCGAGCAGGCCGGCCAGCCCAACCACCACATTCAGCCCCCATCCGAGCATCACATAGGTCAGGACCAGAATGCCGAGATCGAGAATGTAGCGTTGATCGTAGAAAATCACCGGGACGAGAAAGGTGAAAATCAGAAGTAGCGGTACGAGGGCACTCCGCGCCATTCCCAGCGCGTTCGGCACGGATGGCGGCACGACCCATGTGGCCGAGATTGGTCCCCACCATTGACGCAGCAGTTCAACGACGATGCTGCCGCCAAACACGATACCAACCATGGTGGCGAGTTCGGGAAACCGCGTCCAGTAGATCAATTGGCCGGTCGGGCCCGCCTCGGTGCGGACACCGATCATCAGCGAGAACAGCACCAGCGCCACGAGGGCGCTGATGAAGGCTTTCTTGAGAATGAAGGCGATGCCTTCGCGGCGCGAGGCTTGCGTGACGTCGGTTGAGGCTACCGTCACGCGTTTGATCCCTTAAACTTTTTCAACTTCAGGGCGGCCGAGCAGGCCGGTGGGCAGGAAGATCAGCACCACGATCAGGATCGAGAACGCCGCGACATCCTTGTATTCGACGGAGCAATAAGCCGACCAGAAGGTCTCGATCAGGCCGATCAGCAGCCCGCCAAGCATGGCGCCGGGCAACGAGCCAATGCCGCCGAGGACTGCGGCCGTGAAGGCCTTGATGCCTGCGACAAAGCCCATGAAGAAATCGACGAGCCCATAATAGAGCAGATACATCATGCCGGCGACGGCGGCCAGCGCGGCGCCGATGACGAAGGTCATGGAGATGGTGCGATCGACGTCGACGCCGAGCAGCGATGCCATGGTCTGGTCTTGCTCGCAGGCCCGCATGTCGCGGCCCAATCGCGTCCGCGACACCAGCCAGCTGAAGATCGCGAGCAGTACGATCGTGGTGACCACGACGACAATCTGCGCGTTGGAAAGACGGACCCCGAAGCCGTCGTTTTCAAACAGGTTATATCCGCCAGTGATGATCGGTGGCACTGGCTTGACGCGCGCACCTTGCGAAATCTGGGAGTAATTGATCAGGACGAACGACATCCCGATTGCCGACAACATCGGCGCCAGCCGAAACGAATGCCGGAGTGGCCGATAGGCGATGCGTTCTATCGTCCAGCCGTACAGGGCGGTCACCGCCATCGAGACCAGAAGCACGATCAGGAGGATCAGCGGCACCGCGGTCAGCCCAAGCGAGACCAGGATCAGGAAGGTGATCAGTGCGATGAAGCCGCCGATCATGAAGATATCGCCATGGGCGAAGTTGATCATGCCGACGATGCCATAGACCATCGTGTAGCCGATGGCGATCAAGCCATAGATCGAGCCGAGAACGATGCCGTTGATCAATTGCTGTACGAGATAAGCGAAACCGGAATCGACGAAATGGCACATGCGCAATGCTACTCGATGATTGGCGCGACAAAGGCCCCCGGGCAGCCTGATATGACGCGTCCTTGCCATTTCTTAACAGCGGGAACCCGTGGCGGCAACCACGCCCAACCGCACTTAAAGGCTTGTGCAGATATAGTTTTCAGGGGTTGCAGCCTGGACGGCGCGGGAACCGCGGCTTTCCGGCGAAGCGACAAAAGGGTGGACGGAACCGGGGTTTTGGCGAAACCAAAGCCGGGTTTCGCAGTTGAGCCGTTGCGACTTAAAAAAGGAGATCGCGATGTCCAACCAGAACCAGAATCCCGGCCAGCAAAACCAGAAACCCGGCCAGAAGCCGGACCAGCAGCAGGGCGGTGGCCACAAGCCAGGACAGCAGCAGCAGGATCCGAGCCGTCAGGACCAAAAGCCCGGCCAGGGTCGCTAGGCCGATCATGAGTTAAAGCTCGATCTATTTCTGGACAGAAGTTCGCAAGTAGATGGGAGTGTTAAGGGAAAGGCCTCGCCGAAATGGCGGGGCCTTTTCTTTTGCGATGGTTGGCCATGCGCTGGCGTGGCGGCTCAAAGGTCCGCACGATGCCGCCGCAGGTTTCACGATGCGGACTTTTGAGCCAAAGCCACGCCAGATCAATAAGTTTGGCAGTGTCCTATCGATTCCGAAGTTCGTAAACGAGGGGCCGCAAAATTGTACGAACTTCGGAATCGGGACACTGCGCGTGATCTGGACCTGTCGTGGAACCTCAACTAGGTTCCCCTCCCAAGCGGCGACGCGGCAGGCGGGCTTAACCCTTTGCAGCGGAACGACCGCATTCCCTAAGGAGGAAATCCGAATGACTCTCAATCGCCGGGATTTACTTGCGACCGCAGGCGCGGCCGCCGCGACGCTAGCCGTTTCGAAGAGCGCAAACGCCCAGTCGTTCGACTTCAAGCCGAACCAGCGCTACCCCGACGCATCGGTTGAAGTCCTCGACCCCAGTTTTGCGAAATATCGCCTGTTCTCAAGCACCGTCGAGCAAGTAGCGACCGGCATGCGATGGGCGGAAGGGCCGGTCTGGTTCGGCGACGGCAACTATCTGCTCGTCAGCGACATCCCGAACAACCGCATCATGCGCTACGACCAGTCAACCGGAAACTTCGGCGTTTTCCGCCAGCCTTCGAATTTCGCCAACGGCAATGCGCGCGATCGGCAGGGCCGGCTGATCACCTGTGAGCACCTGACGCGCCGTGTCACCCGCACCGAATATGATGGCAAGATCACGGTGCTCGCCGACAATTTCAACGGCAAGCGCCTCAATTCGCCGAACGACATCGTCTGCAAGTCGGATGGATCGATCTGGTTCACCGATCCGCCGTTCGGCATCGGCGGCGATTGGGAAGGCGACAAGCAAACGTCCGAATTGCCGCATTCGGTCTATCGTATCGCGCCCGATGGCAAGTTGGGTCTTGTTACCGCGGATCTGGCCGGGCCGAATGGGCTCGCATTCTCGCCCGACGAAAAGAAGCTCTACATCATCGAGTCGCGCGCGCAACCGAACCGGCTGATCTGGTCCTTCGACGTCGGCGCCGACGGCTTGACACTGTCGAACAAGACCAAGCTCGTCGATGGCGGGGCGACCGCGCTTGACGGGATGAGGGTCGATACCGAAGGTAATCTCTGGTGCGGCTGGGGCTCAACGGGTGCTGCGAACAGCAAAGGCGAAGAACTCGACGGCGTGAAGGTGTTCAACCCCGATGGCAAAGCGATAGGCTTTATCCGCTTGCCCGAACGCTGTCCCAATCTGGCGTTCGGCGGTCCCAAAAAGAACCGCCTGTTCATGGCGAGTTCCCATTCGCTTTATGCGCTCTACGTCGAGGCGCATGGGGCGGTGTAAGCCGGCGGTCTCTTGGGCTGAGCTCGTCATGCGCGGGCTTGACCCGCGCATCCATCATCGTTGCGAAAGGCTTTTCAAGTCGGATGGATTGCCGGGTCAAGCCCGGCAACGACACAGTCTGAGCAGTTCCAGTGCTGCCGACGCCCCGGCCCGATTAAGGTAAACAAAGGGTTTAAATTGCCCATCGCAGTTTAACGGCGTTACTTCCCGAACAATCTCGCAAGGCCACGGGCTTTGCGGACAAAACAGGGAAGCCACATGTCGACAAACTGGCGGATTAGTTCATTCAGCGGCGTGCTGCTTGCGGCCTATTTCATTCCGACCTGGGCCATCATCGCCTACAGGATCGTGATGTCACCGGTCCGCGGTCTCTTTGAGCGGCCGAGCGTGTCGCTGGCGCTCTATGCCAGCGATCACCTGCAACTGCCGACCACGACCGCGATACGCTTTGTGTGGCTGTTGGCGCTCGGCCGGCTGACGGTTGTTGCTTTCTTTGCGCTGTTTCTCGTCCTCGCCGTGCGCGCGGCCATCCGCAGACAGAGCGGGGGCGGCGAAGCCTTAGGCATTGCACTCACCATCGGCAGCGTGATCAGCTTTGGCAGTATGCTGATGGCCTCGCAGGTCGGCGAGATCGAAGCGCTCCGGCTGCATGCTTCCGAGCTGCTTGTCATGATCGGCACCGGCATCGTGATGCTGTTCGACACGCCTGCGCAGCCGCAGACGGTCGTGACGACGGTACCGTCCGATCACCCCGCCGAACTTACCGTTGGAGCAAACCCAGCTCAGCTATAATAGCTGAAGCCTCCTTCACGGCGTGGTTGGCGGCGGGTACGCCGCAATAGATCGCCTGCTGCAACAGAATTTCCTTGATGTCGTCGGGCGTGAAGCCGCCCTCGGCGAGCGCCGCGCGGACATGCAGGCGAAATTCGTCCCATTGGCCGAGCGCAACCATGGTGCCGATCACCAGCACGCGCCGCGTGCGGTGGTCGAAATGCGGCCGGGTCCATATCTCGCCCCAGGCATGGCGGGTGATGAGATCGATGAAATCGGCGTTGAAAGAATTTTTGCCCTTGATCGATTTGTCGACCCAGGCATCTCCCAGCACCTTGCGGCGCTGCGCCATGCCGTCATCGCGGCGTTTCTGGTCGTCCATTGATATTTCTCACTTCTGCGTCAAAAAGCCGACCACCGCATCCGTAAAAGCGTGCGGCTGTTCGATGTTGGAAATATGGGCGGCATCCAGGATGGTCATGGAGGCGCCGGGAATGTGGCTGCGGATAAACTCGCCCGCCGCAACCGGGGTCGACATGTCGTGGCGGCCGGCAACGACCAGCGTCGGCGATTTGATTTTCGGCAACAACGCCCGTTGATCGAGCGTCGAGAGAGCTTCGCAGCAGGCGATATAGCCTACCGCCGGCGTCGCAATCATCATCGCCTTGAGGTTTTGCGTAAGCTGCGGTTCGCGCTCGCGGAAATCGGCGGTCAGCCAGCCGGCCATGACCGCGTCGGCGACGCTGGCGATGCCGCCATCCTTCACGGCCTGGATGCGCTCCAGCCATCGGGTCGGATCGGGATAGTAACAGGACGTGTTGGCAAGGACGAGTTTGCCGAAACGCTCGGGCGCGTTGGCCCCGAGCCATTGCCCGACCATGCCGCCCATCGAGAGCCCGCACCAGTGCGTCTTCTCGATGTTGAGGTCGTCGAGGATGGCCAGCACGTCGCGCCCGAAGCGCTCCATCGAATAGGGGCCGGGCGGTGCGCCCGACTTGCCGTGGCCGCGCCGGTCATAGCGGATGACGCGAAACAGCTGCGTGAACGCCTTCATCTGCGGCTCCCACATCGCCATCGTCGAGCCCAGCGAATTGGACAGCATCAAGGTCGGGCCGCCGTCGCGGCCTTCCACGGAAACATTGAGCAGGCACCCGTCGGCGTCGATCATCGGCATGGAATCCAGTCCTCCGCTGTCATGCGCGGACTTGATCCGCGCATCTATCAAAAAGAATTTATTCAGGAAGATGGATTGCCGGGTCAAGCCCGGCAACGACATCTCGCTATTAATCGTCAAGCGATGCGAGCAGACGATCGATCAGTATTTGCGAGACGCCCTGATAGGCCATCGGTTCGAATAATTGGGCAAGTTTCTCCGCGCTCAGATGCGCCGTGACCGCGGGGTCGCTCTCCAGCACCGTGCGCAAGGCTTTTTTCTCGGCGACGGCCTTTTTGCTGGCGGCTTCCACCAGATGATGCGCTTCCTGCTTGCCGACCTTTTCGGCGAGCGCGAATGCAACCGCCTCCGCCATGATCAGGCCGCCGGTCGCGTCAAGATTGGCGCGCATGCGCGCGGCATCGACTTCCAGCCCTTCGGCGATATCGACAATGGCGGCGAGCGCTCCGGACGTGACGAGCAGGAGGCTCGGCAAGGTTGGCCATTCCGCGTGCCATGGGCCGGCGCTACGCTCATGATCGCCGACTTGCGCCGCGAAGATCGTGGCCGCGAGATTCGGCGCCATCGTGGCGGCGGCGAGCGCGCTGGCGGCCGCCACCGGGTTGCGTTTATGTGGCATGGTCGACGACCCGCCACGGCCTTCGCCCGATGGCTCGAAAGCCTCTGCGACATCGGTCTGCATCATCAACTGGACGTCGCGGGCGATCTTGCCGCAGGTGCCGGCGATGATCGCGAGCACGGAGGCTGCTTCCGCGATCCGGTCGCGGTGGGCGTGCCAGGGCGCCTCCGGCAGCGGCAACGCGAGATGCTCGGATAGCTTTTCGGCAACCTTCCAGCCCTTGTCGCCGAGGGCTGCAAGCGTGCCGGCCGCGCCACCGAACTGAAGTGCGAGGCCATGCTGCTTGAGGTGCCTGAGACGGCCGCGCGAACGATGCAATGCAGCTGCATATTCGGCGAGCTTCAATCCGAACGGCATCGGAAGGGCATGTTGCAGCCATGTGCGCGCCACGGAACGCGGTGTTGCGATGTTGTTTTGCAAGCCGCGCAAATCCCGCGATCGCGCGATCGATATCCAAAAGCAGGGCATCGATGCCGGCGCGCAGGGTCAGCATGGTGGCGGTATCGATCACGTCCTGGCTGGTGGCGCCCCAATGAACATAGCGGGCGGCCACTTTGTTCGTTCCGGCGACCTCTGACGTCAGCGCCTTGACGAGGGGTATCGCCAGATTGCCGGATCGCGTGGCGGCCTCAGCCAGTGCCGCGAGATCGAAAGTGTCGGACGTGCAGGCCTTCGCGATGGCCTCGGCGCTGTCAGGGGGGACTATGCCGATGGCGGCTTCGGCGCGCGCCAGCGCCGCCTCGAAATCGAGCATGGATTGCAGATAAGCCCGGTCGTCGCAAACCGCGCGCATGGCGGCGCTTGAGAGCATGGGCGCGAGCAGGGGCGAGAGCGGGGTGGTCATGGCAGTCTCATGATAGGCGCGAACTAACCATCCTTGTGCGCGGTTGCCAATCTTAAACATCCAGATGCAACCCTGCTGATCGTTCGCACCCTTCCTTTTGGGTCATCCGTGCATTAGTTCATAGAGCTAAGATCAGAGCGAACGGAGACGCACATGGCCATGACGATGCAGGGGGAGGTCCAGCTTGGCGCGTCGCGCGAGGCGGTCTGGGCCAAGCTGAATGACCCCGAGGTGCTCAAGGCCTGCATTCCCGGATGCGAGGAATTGGAACGGACCGAAGATAACAACGGTTTTCGCGCGGCGGCGAAAATGAAGGTCGGTCCGGTGTCGGCCCGCTTCAAGGGCAAGGTCGCGCTGAGCGATCTCGATCCGCCGAACGGCTACAGGATCTCGGGCGAAGGCGAGGGCGGGGTCGCCGGCTTTGCCAAGGGTGGGGCCACCGTCGCGCTGTCGGAAAAGGACGGCGGCACGCTTTTGAAGTACGATGTCGAGGCGCAGATCGGCGGCAAGCTGGCCCAGCTCGGGCAGCGCCTGGTCAACGGCGCAGCCAAGAAGCTCGCCGATGAATTTTTCGCGAACTTTGCCAAGGCGGTGCAAGGCTGATTTCGAAAGGCTGACCTTCGGGCTCGGCCTGGAACGAGAGGCCAGCAGCGACGACCGTTTGCCCCGCCAAGCCATGCGGCGATGAGGTTGCTCATTGCCGCCACGGCTCATATTATACCCTTGAAGTACCTGAAATGACCGCGCCGCCGGGTAGCGTCGGTGCTGATGAAGAAAGCCCGTAAATGGCGAAAATCTCCCTGATCGTTAACGGTAATCCCGTCAACGCCAATGTCGATTCCCGCACGTTGCTCGTGCAGTTCCTGCGCGAGAATCTAAGGCTGACCGGCACCCATGTCGGTTGCGACACCTCGCAATGCGGTGCCTGCGTCGTGCATCTCGACGGCAAGGCTGTCAAATCCTGCACCACGTTGGCGGTCATGGCCGACGGGCACGAGATCCGCACTATCGAGGGGTTGGCGGCCGATGGCGGTCCCTTGCACCCGATGCAGGAAGCCTTCCGCGAACATCATGGCCTGCAATGCGGCTTCTGCACCCCCGGCATGATCATGACCGCGGTCGATATCGTCCACCGAAGAGGCCACGATCTTTCCGACCACACCATCCGCGAAGAGCTCGAAGGCAACCTTTGCCGCTGTACCGGCTATCAGAACATCGTGCTGTCGATCGCCGCCGGCGCCAAGGCGATGGCCAAATCCGATCTCGCGTAAGCGCCTCACGCACGTCGATCAGGGACATTCAGGGAATACCGATGTACGAATTCAGATATCATCGTCCAGAGACCGTGCGGCAGGCAGCCAATCTCCTGGCCAAGAATGAAGACGCCAAGGTGATTGCCGGCGGTCATACGCTGTTGCCGGTCATGAAGCAGCGGCTCGCTAGCCCGCCGCATCTGGTCGATCTCTCTCATATTGAAGGGCTCGACGGCATCGAGATGAAGGGCCGTTCGCTGGTCATCGGCGCTACCGCCACCCATCACACGGTCGCGAATTCGGCGATCGTCGGCGAAGCGATCCCCGCGCTTGCTTATCTCGCCGGCCTGATCGGCGATCCGGCGGTGCGCCATCGCGGCACCATCGGCGGCTCGCTCGCCAACAATGACCCCACCGCTGATTATCCGGCGGCCGTTCTGGCGTTGGGCGCGACCGTCATCACCAACAAGCGCCGCCTCAAGGCGGAAGAATTCTTTCAAGGGATGTTCTCGACCGCGCTTGAGAGCGACGAGATCATCACCAAGGTGATGTTTCCGGTCCCGAAGAAAGCGGCCTACGTCAAATTCCGCAACCAGGCCTCGCGTTACGCGCTGGTCGGAGTGTTCGTGGCCAAACGTCCGTCGGATGTGCGCGTTACCGTCACCGGTGCGGGCGGTGACGGCGTGTTCCGCGTGACCGCTTTCGAGGAGGCGCTGAAGAAGCGTTTTTCGCCGAAGGCGCTCGATGGGTTGACAGTGCCGGCCGAAGGATTGAACAGCGACCTGCATGGCAGCGCAGAATATCGCGCGCATCTGATCTCGGTGATGGCACGGCGCGCCGTCGAAGCTGCGGCCGCGAAACCTTAGGCTTGTTTATTTTTGCTACAGCAAGGCTCCTTCGAACATGACCGCATCGGCGCTGCCAAATTCCGTCGATGCCATGTTGGAGCTGTTGTCTTCGCGCGGCTATCTTGCCGAGCGTTCGCTCGCAACAGTCACCTATTTGTCGTTGCGCATGGGCCGGCCGCTGTTTCTCGAGGGCGAGGCCGGCGTCGGCAAGACCGAGATCGCCAAGGTTTTGTCGGCGGCGTTGGGGCGCAAGCTGATACGCCTGCAATGCTATGAAGGCCTCGATGCTGCCTCCGCCGTCTATGAGTGGAACAGCGCGGCGCAGATGATCGCGATCAGGCTTGCGGAAGCGGCCGGTGATACCGACCGCGAACAGCTCTCGGGCGATATTTTCGCCGAGCGCTTTTTGATCAAGCGGCCGTTGTTGCAGGCGCTGGAGGCGGATATCGCGGGCGCGCCAGTGCTTCTGATCGACGAACTCGACCGCGCGGATGAAGCATTCGAGGCCTATTTGCTGGAAATCCTGTCGGACTTCCAGATCACGATACCCGAGTTCGGTACCGTGAAGGCGCCACAACCGCCGATCGTGATCATCACCTCGAATCGCACCCGCGAAATCCACGACGCGCTGAAGCGGCGGTGTCTTTATCACTGGGTCGATTATCCCAGCGCCGAGCGGGAGCTCGCTATCGTGAAATCGCGGGTGCCTGGTATTTCCGCAAAACTATCGCAGCAGGTGGTGCGCTTCGTGCAGGCGCTGCGCCATCAGGATTTCTACAAGTCGCCGGGTGTTGCCGAGACGCTCGATTGGGCCAACGCACTTGCCGAACTCGATGCGCGCTCGCTGACGCCGGAAGTGATCGGCGACAGCCTCGGCGCGCTGCTCAAATACCAGGACGACATCGCGCGGCTGCAAGGCGAGACGCTGCAAAAGGTTTTGAAAGAGGCGACAAGTGGCAATTGACCGCGCGCCGCGAACCGCCGAGGTCTCGAGCCGATGACCATCGATCATCGTTCGCTACCTTCCGGTCAGGCGGCCGACAATCTCGTCGGCTTTGCCCGCGCGCTGCGGGCGGCCGGGATTCCGCTCGGGCCGGGTGCCGTGATCGACGCCATGAATGCGCTCCAGCTCGTCGATATCGGCAATCGGACCGATGTATTCGCGACGCTCGAAGCGATCTTCGTCAAGCGTCACGAACATGCGTTGGTTTTCGCGCGGGCCTTCGATCTGTTTTTCCGCGCCGCCGACGAATGGAAA
Source organism: uncultured Alphaproteobacteria bacterium (assembly GCA_963752265.1). Classification (GTDB taxonomy): domain Bacteria; phylum Pseudomonadota; class Alphaproteobacteria; order Rhizobiales; family Xanthobacteraceae; genus Bradyrhizobium. The sequence goes on from CAVVZW010000022.1 coordinate 13,894, forward strand.
CAGATGCTGGATTCGGTGCCGCTGCCTGATCAAGCCAGGAAGAAGCCGCCAGCCGCCTCGCGTCGCGTTCAGGAAGCGTTCTCGCCGGCGCAAATGATGGAGACGCCGCAAGCGAGACCAGAGGATGTCCGGTTGTCGGTATCCGACCAGGAGATCCTGCAGAAGAAAGATTTCGCGCAGATGACCGCGGCCGAGATCGCTGAAGTCACCCGCGCCGTCACCCGCATGAGGTTGCCGCAGGCCGAATTGCGCACCCGCCGTTACCGGCCGGACGCACGCGGCCAGCGGCTCGACATGCGGCGGACCCTGCGCGGATCGCTCCGCACCGGCGGCGACATCATCGATATCCGCAAGCTCGGGCGGATCGAGAAGCCGGCGCCGATCGTAGCGCTGCTCGATATTTCCGGTTCGATGAGTGAATATACCCGCCTGTTCCTGCATTTTCTGCATGCCGTTACCGATGCACGCAAGCGCGTGTCGGTGTTTCTGTTCGGCACTCGCCTGACCAATGTGACGCGCTCGTTGCGTGCGCGGGATCCAGACGAGGCACTGGCGCGTTGCTCTTCGGCAGTGGAGGACTGGGCCGGAGGCACCCGAATTGCCTCGTCGCTCCATGCCTTCAACAAGCTCTGGGGCCGGCGGGTGCTAGGCCAGGGCGCGATCGTATTATTGATTTCCGACGGGCTCGAGCGCGAGGCGGACGCTCGCCTGGCTTTTGAGATGGACCGGTTGCACCGGTCCTGCCGCCGTTTGATATGGTTAAATCCACTGTTGCGGTATGGCGGCTTCGAGCCGAAGGCGCAGGGCATCAAAATGATGCTGCCGCACGTTGACGAATTCCGCCCGGTGCATAATTTGAAGTCCATCGAAGGGTTGATCGAGGCGCTGTCATCGAGCCGAGATCCGCATCACAGCCTGATACGATCCGCAGCTTGAACGAGAAAACTGGCGAGGCTTCCATGCTCGATCGCGACGAAGACATTCTGAAAGCCGCCGAAGACTGGCAGAAGGCGGGTCACGGCGTGGCGCTGGCCACCGTCGTTGAAACCTGGGGCTCGGCGCCGCGGCCGGCCGGCTCCAACCTGGTGATCAACGATGACGGGACGTTCTTAGGCTCGGTCTCCGGCGGCTGCGTCGAGGGTGCCGTCGTGACTGAGGCGCTGGATGTGATCGCCAGTGGCCAACCCAGGATGCTCGAATTTGGCGTCGCCGACGAAACCGCCTGGAATGTCGGCCTGTCCTGCGGCGGGACGATCAGGGTGTTTGTCGAGAAAGTCGGTTAACCCGTGAAGCTTGCAACACTCAAAGAGCTGAACGCTGAGCGCGCCGCGCGGCGGGCTGTGATTGTCGTGACCGATACAGCCAGTGGCGAGCAGCGCCTCGTCAAGGCCAAGGATTTTAGCGCCGATCCCCTGCATGCCGAGCTTGCAAAGCAACTGCGCATGGGCAAGAGCGCCAACGTTGAGGTCAGCGGCAAAAAACTGTTTCTCAATGTCTATGCGCCGACCGCGCGTATGGTGATCATCGGCGCGGTTCATATCAGCCAGGCGCTGGCGCCCTTGGCCCGCTCGCTCGGCTATGATGTCACGGTGGTCGATCCGCGCACGGCTTTTGCCAGTCCCGAGCGCTTCCCGGACGTGCCGTTGATTGCCGAATGGCCCGACGTGGCGCTGCCGCCGCTCAATGTCGATCACTACACGGCATTCGTGGCGGTCACGCACGATCCCAAGATCGACGATCCGGCGCTGCTGCACGCTTTTGCGCGCGACTGCTTCTATATCGGCGCGCTCGGCTCGCGGAAGACGCATGCCAAACGCGGTGAGCGGTTGAAGGCGCAGGGCGCGACCGATGCCGATATCGCGCGCATTCATGCGCCGATTGGGCTTGCGATCGGCGCGGTCTCACCTGCCGAAATTGCCGTATCGATCATGGCCGAGATCACCGCGAGCTTGCGGATGCCGAAAGACAAAGAAGCCGCGGCATGAAATTTGGCCCTGCCAGTCCGGCCGACGCGCTCGGCGGCGTCACCGTCCACACCCTGCGGCAGGGTTCGCTGGTGCTCAAGAAGGGCACCACGATTGGGCCTGCCGATGTCGAGGCGTTGAAGCGCGCTGGCGTCAAGGAAGTGGTGGTGGTGCGGCTTGAGGAAGGCGACGTCTCCGAAGATATCGCTGCCGCCAGTATCGCCCAGGCGGTGGCAGGCAGTGGCCTCCATGTCGAGCGTGCTTTTACCGGCCGCGCCAATCTGTTTGCCGCTCGCGCGGGCGTGCTGGTCGTGGACCGTGCCGTGGTCGATCGCATCAACGGCGTGGACGAGGCGATCACTTTCGCAACACTGCCCGCCTTCAAGCCGGTGGTCGAAGGCGAAATGGTGGCGACCGTGAAACTCATCCCGTTCGGGGTTGAGGCGGAGTTGCGCGATGCCGCGGTGGAAGCGGCCAAAGGCGGCGCATTGCGGGTCGCGCCCTTCGTTATCAAGCGCGTGGGCGTGATCTCGACCCTGTTGCCGGGGCTCGCGCCGAAGGTCGTCGACAAGACGATCGTGGTGACCGCGGAGCGGCTGGCGCCCGCGGGCGCTGCCATCGTCGCCGAGCGCCGCGTGCTGCACGATGAGGCCGCGCTGAAGGCGGCCATGAAGGAGTTGCTGGGCCTTGGCGCCGAACTCGTGATCGTGTTCGGCGCTTCCGCGATCGCCGACCGGCGGGACGTGATTCCGGCGGCGCTCTCAGGGATCGGCGGGAAAATCGAACATTTCGGCATGCCGGTCGATCCCGGCAACCTCCTGCTCATCGGCAATGCCAATGGCGTGCCGGTTCTGGGCGCGCCGGGTTGTGCCCGTTCGCCGGTGGAGAACGGGTTTGACTGGGTGTTGATGCGTCTGCTCGCGGGGCTCAAGGTGACCCGCGCCGAGCTGACCGGGATGGGCGTCGGCGGCCTCCTGATGGAGATCGTGACCCGGCCGCAGCCGCGCGAAATCCTTGAGGCCGGCGAAAATCGCCATGTGAGCGCAGTCGTGCTGGCCGCGGGCCGCTCGACGCGAATGGGTGGCCCGAACAAGCTGCTGGCGGAGCTTGATGGCCATAAGCTCGTCCGGATCGTGACCGAGCAGGCGCTCGCCTCAAAAGCCAAGGACGTGATCGTCGTTACTGGCCATCAAGCCGAATTGGTCGAGAAGGCACTCGCCGGGCTCAAGGTGAAATTTGTCCGCAATCCGGATTTCGCGCACGGCCTTTCGAGTTCGGTAAAGGCCGGCATATCGGCGGTGCCCAAGCAGGCGGATGGCGCCGTGATTTGCCTCGGCGATATGCCGATGATCTCGGCCGATCTGATCGACCGTCTGGTGGACGCGTTTGCGCCAGATCGCGGCAATTTGATCGCGGTCCCCGTCAGCGACGGGCGGCGCGGCAATCCCGTGTTGTGGTCGCGCCGCTTCTTCAATGAATTGATGGTGCTCAACGGCGATGTCGGCGCCCGTCATCTCATCGCCAAGCATAATGAGGCAGTGGCGGAGGTTCCGGTCGAAGGCGATGGCGCTTTTCTCGACATCGATACGCCGCAGGCGCTGGAGATCGCGCGCGGCGGCTAGATTTTGTTCAGCGTTGATCGCGAGCGCGTCACGCCCTCCAATTTTTTCGGCCTCTACCTTCTGTTCACCAAGTTGAAACGTCCTCTCGCTTAAGTTTCGTCCCGCTGAGGCTGAAGCGCCGCTCGCGCTTCAGGTTATCGTTGAAGCGTGATCTCGGAATACCGGATCATGCTTGGGGGAGGGGGATTTTGATCGTGCCGACCGTTGTCGCGCGCCGTCGCGCGTTGTTCGTGCTTGCCTTCACTTTGGCGGTTTGTGGTTGCCGGCTGGTCACCGAAAGCTGGGCCGCTGGCGCATTTGCGATCGGCAAATGCGGGGCCTTCGGGCAGGCCTATGATTATCCAGCCGAAGGCGCCGCGCTCGCCGCCGCGCTCAAGCAATGCAGCGGCGACTGCAAGGCGGTTACGATGAAGCACGCCTGCGCCGCCCTTTCAGTCGATATGGCAAATCCCTGTGGCGCCCACGGCTATGCGGTCAAGCCGCATATTTCGAACTCGCTCAACGAAGCGACCCGCGAGTGCTACAAATATGGCGGCAAGGAATGCGTGATCCGCGCCTGGGCCTGCGACGCCAAGGGGTGAGCGGCAACGGGCTACACCTGCCTGGCCACGAGGTTATCGACCCCGACGCCGTCGCGTTCTTCGATGATCTCGGCGATCCATCGCCTGTGGCAATGCTGGTGGTCGCGCTCGTAGCAGAGAATGCAGACCGGACCTGACTTATTCACCAGTGCCGAAAGCTCGTCGAGTTCTTCCTTCGCTTGCGGCGTCTTGAGGTGCTTTTGGTAGATTTTTTCGAGCGTTTTGTAGTCGCCCGCGCGCGCCGCAAGCCGTCCGTCTTTCGGCGTGCCGAGCCCGCGCAGATGCACATAAGAAATGCCGCGTTCGTCGAGCCCGGCCGCCAACTGGCTCTTGGAAAAACCGGGACGGCGCGAAGAGGCGACCGCGCGAACGTCGACCAACAGCTTCACGCCCGCCTGTTCGAGTTCGTCGAGCACAGCTTTTGCCGGCGTCTGCTCATAGCCGATGGTGAAGAGTTTTCTGCGTCCGGCCATTCTGGTTAACTTACGCGCGCGATCAGCTCCATAGCTCCCGCAGGTGCGCAAATCTTGCCCTCGTGGATCACGTAAGCGAAGACATCGCGCGGCACCTTCTTTGGTTTCGCATCATCGACGCGCGGCAGATCGTCGGGTTCACCGCCCTCGGCCCATAACTGCAGCCGCTTGGCCCAGGCATCGAGTTGCTTTGGCGGGTAGCAGGTCTTGATCTCGTCGTCGCCCTTTTGCAGCCGCGCATAGATGAAATCGCTCGCGACGTCCGCAATCGCGGGATATTTGCCGTGTTCGGCGAACACGACCGGCGTCTCGAATTTTCGGATCAGCGCTACGAAATCAGGCACGCAAAAGCTGTCGTGACGGACCTCCACCACATGGCGCAAATGCCGGCCTTCCAGCTCGCGCGGCAGAAGTTCGAGGAATTTTCCGAAATCAGCTTCGTCGAATTTCTTGGTCGGCGCGAACTGCCAGAGTACCGGCCCCAAGCGGTCGCCGAGTTCGAGCACGCCGGAATCATAAAATCGCTTCACGGAATCGCCGGCCTCCGCCAGCACCCGGCGGTTGGTGGCAAAGCGCGGGCCTTTCAAGGAGAACACAAAGCCGTCGGGCACCTCGCGCGCCCATTTGCGAAAGCTCTCCGGCTTTTGCGAGCCGTAATAGGTGCCGTTGATCTCGATCGAGGTGAGCTTGGAGGCTGCGTATTGCAGCTCTTTGGCCTGGACAAGTTTTTCCGGATAGAACACGCCGCGCCAGGGCTCGAACGTCCAGCCGCCGACCCCGATAAAAATCTTTCCGGATTTGGCGGCGGTTTTGGAAGCGGGGGCTTTGGTCACCAGAGGATCTCGCTCGTGGATCAGGGGGAGGGCGGAGCCTAATCAAAGGAGCTCGGATGCGCCAGTTCGACCCGATTTCAGAGTCCCCCTTGAAAAGCGGATGATCGTTCCTATCTCGGTTCTAACGGCGACGTCGATGCTTGATAGCTCCGGCGCTGGGACGACCACTCAATAGCTCGGCTGCGCCGGATGTACGCGCGCCTTCTGTTAGTGGTCGTTGGCATTTCTGGGGGTGTTTTGGCCCTCGAAAGCCTCGTTTCCGGCCCTTCCCTTGGCTCCCATCCAGTGATCGGATATATGCTGGCGTCATGAATGACGCTTCACAGATGGGGTCCGGGCTCCAAGCGCAAGCCATTGGCTTACCTCAGCTTTCTGTCGTTGTCCCGACCTTCAATGAGCGGGATAATGTGGTCACGCTGTTCCGGCGTCTGGAAAAGACGCTGGCCGGAATCCCGTTTGAGGCGGTTTTTGTCGACGACAATTCTCCTGACGGCACCTGGGAGATCCTGCGTACCCTCTCGCGCGAGGACGGCCGGGTTCGTTGCATCCGCCGCATCGGACGGCGCGGCCTGTCCGGCGCCTGCATCGAGGGCATTCTGGCCTCAAGTGCGCCGTGTGCGGCTGTCATCGACGCCGACTTGCAGCATGATGAAACGCAACTTCCGAAAATGCTCGCGTTGCTCCAAAGCGGCGAATTTGATCTCGTGGTCGGCAGCCGTTACGTCGAGGGTGGCAGCGCGGAAAGCTTCAACCGGCACCGCGCGAGCGCCAGCGCGCTTGCGACCGAAGTCGCCAAGCGGGCGCTGCGGGTTGATATCGCCGATCCCATGAGCGGCTTCTTCATGATCCGCCGCGATCGTTTCGAAGCGCTGGCGCCGCAACTGTCCACGCAGGGCTTCAAGATCCTGCTCGATGTGGTGGCGACCGCCCATGGTGCGCTCCGCATCAAGGAAATCCCCTTTACGTTCGGCTCGCGCCTGCACGGCGAGAGCAAGCTCAATTCCATGGTGGCGCTGGACTTTTTGGGTCTGGTGCTTGCCAAACTCACCCGTGACGTGGTGTCGCTGCGGTTTTTGCTGTTTGCGATGGTCGGCTCGCTCGGGCTCGTGGTCCATTTCGCGGTGCTCTACGCGGCGCTCAAGATTTTCAGGATTCCTTTCACGGAGGCGCAGGCTTTTGGTGCGATTTGCGCCATGACCAGCAACTTCGTCCTCAACAATTTCCTCACCTATCGAGACCAGAGGTTGCAGGGATTTGCGATCCTGCGTGGCCTGCTGCTGTTCTATCTCGTGTGCAGCGTCGGCCTTCTGGCCAATGTCGGCGTCGCCTTTTCGGTCTACGACCAGCAGCCGATCTGGTGGCTGGCGGGCGCGGCCGGCGCCTTGATGGGCGTGGTCTGGAATTACGCGATGTCCGGGCTGTTCGTCTGGCGCAAGCGATGAACCTTCCATGAGTCCGGCTGACGCGCGGCTCGTCCGCAATACGGCGCTTACGGTCGTAGCCCTTGTGCTGCTGCGGCTGGTCGGGGCGATGTGGACTCCGCTGACCTTCGACGAAGCCTATTACTGGATCTGGTCGAAGCATCTCGCCTTCGGCTATTACGATCACCCGCCGGGCGTCGCGCTGGTGATACGCCTCGGCACCATGATCGCCGGCGACACCGAACTCGGCGTGCGGCTGGTGTCGATTCTGCTCGCGCTGCCGATGAGTTTTGCGGTCTATCGCACGGCCGAAATTCTGTTCGGGGGCCGGCGCGTCGCGTCGACCGCGACCATTCTTCTCAACGTCACCTTGATGGCTGCGGTCGGCACCCTGATCGTGACGCCGGATTCACCCCTGCTGTTTGCCTCGAGCTTTGTGCTGCTTTTTCTCGCCAAGGTGCTGGAAAGCGGACGTGGCGTCTGGTGGCTTGCGGTCGGCGCCGCGGTGGGGCTGGCGCTGGTGTCGAAATACACCGCGCTGTTCTTCGGGCCTGCGATCCTGGTCTGGCTGATCAGCGCGCCGAACCTGCGGCGATGGCTGATTTCGCCTTGGCCCTATCTCGGCGGGATGGTGGCGCTCGCCGTGTTTTCCCCGGTCATTCTCTGGAATGCCGATCACCAGTGGGTTTCCTTCATCAAGCAGCTCGGCCGCTCGGAGATCATCGACTTCAAGCCGGGCTTCATCGGCGAACTGATTCCGACCCAGATCGCGTTTGCAACCCCGCTCGTTTTCCTTCTCGGCGCGATGGGGCTCTACGCGTTGGCGCGGCGCGAGGGCGGCGCGGTTACCGCGCGCGCGTCTGATCAACGCGATGTTCTGGACCATTACGCTCTATTTCCTCTGGCATTCGCTGCATGCGCGCGTCGAAGCGAACTGGTTTGCACCGGTCTATCCGGCCTTTGCGATTGCGGCTGCCGCCGCGGGCAACATCACCCGCTGGGAACGGCGTTCGCAACGCGTGGTGGATTTTTGCCTGCGCTGGGCCTCGCCCGTGGGCATCCTGATGTTTGCTGCCCTGATCGTGCAGGCCAATACTGGCGCACTCAGCGGCTACCGCCGCGATGCGACCGTTCGCAGTGTCGGCGTCGGCTGGCAGCAGCTCGCCGCCGATATCGAAGCTACGCGCGTGCGCGTCGACGCATCTTGCGTGCTCGCGCCTGACTACGGCACCGCGAGCTGGCTCACGTTCTATCTGCCGAAGGGCACTTGCGTGGTGCAGCCAACGCAACGCATCCGCTGGGTCAACATGGCTCAGCCCGATCCGGCAAAACTGTCGGGCAAGCTTCTATGGGTTGACGAGGTGCGTCCGGCGCTCCAGCCCTACGTGACGGACACCTTCGCGAAGGTCGAGCGTATCGGCGCATTCAGGCGCATGCGCGGGCCGCTTGCGATCGAGATTTATGCGCTCGATCTGCTCGAAGAAGCCAAGCGTCCGGTGCTCGACAATTCGCCGCCGCCGGAATTGCGGTAGCGGCAGCACTCGAGTTTCACTCGGTGAAAAATGGCGAATTCAAGGATAGGAAATTACGAGCTTCCCCGGAAGCTTACGGGCTAAATCGCCGCAAATCCGTCTCAAAATGAGACTGCCTTACAAGTGCCCAGCACTTAATCCCCATTTAACTAAAAGTTGCCTTAATGACGCTCCGCGCCTCTGCGAAAGGCTGCCAACATAATTCGGCGGACGATCGCGTGTTGGCCAGCGTTCGGAGGTGCCCTCGCCGTGCACCTCTTCGAACGATGGTTAAGGGGGAACGAGGGGAAATTAGTCCGGATGCAAGGCGAATGAGTACGAGTACGGTTGCGTGTTACCAGTTCGCGGCGCCCACACTTAAACGACCAGCCCGCAAAGTGACCTCGCAGAGTCTGTTCATCGCGTCGGCGGTGATCGGTCTCGTGGTCGGCTGCGGCTGGACCGTCTACGCCAATATTTTCGCCGCCAGTCCTTATCCGGAACTCGGCGACGTCAGTTTTGATGCACCGGTCGCACGCCGCTTCGCCGACGTCTCCGTCCGCACGATTACCCGTCCTGAACAACCTGTCATCGCCGCGCCGGAAAGCGTGCCGGCTAGCCCTGCGCTTTCCTTCGTCGATCGTTTCGCGGCGGCTTCGCCGCAAGGTATTGCACCTGCGTCCGTGCGCGAAGAGCCCGTGAAGGTCGCGGTGGCCCCGAAGCCTGAGTCCTTGAAGCTTGCTGAAGCGCCCAAAGAAGGGCCCAAGGAAGCCCCCAAGGGGAGAGAGAATTCCGAAAGAGGCTTCGAAGGAGCCGACCAAGTTCCAGCTTGCGTCTGTTTCGCCGACCGCGCAGCCGGACGATCCCCCGAAGGGCATGGCGAAGATCCGCGACATGGCGCAGCGCGCAAAGAGCGCGATCATGTCGATCGCGTCCGGCGAGAAGCAATCGATCGTCGAGAAGCTGTGGGGCAAGGAAGGTTCGCACAATCCGGTTTTGGCTTATGCTTCTGCCGATGCAGGCAGCGTAACCGGCAGCATCACGCGCGAACAAAATCCGATGCTCGGCGGCGCACCGCCCTACGATCGCGACACTGCCGTCTACGACATCACCGCGCACACGGTGTATCTGCCCGACGGTACCAAGCTGGAGGCGCATTCCGGCCTCGGCTCCAGCCTCGACGACCCGCATTCTTCGCGCATTCATATGCGTGGCGTGACGCCGCCGCATATCTACACTTTGAAGCCACGAGAGTCGTTGTTCCACGGCGTTGCGGCTTTGCGGCTGACGCCGGTCGGCGGCGAAGATGCGATCTTTGGACGCGAAGGCCTGCTCGCGCATACCTTCATGCTCGGCCCGAACGGCGACTCCAACGGTTGTGTCTCCTTCCGCGACTACAACGCGTTCCTCAGCGCCTACCGCAACCAGGGCATCCGCAAGCTCGCCGTCATCGCCCGCGTGGAGTGAGGAGACGCGTTTCAGGTCTTATTTCTCTTTCGGGCTACTGCGCATGGCGATAATCTCACGCCATGTCTCAGCCCGATTTTCAGCCGACCCTTGTCGGCCCTGATATCAGCATCAGACCGATCAAACCGGATGACTGGACGGAGCTATATGCGGCCGGCTCCGATCCGAAGATTTGGGAAGTGCATCCGGTTTCCAACCGGCACATCGAGCCCGAGTTTCGAAAATTCTTCGACAGCGCGATCAAATCGAAGATGGGCTTTGTGTTCGTCGACCGCGCTACCGGCCGCCTGATCGGATCGAGTCGCTATTGCGGCTACGAGGCCGAAACTGGCGAGATCGAAATCGGTTGGACATTCCTTACTCGAAGCCATTGGGGTGGCGGCGCCAACCGTGAGGTGAAGCGCTTGATGCTCGATCACGCCTTTACTTTCGCCGATACTGTTGTGTTCTGGGTTGGTCATGAAAACTGGCGTTCCCAGGGCGCGATGACCAAGATCGGAGGCATCAAGCGAGAGGGCGTGTTCACACGCGAACTCTCCGGTGAGCATCCGTATCTTATTTTCGAGATCACAAAAGGCCGCTATGAAGCGGGAGGCCGCGCGCTATTGGCGTGAGGCGGAGAGGGGCTTTCATGACGCCGACGCCGGAAGAAAGCGCCCGATCGCCGTGGATCGGCGTGTGGTTCAGCCCGCGCCAGACGATTGAGCGGCTCATTGCGGGCCCGCCGTCTCATCTGGTCTGGCTGTTGGCGATCCTCGGCACGATCGCCGGCATCTGCCAACAACTTGCATCCTTGCGACTCGCGGGTCTGCTTCACGACGGCACGTTTCTTCTCGGCCTGGTGGTGCTTGGCGCTGTCACCGGCATCGTGTCGCTCTATCTTTACGCGATCATTTTGGGCTGGATCGGAAATCGGTTCGGTGGGCAGGCCACGAGGCCGCAGATACGCACGGCGTTTGCCTGGAGCATGCTGCCGATCATCGCCGGTGGCATTGTGGCTCTCATTGTCAGTGTCGTAACCGGGCGAAGCGCGATGACCTCAGGGACCGAGCCAGTCCTGTCCCTGATTTTTTCGGCATGGTCTTTGGTTATCTTTTTGCTGATGCTTGGCCGGGTCGAGCGCTTTGGCTTTTGGCCGACGATCTGCACCTACCTTATCGCAGCCGTTTTTCTCGGGTTTGGCGTTGCGTTTTTCGTCCGCAGCTTCCTTTACCAGCCTTTCGACGTCCCGTCCTCTTCGATGCGGCCGACGCTCGTGGTTGGCGATTACTTTTTCGTCTCGAAATTCGCGTATGGCATCAGCCGTTTTTCGCTGCCTTTTTCGCTGCCGCTGTTTTCAGGGCGTATTTTTTCTTCGCAGCCTGAGCCGGGTGACGTCGTCGTCTTTCGTCATCCCAGAGATACCGCAACGGACTTTGTCAAACGCGTCGCCGGACTGCCCGGCGATCGCATTCAGATGAGGCAGGGTCAGCTCTATATCAATGACGCGCCGGTCAAGCGTGAGCGCCTGGCCGACATACCCGATGATGGCGCGTGCGGGTCGGCATCCGGCGCGTCCATCAAGCATTGGCGTGAGACATTGCCGAATGGCAGGAGCTACGAGACGCTCGACTGCTTCGACGGCAGTCCCGTGGACGACACACTCGCTTTTACCGTTCCTGATGGTCTTTTTTTTGTACTGGGCGATAACCGGGATAATTCGAGCGACAGCCGGTCGTTCGGCTCGGTCCCTTTTGAGAATCTGATCGGGCGCGTCAGCTTGATCTTCTTCTCTTACAACAAGGATGGCGCGGCTCGCATTCGCACCGATCGGATTGGCAAAGTGGTGCGTTGAGGAGCGCGCACCTCGCGTCGATGGACGCGCGGACTCTGTGTCTTGAAAACCACAACGCGCTCGGAAGATAAAAAATCTGGAAAACAAACTTGCCACTGCAAGGTGTTTCCATTATGAGCACGCTCCTTCGCTTCGGCTATAGGTTCAGGCTCGTCGAGATCCTGACTGGCGCGGGCCGGTTTTGCGGTTTCGTGTTCCGCCGAGATAAATACGTAGGAAGTAGCTCATGGCAGAGCGTCGGGTTATACCCGAAGGTATCGGTTCGATTCCGGTCTCTTGCACAGCTAAAGGATAGCTCAGTGGTAGAGCAGATGACTGTTAATCATCGTGACGCGGGTTCAAATCCCGCTCCAACGCTCCGGTTCAGCATTTCCAGCTGATTCCTCTGACGAGGACCGGACGCGCGCTTCAGTCGCAGTCCGGCCGCATCGCCCTCAAGGCTTTTCGTCCGAACTTTTGACACTGGGAGAAACGGCTTTGCGCCGCGGCAGATACCGCTTGCGCTGATGCCGGGAGCTCCGCTCGGCCGCTCGGCAACTGTCGGGCGATCGCGCGCGTGCGCCCGCCATCATGCAAGCTCACGCCACGGCCCGCCGTTTCAGCAGGAAGCGTCGTCCGCGTCCTCACGTCCTTTGTAAACGAAACCCGCTTTTCGGCCGCTTTTGGCCGGAGAGCAAACACTGGAGGCGTGCCATGACTTCGAAGACCTGGCATTTCTTGACGGCGATACTGACGGTGAAGGATGGAGAGCGAGCCTTGCTGACCCGCAACGGTCAGCTCACAGGCGTGCTTGCGCCCGGCCGGCATCGGCTGTTCGATCCTTTTCGTCAACTGACGGCCGAGACGTTCAACGTGGTTCGGGCGGAATTTTCCGCCGAGCGCTACGCGGTGCTGAAGGTTGCGCGACCCGATCTTGCTGCGGAGCTGTTCGAGGCGATCGAGACGAAGGCAAACGAGATCGCCATCGTCAGCCTCGACGGCCGTCCCGTGCAGTTGATGACGCCCTGGCAGGTGCGCGTCTACTGGAAGGTGGCAACGCGTGTCGAGGTCGAACGCATCGATATCGCGGAGGATCCTCGGGTCGAAGCGCGTCACCTCGCGATGGTTGAGCGCAACCGCGCGACGGTCATCACGGAGACGGTGGTCGAGAACCACGAGGCGGGTCTGCTCTACCTCGATGGGCGGCTCACCGAGCGGCTCGCGCCCGGCCGGCACGCCTTCTGGATCGCCAACCGCAAGATCGAGGTCAAGCGCCTCGATTTGCGGCCCCAGGCGGTCGAGATCACGGCGCAGGAGATGCTGACGAAGGATCGCATCGCCCTGCGCGTGACGCTGACGGCGTTCCGCCGGATCGTCGATCCGGAGCGGGTCGTCGCGACGGTGCCTGACGTGGATGCGTGGCTGTACCGCCTGGTGCAGTTCGCCATCCGCGAGGCGGTCGCAGGCCGCACGCTCGACGAGGTGCTGTCGGCGAAGGCCGAGCTCGATGCCGAACTGCGCGACTACGTGCGTGCGCGTGTCGTGGACTCCGGTGTCGAAGTCGCGGAGCTTGGCGTGAAGGACGTGATCCTGCCCGGCGAGATCCGTGAGCTCGTCAACAAGGTGGTGGAGGCGGAACGGGTCGCAAAGGCGAACCTGATCCGCCGGCAGGAAGAGACCGCGGCAACGCGTTCGCTCCAAGCAAGACGACGAAGTCGAGCAGATGAGGAAGAAGAC
>CAVVZW010000023.1:0-29727 GCA_963752265.1 uncultured Alphaproteobacteria bacterium
GTTATGTCCTCTACTCGTTCGTCTCGTATTGCTCCAGGTGTCGCGGTTTGCGATGTCGCACGCCGAAGCCGAGATCCGCCGCCGTGGCGCGGTGCCTGACGAAATTGAGGATCCGAGTCCGGAAGGCGAGCGCGCGCGGCAGGAAACCGGGCGGCTCACCTACGAGATCAATGTTCAGCAATATGCCTGTGCCGGTCTCAACTTCGGCACCTATTACGATCGCTCACCCATCATCGCTTACGACGGTAGCTTACCGCCGCCCTATACGATGGGTAGCTTCACGCCCTCGACCGTCCCGGGATGCCGGACGCCGCATCTCAGGTTCGCCGATGGCGTCTCGCTTTACGATTCGATGGGCGCGGAATTCACGCTGTTGCGTTTCGATCCGGCGACAGATGTGACGCCGTTCGCGCGCGCGGCAGGGGCGCGAAAACTGCCGCTGAAGGTAATTGACGTGGCAGCGCCGGCTGCGATGGCCCGCGAGGGCGGTTTGGTGTTGTCGCGGCCGGACCAGCACGTGGCCTGGCGCGGCCATTGCGCGCCAGCCGATCCGCTGGTTCTGATCGATCGTATCCGCGGCGCTAGCGAAGGTTAAGGGATCGCTAGTGTGACGCGTCAGTCCTGATCAGTCTTCGTTCGCAGCGATCAATTCCATCAAGGATACGAGCTGACGCTGGACCGTCTGGTCCTTGATCTTGCTGTAGGCGCGCAGCAACCTGAGGCTGAATGCGCTGTCAAGAAACAGCAGGCTTTCCACCTCGCGTGCCTTGTTGTCGCCGTCGTAGAAGAACGTGACGGGCACATCGAGCGCCGTTGCAATCGCCTGAAGACGGGCGGCGCCCACGCGATTGACGCCCTTTTCGTACTTCTGAACCTGCTGGAAGCTGACGCCAAGCTGTTCCCCAAGCTCGGCCTGCGAAACCTTCTGCTCGACGCGCCGCAAGCGAATCCGCTTGCCCAGCTCAATGTCCGGTTTCCCGGCGCTACGTTGCTTCATCTTTTTTGCTATGGATTTGTTCATACTGCTTCTACCGTCCTTCGCTCATGAAGCGCCTGAATACCAGGGTTCGGAGGTTACCCCTTTATACCGTTTCAGACCCACTTCTAATGCACCAATTCGTATCCAAACCCCGGAAATTTACAGGGATCTGCTCCCTCCCGAAAAAAACGGCTCAACCGCCGCATACTAGATAAATGACGTTTGTAATTCGACCACAGAAGTTGCAATGGTCTGGAACGACATTTAATCGAGCCTCGTTTCGATCTGCACGGGAAGTGCCGTTCTGCGAGGCGTTTTCCCCAATACTTTTGTATCTAAGTATCTCATCCGGGCGTCGATCTTCCTGCTTTGGCAGGTTATTTGACATATCACAACCCTGACGCTGGTTGTGGCGAGACTTTTTGACGCGCCTGGTTTACAGTGTTGCGCCAGAAAATGACGTCTACACCCACAGGGTGCACCATGCCAAAGTCCGAGGGCGTGGTTCACGGAACTTTTTTGCAGTGCACCCGCAACGCCGATCGCCATAATGCGCCGCACAGGCGGTATTCACGGTTGAATCGTCAAGGGATTGCCGAGCGATGTCACAAATCTGTGTAACGACGAAATCTATCTTCTCGGTGCTAATACCATTGGACTTTTTCGGACGAGTTGGTGTTGATCCACTTATTACCTCGATCACATCGATCGTTTCACGGGCTCGGTAACGGAAACACGCTGTGGCTTATTTTGAAGAAGATTTGCGAGCTGTGCTGGCAACGCTTGTGGAGTGCCAGACGTCCCTCATCAAGAACGGCGATCGCGATACTGCACAGCTCGTTTCGGTCGCGATCCTGGAGCTTCGGATCAAGCTCAACCGGATCGACGATTCGGAATTGAAGGCGTTGTGCGATGCGATGGTGCGGGATGTCGAGGCGGCTTCAAATCCGGTTCAGCCTGAACCGCAGGAAAGCCCGCGCCCGCGTTCGCCGGTTTCCCTGAAGCTGGTCAAGTAGCGCGAGGCTACCGGTGTAGCCGGTCGCCAGGCGTGGCCGGGCGCATCCTCGTGATTTGCGGATTTCCGCATATCGGCTACATCAACGTCTATCATGATCCATGACGTCTCGCTTCCGGCTGCTCTGATTGCAGGCCTTGTCAGTTTTCTGTCGCCATGCGTGCTGCCGTTGGTGCCGCCTTATCTGGTCTATCTGACTGGCGCGACCATCGAACATGTGGCCAATGACGAGCCTGCCTCGTCCTCCCGCCGCGCGGTGATGGTCTCTGCCCTCGTGTTCGTGCTCGGCTTTTCCACCGTGTTTGTAATGCTGGGGGCCAGCGCTTCCCTGATCGGGAGCTTCATCCATGCCTGGTCGGCGGAGCTCTCGATTGTTGCAGGCGTCGTTATCATCGTGATGGGCCTGCACTTCCTCGGGCTGACGCGGATCGACCTATTGATGCGGGAAGGGCGCCTTCCCATCCCCAAGCCTGTCGGGCTTTGGGGCGCCTATGCGATGGGGCTTGCCTTTGCATTTGGCTGGACGCCCTGTATCGGGCCGATCCTGGCGGCGATCCTGTCGATCGCGGCCTCGGAATCCACCGTGGAAAAGGGAGCCGGTCTGCTCGCGGTCTATTCCGCCGGCCTTGGCATTCCGTTCCTGATCGCAGCCTTTATGGTGGAGCAATTCTCTTCGCTGTTTGCGCGCATGAAGCGGCATCTGGCGCGCGTCGAACAGGCCATGGGCGTGCTGCTCGTGATCACGGGAATCGCCTTTCTGACCGGCGGGGTCTCGACCGCCAGCATCTGGCTTCTGGAGACGTTTCCGCGTCTGCAAAGTATCGGCTGAACCGGGACCAGATCAAAGATTGCTGTCGGTGATCGCCGAATAGATCATCGTGCGCAGCTCGCGCCTGATCGGCGTCGCCGTCGACGGCAAGACCTGCGTCATGAAAATGGCGATCAACTCCTCCGCCGGGTCGATCCAGAACGACGTCGTCGCCGCACCTCCCCACGCATATTCGCCGGCGCTGCCGGGAATGAGTGTTTTTGCCGGATCGAGCGTGACGGAAAAGCCAAGGCCAAAACCGATGCCATGATAGGCCGCCTCGGAGAACAGCGATCGCGACAGCTCGGGCAACATCTTGCCGCCCGGCAGATGATTTGACGTCATCAGGGCCAGCGTTTTCGGGCCTATCAGCCGCACGCCATCGAGTTCGCCGCGATTGAGCAGCGCGCGGCAGAAGGTGAGATAATCGGCCGACGTCGAGCACAACCCGCCGCCACCGGAGATGAAGGAGGGCGGCGAAAGGAAAGAACTGGTGACCGGATCGTCCTGCAAGGTGAGGCCGCCCTTGCGATCCGTCGGGTTAAAGGTGGCGCCTTGCGGATCAGCTGAATAGCACGCCGCCAGACGATGGGCTTTGGCGGCTGGAACGAAAAATCCGGTATCCTTCATGCCGAGTGGATCGAGGATACGCTCCTGAAGAAACTGCTCGAGCGGCCTGCCGCTGATGAGGCCGATGAGATAACCGATCACGTCGGTTGAGAGTGAATAGTTCCAGGCTTCGCCCGGCGAGAATTCCAACGGAATTTTCGCCAGGTCCGCGATCATGGATTGCAGCGTTCCCGCTTTCTCGACCTCGCCGATTTTCAATTCGCGATAGGCCGCGTCCACATTGCCGCGTTGCTGGAAACCGTAGGTGAGGCCTGAAGTATGCCGCATCAAATCGACGATCTGCATCGGCCGCGACGGTGGCCGGGTGAGAAAGGCCGGCCAGAAGCCGGCCTGGAACACGCCGAGGTTCTTCCATTCCGGGATATATCTATGGACGGGCTCGTCGAGCGCGACGCGGCCTTCCTCGACCAGCATCATGAAGGCGATGCTCGTGATCGGCTTGGTCATGGAATAGATGCGATAGATCGTGTCGTCTTTTACGGGCGTTTTGCGCTCGAGATCCGCAAGACCCTGCGAGGAACGGTGGACGAGCTGGCCGCGGCGATAGACCAGAAGCTGGGTTCCGGGAAAACGGCCGGCCTCGATATAGCGTTCGCGCAGATGACGATCGATCCGATCAAAAGCGGCCTTCGACATGCCGGCAGATTCGGGCGAGGAGAGGGGGAGGGCCGGCATCGGATTTCATCTCTTGAAAATGGGCGCCTTTTGATAGCCGAAATCGGCGCGGCCTTCCAACCGCATCACGCTTACCTTGGTTTGTCGACTGGTATAGGGTGGAGGCAAACAAGTACCACCCAAGGACAAAGAAAAATGACCCAGTTCAACGACACCGAACTCACCGCCGCCGTCATCAGCAGTTTTGAGGAGGTGAAGAATCCGCGGATCAAATTCCTGATGGAGGAATTGGTGAAATCGTTGCACGGCTTCGTCCGCAAGACCGATCTCACCTTTGCCGAATGGGAATACGCCATCGATTTCCTCACCCGCGTCGGCCAGAAGTGCACGCCAAGCCGGCAGGAATTCATCCTGTTGTCCGACGTGCTTGGCGTCTCGATGCTGGTGGATGCCGTCAACCACAGGGAACGCGAAGGCGCGACCGAAACCACGGTGCTGGGTCCATTCTATGTTGGTGAGCACAAGGCGATGCCGCATGGCACCGACGTCTCTCCCAAGCTCGAGGGAGAGAAAATGTTCGTGCAGGGCCACGTAACCGATCTGAACGGCAAGCCGCTCGCGAACGTTCCGGTCGATATCTGGCACGCCGATGACGACGGCTGGTACGATTCACAGAAACCGGATTACGAAACCGCGGGTCCGTCGTCGCGCGGGCGCTTCGTCACGGACGCTGACGGCCGGTTTTACTTCCGCACCATTCTGCCATGCAGCTATCCGATCCCGACCGACGGCCCGGTCGGACAGATGATTCTGGCGCTGCACCGCCATCCGATGCGGCCAGCGCATGTGCATTTCCTGGTCAATGCGCCCGGACACGAGCCGCTGGTCACGCATGTCTTCGTCGAAGGCGACAAATATATCGACACCGATGTCGTATTCGGCGTGAAGAACGAGCTGATTGCCAAGGTCGAAAAGCGCACCGATCCCACCATGCCGGATGGCAAACCGGCCGAGACGCCCTGGCATCTCATGACTTACGAATTCCGGTTGAAGCCGGGCGAGGGTGTCGCGCCCAAGCCGATGGCGGTGGCCGAGGACGCCTGAACCCGACGTCAGAAGCTATGCCGGCTCGCGAGCAAAGAGATGACAACAACTGCGACAGCAACCTGTCGCTGCGCACGGCCTAACGACAAACGCGAAAGAAATGAAGATCGAATATTTGGCGGACCACCCGCAGCATTTGCCAACCGTGGCGGCGTGGCAGCACGCACAATTCGGCTATCTCAATCCGGCGGCTACGATCGAAGACCGAACCGAGAGGCTTCGTTTGTCGCTCCAGAAGGATGCGCTGCCGACCGCATTCATCGCAACGTCCGCAAGCGGAAGGTTGGTTGGCTCGGCCGGCATCCTTCCGACGACCATCACCCACAAGCATCTGACACCCTGGCTATCCTCGGTATACGTACCGGACGAATTCAGAGGGAAGGGCATCGCTTCCGCATTGAGTTTGCATGCCGTCACGGAAGCTGCACGGCTTGGGCACGATCGGCTTTATTTGTTCACGCCGCGCAGCGAAGCGCTCTATGCGCGGATCGGCTGGCGTACGTTCGAGCGGATCGAACACAACGGCGTGCCACTTACACTCATGGAGAGGCGGACGGCGTGAGGCATCCGCCAACCCCTCGAACTCGGCAGGCGTATTTTTGAGCGCGCTGCTCAATCATTGTGCGTCGCACAATAAATGAGCGGGTGCAAGTTTTGAGTGCGGGCCGAGCCACGCGCGACGGTCGCGTGTTCTCTTGTAAATATTTGAAAAATAACATATTTTTATGATGATCCGGCTTGGCACAAAGCTTGAATAGCTTATTGCCGACGCCATCGATGCCGTCGCCGAAAGCCAATCATCCGATTTGACGCCGCTCCACCGGACTTCTCCCGGCATGCGCCGCCATGCCTTCGGACGGCGACCCGACTGGCCACCTCTCGCAAAGGAAATCTCAATGAGCTCGAAAGATCCAACCTGGATTTCAGACTGGAACCCAGAAGATGCGACCTTCTGGGAAACCAAGGGCAAGGTGACTGCGCGCCGCAACCTGATCTGGTCGATCGTTGCCGAGCACATCGGATTTTCCGTCTGGCTGATTTGGTCGATCGTCGCGACCAAACTGCCGGCGGCCGGTTTCCACTACACCACCGATCAGTTGTTTCAGCTCGTCGCCATTCCGGGTCTGATCGGTTCGCTGATGCGTTTTCCCTACACCTTCGCGGTGACGACCTTCGGCGGCCGCAACTGGACGATCTTCTCGGCTTCGGTGCTCTTCATCCCGACCTTCGGGCTCGCTTACTTCGTCAGCCAGCCAGATACTCCGTTCTGGCTGATGTTGCTGGTGGCTTCGACCGCCGGTCTTGGCGGCGGCAACTTCGCCTCCAGCATGGCCAATATCTCCTTCTTTTATCCCGACCGCATGAAGGGCTGGGCGCTCGGCCTCAACGCCGCCGGCGGCAATATCGGCGTCAGCAGCGTTCAGTTGATCACGCCGATCCTGATGGGGTTCGGCATCTTCAATCTTTACCAGGCCACGCCGGTCTCCGGCGTCTATCTCCAGAACGCCGGGCTGATGTGGGTCGTGCCGCTCATCATCGCAGTGTTCGGCGCCGTCTATTTTATGAACAACCTGACCACGGCGAAGTCGTCGTTCAAGGATCAGGTCGCGGTCGTCAGGCGCAAGCACACCTGGATCATGTCCTTCATCTACATCGGGACCTTCGGCTCCTTCATCGGCTACTCGGCGGCCTTTCCGCTGCTGATCAAGACGCAGTTTCCGTCCGTCACGATCGCGATTGCGTTCCTCGGTCCGTTGGTCGGCTCGCTGTCGCGTCCATTCGGCGGCCTGCTGGCCGACAAGATCGGCGGCGCGATCATCACCTTCTGGAATTTCATCGTGATGGCGGCGGCCACCATCGGCGTCATCTACTTCGTGGGTAACAAGGACTTCGCCGGCTTCCTGACGATGTTCCTCATTATCTTCGTCACCACCGGCATCGGCAACGGGTCGACCTACCGCATGATCCCCTCGATATTCCGTGAGGAAAATCTGCGCAAAGCCCAAGGCAAGGGCGAAGCCGGTCGCGCGCTGGCAATCAAGACGGCGAGCATCGAAAGCGGTGCGGCAGTCGGCTTCATCGGCGCCATCGGTGCGTGCGGCGGCTACTTCATCCCGAGTGGCTTCGGCAAATCGATTGCCGCAACCGGTGGACCGCAGCTCGCTCTCTTCATCTATCTCGGCTTCTACGCGATTTGCCTGGCCATGACCTGGTGGTTCTACCTGCGCCGCAGTCCGGCGGAAGCAGGTGCGACAAGCATGGCCTCCGCACGAATATAAACGACGCAAAGTCGGCCGCGCGCCATCGCGGCCCTGACGATCGGCCTCGTCCCGTAAGCGGGACGAGGTGGCGGCGGAAGGCAGAGGCAACCGGCAGGAGGAAGACATGACGCCCGATCAAGTCAAACTGGTGCAGCAGAGCTTCTCGAAAGTAGCGCCGATCTCGGATCAGGCCGCGACACTCTTTTACAACCGCCTGTTCGAAATCGCGCCGCAGGTCAAATCGATGTTTCCGAGCGACCTGACCGAGCAGCGGAAAAAGCTGATGGCGACGCTCGCCGTTGTGGTCAACGGTTTAAGCGATCTTCCCGCGATCCTGCCGGCGGCGAGTGCGCTTGCCAAACGGCACGTCGGCTACGGCGCCAAGCCTGAGCACTATCCGGTGGTCGGAGCGGCCTTGCTATGGACGCTGGAAAAGGGATTGGGGGCGGGCTGGACGCCCGACGTCGCAAGCGCATGGACCACGGCCTACGGAACGCTGTCCGGCTTCATGATTTCCGAAGCCTACGGCACCTCGCAGGCGGCCGAGTAGGGGCAACGGGCCATGAGTGAATCGCTCGTGATCGTCGGCAACGGAATGGCGGCCGCGCGCCTGGTCGATGAACTCGCCAAGGTCGCGCTCGGCCGTTATGCCGTGGCCGTCATCGGCGAGGAACCGAGGCTTGCTTATAATCGCGTGCTGCTGTCATCGGTGCTCGCGGGCGAGACGGCCTCCCATGAAATCGAACTCAGGCCCGCC
This sequence comes from uncultured Alphaproteobacteria bacterium, assembly GCA_963752265.1. Taxonomy (GTDB): domain Bacteria; phylum Pseudomonadota; class Alphaproteobacteria; order Rhizobiales; family Xanthobacteraceae; genus Bradyrhizobium. Next base: position 8,170 of record CAVVZW010000023.1, read on the forward strand.
AACTGGTGGCGCGACCGCGGCGTCACGCTGAAATATGGCTGCGCCGTCGATGAGATCGATGTCGGCCGCCGCGAGCTCAAGATCGCCAATGAAGAGAGCATCGGCTTTTCAAAACTGGTGCTTGCGACAGGGTCTTCGGCGCTTCGGCTTAACGTGCCCGGCGCGGATCTGGTTGGCGTGCATACCTTTCGCGACAGCCGCGATGTCGATCTTTTGCTGACGTTGGCCGCGGGCAAAAAGCGCGTGGTGGTCGTCGGCGGAGGGTTGCTCGGGCTTGAGGCGGCTTACGGGCTCGCCAAAGCGGGAGCGCCGGTGACACTCCTTCACCTTATGGATCGGCTGATGGAGCGCCAGCTTGATGCGCCGGCAGGAGCGCTTTTGAAGTCGCTGGTCGAAAGAAAGGGAATCAATGTCCTGCTCAACGCCAGCACGGCTCGTATCCTGGGCGAGAGCCGTGTCGAAGGCGTCGAACTCACCGATGGACGTCGCATCGACGCCGACGCGGTGATCTTCGCCGCCGGGATTCGACCGAATGTCGCGGTCGCCAAAGAGGCCGGCATTCAGGTCAACCGCGGGATCGTGGTCGACGACCAGCTCCAGACCGGCACGGCGGATATCTTCGCGCTCGGCGAATGCGCCGAGCATCGTGGCATCTGTTACGGCCTGGTTGAGCCGGCCTATGAGCAAGCGAAGGTGCTGGCGCAGCACTTGGCCGGTCGCAACGCCGCCTATGGCGGGAGCGTGACCGCAACCAATCTCAAAGTGTCCGGGGTCGGCGTATTTTCCGCGGGCGATTTCCTGGGCAGTGACGGCAGTGAGGTCATCGTGCTCAACGACGCCAGAAGCGGCGTCTACAAGAAGCTCGTGATCCAGGATGGCAGATTGGCCGGCGCGGTGCTGGTCGGGGATACCTCTGAGGCGCTTTGGTATCTCGGGATGATCCGCAATCGAGACAATGTTACGGCGATCCGCAAGGACATGATGTTCGGCCGCCCGGCCGCAACGCTGGCCGCGGCCGCATGATGGGTTGACATCGATGACGGCAGTCGACACGTCGCTAAAAACAACGTCTACCACCTGCCCCTATTGCGGCGTCGGTTGCGGCGTGCTGGCAACGCCGGACGGAAGCGGCGGCGCAGCGATCTCCGGCGATCCCGCGCATCCCGCAAATTTCGGCCGGCTGTGCTCGAAGGGCTCGGCGCTCGGCGAAACGGTCGGTCTCGAAAATCGTCTGCTCTATCCGATGATCCGTTGCAGCAAAGGCACGATGGAGCGGGTTGCCTGGACGGATGCGCTAGATCATATCGCACATCGCTTTTCGCACATCGTGGCGCGCGACGGCCCGAATGCGGTGGCGTTCTATCTCTCCGGGCAATTGCTGACCGAGGATTATTACGTCGCCAACAAGCTGATGAAAGGCTTCATCGGCAGCGGTAATGTCGACACCAATTCGCGGCTGTGCATGGCGTCCTCGGTGGCCGGCCATCGCCGCGCCTTTGGCGCCGACACCGTGCCGGGCGTGTATGAAGATCTCGACGAGGCCGATCTTCTGGTGCTGGTCGGCTCCAACGCCGCCTGGTGTCATCCGGTGTTGTTCCAGCGCATGATCGCCAACAAGCAGGGCCGCGGCGCGCGGATGGTGGTGATCGATCCGCGCAAGACCGATACTTCTGAAGACGCTGATCTGTTTTTGGGGGTGAAGCCCGGCACCGACACGGCATTGTTCTGTGGACTGCTCGTGCATCTGGCCGATCACGGCATGCTTGATCGCGACTACATCGCGCGTTACACGGGCGGTTTCGACGAAGCGCTCGCGCGTGCCCGCGGCATCGCCGGCAGCGTGACTGCAACCGCCTTGGCCACCGGCCTTTCCGAACAGGACGTCGCGGCCTTCTTTCAGCTATTTGCGGCGACGCCGCGCGTAGTCACGCTCTATTCGCAAGGCGTCAATCAGTCGGCGCAGGGCACTGACAAGGTCAATGCCATCCTCAATTGCCACCTCGCAACGGGACGGATCGGCAAGATCGGCGCATCGCCGTTTTCGCTCACAGGACAGCCGAACGCGATGGGTGGCCGCGAAGTCGGCGGGCTCTCCAACCAGCTCGCCGCGCATATGAACTTCACGCCGCCTGACATCGATCGCGTGCGGCGGTTCTGGAAAGCGCCGCGGATCGCGACGCATGAAGGCCTCAAGGCGGTCCAGATGTTCGAGGCGATCGGGCGCGGCGACATCAAGGCGCTATGGGTGATCGGTACCAACCCGGCGGTGTCGCTGCCCGATGCGGATGCGGCGCGCGCGGCTTTGAAAAAGCTCGAACTGTTCGTGATTTCCGAAAACGTTCTCTCCAACGACACTGTCGGGGCCGGCGCACATGTGCTGCTGCCGGCGCTGGCATGGGGCGAGAAGTCCGGAACCGTCACCAATTCCGAACGACGCATCTCGCGTCAGCGCGCCTTCTTGCCGGCACCTGGAGAAGCGCGGCCCGACTGGTGGATCGTGAGCGAAGTGGCCAAGCGCCTCGGATTTGCACCTGCGTTCGAGTATAACTCGGCGGCGGCGATCTTCCGAGAGCATGCCGCGCTCTCGGCATTCGAGAACAAGGGCAGCCGTGATTTCGACATCGGCGGCTTGAGCGAACTCAACGACGACGCCTTCGATACGATGAAGCCGGTGCTGTGGCCGCATCGCACAGACGAAACCGGACAGCAACGGTTTTTCGCCGGCGGCGAATTCTTCACCAACGACCGAAAAGGGCGTTTCGTAGCGCCGGAACGGCCGGTGCTGCGCACCGAGATCAATGAGGGACGTCCGCTGTGGCTCAATACCGGCCGCATCCGCGATCAATGGCACACCATGACCCGTACCGGCATGAGCCCGCGATTGGGGGCGCATCTGCCGGAACCGTTCGTCGAGGTGCACCCCGACGACGCCGCGCGACACGGTCTTGCCGATGGGTCGTTTGCCCGCGTCACCACCGATCACGGCCAATGCACGCTGAAAGTGGTGGTCAGTCCGCGGCAACAGCGCGGCATGCTGTTCGCGCCGATTCACTGGAGCGAAGCCAACGCCTCCGCCGCGCGCGTGGGCGCACTGGTTGCGCCGATCACCGATCCGTTCTCGGGCCAGCCGGAAGCCAAAGCGACGCCGGCATCGATCCTGCCATACGAATATGTCTTCCGCGGCTTTGTGCTGTCGCGCAAGCCACTTCAGTTGCCCGAGCATGCCTGGTGGGCCCGCGCCACAGTCAGCGGCGGATTGGGTTATCTCCTGGCCGACAATGCCGACCTCAAGGGCTGGTCGTCCTGGCTGCGCGAAGTGGCAGGTGAGGAACTTGCCGAATATAGCGACTTTGGCGGCGGCGTGTACCGCGCGGCGTCGTTCAAGGGTGAGGCGATCGAGACCTGTTTGTTTTTGGGACCAGGGCGAGACGCCGGCGACTGGGATGTCGCGAAGGAACTGTTCGCAGCCGGCGCGCTGAGCGTCGATCAACGGCGGATGCTGTTGTCCGGCAAACCGGCGCAAGGGCTTGCGAGTACGGGGCCGGTGGTCTGCGCCTGCTTTGGCGTCGGACGCAATACGATCTGCGATGCGATTGCGGCCGGCGCACGCTCGCACGCCGAAATTGGCATGCGGCTCAAGGCAGGCACCAATTGCGGCTCATGCATACCCGAACTCAAACGGCTGATCGCGCAATCCGGCACCACCGATCCCGAGCGCGGTAAACTAATCGCGGCAAGCTGATCGACGTTGGACATCGCTTGCTCTATGGTGCGCCCGCCTTTGCGCCATAGGGTATTCCACATGAAACAAAAAAAGTTCGGCACCACCGGCCACGATGTATCGGTCATCGGGCAGGGCACCTGGTACCTCGATCGCGGCGATCGCAAGCAGGCGGTTGCTGCGCTGCGCCGGGGTATCGATCTCGGCATGACCCACATCGATACGGCGGAAATGTACGGCGATGCCGAGCTTGTCATTGCCGAGGCCATCGCGGGTCGTCGTGACGAGACGTATCTGGTCTCAAAAGTTCTACCAAGCAACGCGTCGCGGCGCGGCACGGTTGAAGCGTGCGAGCGCTCGTTGAAGCAACTCAAGACGGATCGGCTCGATTGTTATCTGTTGCACTGGCGCGGCAGCTTTGCGCTGGCCGAAACCGTTGACGCATTCGAGCAACTGGTAAGTGCCGGGAAAATCCGCTCCTGGGGCGTTTCCAATTTCGATGCCGACGATCTCGACGAGCTTCTGGAAGTCGCAGGCTCCGGGAAGATTGCCTGCAATCAGGTGCTTTATCACTTGCAGGAACGCGCAATCGAACACGCGGTGATCCCGTGGTGCGCAAAGCACGGCGTCGCCGTGGTCGCCTATTCGCCGTTCGGGCACAACGATTTTCCAAAGGCAAACAGCAAAGGTGGCGAGGCATTGCAGACGATCGCCAAACGCCGTGGCGCCTCCGCGCGTCAGGTCGCGCTGACGTTTCTCGCACGCGAACCGGATGTGTTTGCGATCCCGAAGGCGGGAAGCGCCGAACACGCCGCCGAGAATGCGGCCGCCGGCGATCTCGTGCTCGATGCGGATGAAGTCGACGTGCTCGACAGAGCATTTCCGCGCGGGCCGAAACCGCGTGGCTTGCCAATGCTTTAGGGCGCGGGGCAGCAGCGCATATCCGCGTCCTGTTTTCCGGCCTTGTCGCGCCGGGACAATGGCGCTTCTTTGATGCCTCGCCCAATTCGACTTTTCCCGCCCCCGAGCTCAAGATCGTGACCCGCCCCGCAGCAGCTTTAAAGCTCGACAGCGCTCCTTTGGCGTTGCCCCAGGAAAATTCAAGTCCAGCGAAACCGGGCAAAGTTGCGCCCGCACGGGCCGACCGGCCGCTTCGCGGCATCGCCCTGCTTCTGCTATCGGGCATTTTTCTCGGCACTTCGGATGCGACGTCGAAATATCTCTCGACGACGTTGCCCTCGATCGAGATCGCCTGGATCAGGTTTCTGGTATTCGCGCTGATCATGATTCCTGCGATGGTCCCCGCTTCGCCGTTTTTTTCGTTGCGGACCAGGCGGCCGGTGCTTCAGGTCACTCGCGGCCTGGCGCTGCTTGGCTCATCGCTGCTGTTTATTTCGGGCTTGCGGTTTCTCCCCATTGCCGAGGCTTCCGCCACCAGCTTCGTCTCGCCGCTGTTCGTGACGGCGCTGTCGATCTTTTTCCTCGGCGAGAAAGTGGGCCTGAGGCGCTGGCTCGCGGCGGCGGTGGGACTAATGGGCGTGATGATCGTCCTGCGTCCTGGCACGAGCGCCTTTCATCCGGCTGCGTTCTTCCCGGTAGTCTCGGCGCTCGCATGGGCCTGCACGCTGATCTTGACGCGCAAGATGAGCGGGCAGGAGCACACCGTGGTCACGATGACCTACTCGTCGATCGTGGGCTTTGTCGTTCTCTGCGCGCTGGTTCCCTTCGTCTGGGTCACACCAACCTGGCACGATATCCTGTTCGGGATCATTATCGGGTTGGCATCCACGGCGGGGCAGTGGATCGTCGTGCTTGCTTTTCGTTACGCGGATGCTTCCGTGCTGGCTCCGTTTTCCTATATCCAGCTTCTCTGGGTCACGCTGCTCGGCTTTGTGATCTTTGGTGAAGTCCCTGACGTCTGGACCGTGGTGGGCGCGGCCATCATCGTCGCCAGTGGTCTTTATACGGCGCACCGCGAACGTGTGAGGCATTCTCGGCTGGCCGCGCTGGCGGAGCCGTCGCCGAATCCGTAGTTCTTCAGGCTCTTGTCGTCCTGGACTGTTTGACGGCTTTGCCTATAACGGAAGCCGGTGGTTATGGGTCCCTTTCAAAGGGACGACAGATAGGTTGTCACACCGGCAGCGCGATCGAATATTTCACCTGGCTGAGCGCAAAACTTGAACTCGATCGAGGCGATGCCCTCGAGCCGCGTCAGCTTGTTTTTCAGGAACGCTTCATAGGAAGACAGATCGGCAACGACGACGCGCAAGAGATAGTCGCGATTGCCGGTCATCAAATAACATTCCAGCACTTCATCCCATTTCGAGATGGCGCGCGCGAAGCGGTTGAGGTCCTCTTCCTTCTGCCGCGCCAGCTTGATCGAGATGAAAACGCTGACATGAAGCCCGACTGATTTCTGGTCGACGGTGGCGATGTAGCGGGTGATGACGCCGCGCTCTTCCAAAAGCTTCACCCGGCGATGACACGGCGAGACCGAAAGCCCGACCTTTTCGGCAAGCTCGGCCATGGTGATGCGGCCGTCGGATTGCAGCAGACCGAGAATTTTGCGGTCTATGGCATCGAGGGGTGACATTGGGATAAACCATTGATTGGAGGACTTGGATTGATAAATTATCCCAAAATATCAGGGTATGCCGTCACAATTTGAGATTTTCGGTGGAAATGACCGCGGTAAACTCCGCGATACCAAAGCCACGAAAAGCCTCAAGACCGGGAGCTGCGCCATGCCGATCGAACCTGCACGTCTTGAAATGCTGTCTGCGCTGGCACGCAAGGCGCTATGGCTCTCTTCATGGACGATCCATCACGCCAATCACATCCGGCCCAATGTCGACGGGCTGAAAGTCGGCGGGCATCAGGCGTCTTCGGCCTCGCTCGCGACCATCATGTCGGCACTTTATTTTTCCGTGTTGCGACCGCAGGACCGCGTCGCGGTGAAGCCGCATGCGAGCCCGGTGTTTCACGCCATCCAGTATCTTTTCGGGCACCAAACTCGCGAGAAATTGGAGAATTTCCGAGGCTTCAAGGGCGCGCAATCCTATCCGTCGCGGACCAAAGACGTCGATGACGTCGATTTCTCCACCGGCTCGGTCGGGCTCGGCGTGGCGCAGACGCTGTTTGCCTCACTGGTGCAGGATTACGTCAAAGCGCATGGCTGGGCCAAGGATCGCCCCGAGGGGCGGATGATCGCGCTCGTCGGTGACGCCGAAATGGACGAGGGCAATATCTTCGAGGCCTTGCTCGAGGGCTGGAAGCACGGCCTGCGCAATACCTGGTGGGTGGTCGATTATAACCGCCAGAGCCTCGATGCCGTGGTGCGCGAAGGCTTGTGGGAAAAATTCAAATCCATGTTCCGCAATTTCGGCTGGGACGTGGTGATCGTCAAATATGGAAGGTTGATGCGGGAAGCCTTTGCCGAACCGGGCGGTGAAGCTTTGCGAAAATGGATCGACGCCTGTCCGAACCAGCTCTACGCGGCGCTGTGCTTCCAGGGCGGGGCTGCATTCCGCAAGCATTTGCGCGACGAGATCGGCGATCAGGGACCGGTCACGCAACTGATCGAGCGGCGCAGCGACGAGGAATTGCTGGCGCTGATGTCCAATCTCGGCGGCCACGACATGGCGAGCATGCTGGAGGCGTTCGAGTCGATCGACCACGACCGGCCGGTCTGCTTCATCGCCTACACCATCAAGGGCGTCGGCCTGCCGTTTCAGGGTCACAAGGACAACCACGCCGGCCTGATGACGGTGGCGCAGATGGAGAAGTGGCGCGGGACACAGAACATTCGCCCTGGTCACGAGTGGGACAAGTTCGAGGGCCTGTCGCAAACCCCGATTGAACTCGAGGCGTACCTCGCGTCGGTTCCGTTCAATCGCGAGGGCAGGCGGCGGCTGAGCGCGCCAGTAATTAGCGTGCCGGAGCGGTTGATGTTTTCGCCGTCGCCGCAGATGTCCACGCAACAGGGCTTCGGTCTTGTTCTCAATGAGCTCGCGCGCGGTGACAGCGCCTTGGCCTCCCGCATCGTCACCTCGTCGCCCGATGTGACGGTGTCGACCAATCTCGGTGCCTGGGTCAACCGGCGTGGTCTGTTCGCGCGCGCGGAGAAGGCCGACCTGTTCCGCAGTGAGAAAATTCCCTCGACCTTTAACTGGGATGCCTCGCCAAAAGGCCAGCACGTCGAACTCGGCATCGCCGAGATGAATCTGTTCATCCTGATGTCAGCGCTGGGCTTGTCGCATGCGATCAACGGCGAGCGGCTGCTGCCGGTGGCCACGCTCTACGATCCCTTTATCGAACGCGGTCTCGATGCGCTGAACTATGCCTGCTACCAGGACGCGCGCTTCATGGTGGCGGCGACGCCATCCGGCATCACGCTGGCGCCCGAGGGCGGTGCGCATCAATCGATCGCAACGCCTTTGATCGGCATGGCGCAGGACGGGCTTTCGTCCTTTGAGCCGGCCTTTGTTGATGAACTTGCCGTTATCATGGGATGGGGTTTCCGCCATATGCAGCGCGAAGCCGGCGAGGGTGGTTCGGTCTATCTGCGGCTCACCACGCGCACGCTCGACCAGCCGCAGCGGATCATGACGCCCGAGTTGGAAGCGGGAATCACCGAAGGCGCTTACTGGTTGCGCAAACCCGGGCCGAATGCGGAGGTCGTCATCGCCTATACCGGCGCGCTTGCGCCGGAGGCGATCGAGGCGGTCGGGCTTCTCGGCGAAAGCCGCCGCGACATTGGGCTACTCGCGATCACCTCGGCTGATCGGCTGCATGCGGGATGGAGCGCGGCGCGCGGCTTGCGCAGGGATCGCCGTGGCGTCGCGCATCTGTCCCACATCGAAAAGCTGCTGACGCCGCTGCCACGCGACTGCGGTCTCGTCACCGTGATCGACGGGCATCCGGCGACGCTGGGCTGGCTCGGCGGGGTGCGCGGTCATCGGGTCGAAGCGCTCGGCGTCGAGCATTTCGGCCAGACCGGCACCATCGACGACCTCTATCGTCACTACGGCATCGACGCCAACGCCATCATCGATGCGGCCGAGAGCCTCACGGCCGGCGCCCCGGTGCGGCATCGGAAATTGGCCGTGTGATGGAATTTCCCCTTTCCCACAAAGGGAAGGGAAAAAGCCCTGCCTTGCTTCCTTCACACCTCGATCCCTATATGCCGTGTGGGCCGCAACGCCGCGTCCCGCATATGGCGGGTTCAATTTTTCTTGCATTCGTGCAAAAGTGCTCGCCGAACGCTTGTTCACCCCCTTCCAAGCCCGTGAAATCAAGAGGTCTATGATGGTTAACCGCCTGCAATTCTACATCGATGGCGCCTGGGTTGATCCGGTCGTCAAAAAATCCACGCCCGTCGTCAATCCGGCGACTGAAGAAGCGATGTATGAGATTGCGCTCGGCTCCAAGGCCGACGTTGACAAAGCGGTCGCCGCCGCCAAGCGCGCCTTCGAGACCTATTCGCAGACCAGCCGTGAAGAGCGCGTGGCGCTGCTGACCAAGGTCGTCGAAATCTACAAGGGTCGCATGAAGGAGATTGGTGCCGCCGTCTCCGACGAGATGGGCGCGCCGCTGCCGATGGCCGAAAAGCTGCAAGCCGGCGCCGGCCTCGGACACATCATGTCCACGCTCGACGTCCTGAAGAACTATCACTTCGAGGAAACGCTCGGCACCGCGGTCGTCGTCCGCGAGCCCGTTGGCGTCATCGGCATGATCACGCCGTGGAACTGGCCGCTGAACCAGATCGCCTGCAAGGTCGCGCCAGCGCTTGCCGCCGGCTGCACCATGATCCTCAAGCCGTCGGAATTTACCCCGACGTCGGCGTTGATTTTCGCCGAAATCCTCCATGAAGCCGGCGTGCCGAAGGGCGTGTTCAACCTGATCAACGGACTTGGCCCCGAGGTCGGTGCCGCCATGAGCGAGCATCCGAATATCGACATGATCTCTTTCACCGGTTCGACCCGTGCCGGCATCGATGTTGCCAAGCGCGCGGCCCCAACCGTCAAGCGCGTCAGCCAGGAACTCGGCGGCAAGTCGCCGAACATCATCCTCGAAGGCGCTGATCTCACCAAGGCGGTGACCGGCGGCGTCATGCACATGTTCAATAACTCCGGCCAGTCTTGCAACGCGCCGTCCAGGATGATCGTGCCGCTGTCGAAGATGAAGGAAGTCGCCGCCATCGCCAAGGGCGTGGCCGACAAGACCAAGGCGGGCGATCCCCGCGCCGAAGGCACCACCATCGGCCCGGTCGTCTCGCGCATTCAGTGGGACAAGATCCAGGCCTTGATCAACAAGGGCATCGAGGAAGGCGCGACGCTCGTCGCCGGCGGTCCTGGTCTGCCGGAGGGCGTCAACAAGGGCTTCTATGTCCGGCCGACCATCTTTGCCGACGTCACCAACGACATGACGATCGCACGCGAGGAAATCTTCGGACCGGTGCTGACCATTCTCGGCGCCAAGGACGAGGAAGACGCCGTGCGGATCGCCAACGACACGCCCTATGGCCTGGCCGGTTACGTCTCCGGCGATACGGTGGAAAGCGCTCGCCGCGTCGGCCGCCGCATCCGCGCCGGCAACGTCAATTTGCAGGGCGTGCCGAATGACCGTACCGCGCCGTTCGGCGGCTACAAGCAGTCCGGCAACGGCCGCGAATGGGGCAAGTTCGGCCTTGAGGAATATCTCGAGGTCAAGGCGGTCGCGGGCTTCAACGCGGCTTAGGCATCGCAGGCTTTAAAATGAAAGCGCCGGAGCGGATTTTCGCTCCGGCGCTTTTGTTTTCGGTAATCGTCATTCCGGGATGGTGCGCAAGCACCAGACCCGGAATCTCTGAGATTCTCAGATGTGCAATTGCACATCATAATTCGATGCTTCGCATCGCTCCGGAATGACGAGAACAACTAACCCCCCAACGCACCCTGCGTGTTCACATAGAGTGCGTAGATCGACTGGCTCGCCGCCATGAACAGGCGGTTGCGTTTCAAGCCGCCGAAGCAGACGTTGGCGCAGCGTTCGGGCAGCGCGATGCGGCCAATCGGCTTGCCGTCTGGCGCAAAGATCATGACGCCGTCAAGTTCGGCATCGCCCATGCCCCAGCCGCACCAGAGATTGCCGTCGATGTCGCAACGCATGCCGTCCGGCGTGCCTTTGCCGGCATCGATCAGGACGCGCTTATTGGTGATCTCATTGCCGGAAGGCGTGACATCGTAAGCGAGGATCTTGCGGTTCGGCACGCCGCGCGATTCCACGATGTAGAGGATTTTCTCATCTGGCGAGAAACAAAGTCCGTTCGGACCCAACACGCCTTCGGCGACGATCGTGGCTTTTCCCGTTGCGCCGTCAATCCGGTAGACATTGGCGTCAATTTCGGATTCCGCGACATAGCCCTCGTAGTTACCGAGGAGCCCAAAGGTCGGGTCGGTGAACCAGATCGAGCCGTCGGATTTCACCACGACGTCGTTTGGCGAGTTCAGGCGTTTGCCGTTGAAGGAGTCCATCAGCACCGTAATCGAACCGTCATATTCGGTTCGGGTCACGCGCCGCCCGCCGTGCTCGCAGGTGATTAGGCGGCCCTGGCGATCGCGGGTGTTGCCGTTGCCGAAATTCGACGGCTTGCGATAGATGCTGATGCTGCCTGTCTCTTCTTCCCATTTGATGATGCGGTGGTTGGGGATGTCGCTGCATAACAGATACCGCCCGTCGCCAAACCAGACCGGCCCCTCGGCCCAGCGCAGGCCGGTGGCGAGCCGCTCGACCGCTGATAATTTCAGCCAGTATTTTTCGAAGCGGGGATCGAGCGCGTGAATGGCAGGATCGGGATATTGCGTGGCCGGCTGAAAGCCGGGGCGGGCGGGCTTGTCGGACATTTAATGTTCTCGTTGCTGCTAAGGACCTCACCGAGCCATTTGCTAACATTGCCATACGGTTGCAGCAAGCGCGCTTGCTGCGCGCAGCGCGGCGCGTCATAGTGACGTAGAAATCCGATAAACGAGGGAAGAAATGCCACGCATATTGATGACCGGCGCGTCGGGGGGAATCGGCACGTCCTTGCGCAAATTGTTGCCGCCGATCTATCCGGATTTGCTGTTGAGCGACCTGAAAGCACCGGCCGATCTCGGAAAAAACGAGGAGTTCAAGGCGGCCAATCTTGCCAATATGGCGGAGGTCGAGGCGATCTGCGAAGGCGTCGACGGCATCCTGCATTTCGGCGGCTTTTCCGTCGAAGGTCCGTGGGACGATATCCTGCAAGCCAATATCATCGGCTGCTACAACCTGTTCGAGGCCGCGCATAAAAAGGGCGTGAAGCGCCTCATATTCGCGTCGTCGAACCACGCGGTTGGTTTCTATCCCCGCCATCACCACATCGGCACGGATGTTACGCCGCGGCCCGACAGCCGCTACGGCGTCAGCAAGGTGTTTGGCGAAGCGCTCGGCGCGCTCTATGCCGACAAGCACGGCATGAAGGTCACCTGCATCCGGATCGGCAATTTCGGTGAAAAGCCGCTCGACCATCGCAGGCTTTCGATCTGGCTGAAACCCGAGGACCTCGTGCAGCTCTGCCGGATCGGGCTCGATCACCCCGACATTCATTTCGAGATTTTCTACGGCGCCTCCAACAACGAGCGCGCGTGGTGGGATAATCATCGCGCCTATGATCTCGGCTATCGGCCCACTGGCCGCGCCGAGGATTTCCGCGATCACGCGTTTGCCGAGCAGGCGAAGCTCAAACCAGATCCGGTCGGCGATTTCTATCAGGGCGGTGCGTTCTGCGGCATGGAGTTTGATGGTGACAAGAGCCGGATCATCGATTTGAAGTGAAGCGCAACGCGTCACTCCGGAATCTCGAGGTTCTCTGGTGCGCAAATGCGCACCTGAGTTTGCCTCTTCGAGGCACCCCGGAGCGACCTCATAAAAGCAACAAAAGGAAATAAGAAAATGGCCGACGGCTTGCGCAAGGGACTGGCGAGTTATGGCGACCCGGGTTTTTCGCTGTTTCTGCGCAAGGTCTTCATCAAGGCAATGGGCTATTCGGACGACGCGCTGGACCGCCCCATCGTCGGAATCACCAACACCTACAGCGACTACAACCCCTGCCATGGCAACGCGCCGCAGATCATCGAGGCAGTGAAGCGCGGCGTGATGCTGTCCGGCGCGATGCCGATGGTGTTTCCGACCATTTCGATCGCGGAAAGCTTTTCCCATCCGACCTCGATGTACCTGCGCAACCTGATGGCGATGGATACCGAGGAAATGATCCGCGCCCAGCCGATGGACGCGGTCGTGCTGATCGGTGGTTGCGACAAGACCTTGCCCGCGCAGATCATGGCCGCGCTCTCGGCTGACCTGCCGACGGTCGTCATCCCCGTCGGGCCGATGGTGGTTGGGCATCACCGCGGCGAGGTGCTTGGCGCCTGCACCGATTGCCGGAGATTGTGGGGCAAGCACCGTGCCGGCGAAATCGACGATGTCGAGATCGAGGCGATCAGCTCTCGCCTCGCGCCGTCCGTCGGCACCTGCATGGTGATGGGCACCGCGAGCACGATGGCCTGCGTGACTGAAGCGCTCGGCCTGTCACTGCCGATGAGCGCCACGATCCCCGCACCTCATGCCGAACGTTTTCGCATCGCGGAGGAGAGCGGCAAGATCGCCGCCAAGATGGCCAAGGCCAAGGGGCCAAAGCCGAGTGAACTGCTGACGGCGTCTTCCTTCCGGAACGCGCAAGTGGTGATGCAGGCGATCGGCGGATCGACCAATGGCCTCATTCATTTGACCGCGATGGCGAACCGCACGACGCACCGCATCGATCTCGAAGCCTTTGACAAATTAGGCCGCGAAGTGCCGGTCCTGATCGACCTGAAACCCTCCGGCGCGCATTACATGGAGCATTTCCACCACGCCGGCGGTGTGCCGAAACTGATGACCCAGCTAGGAGATCTGATCGATCTCGATGCCAAGACCATCACGGGCGCGACCTTGCGTGATGTCGTGGCGGGCGCCGAAGACGTGCCGGGGCAGGACGTCATCCGGCCGCGCGACAACCCGATCAATGCGCAGGGCTCGATGGCCGTACTGCATGGCAATCTCGCGCCGCGCGGCGCCGTCATCAAGCAATCGGCGGCGACGCCAAAGCTGTTACAGCATACTGGCCGCGCCGTGGTGTTCGAATCGGTCGAAGACATGACGCTGCGGGTCGACGATCCGGCGCTGGAAGTCTCCGCCGATGACGTGCTGGTGTTGCGCAATGCCGGGCCGAAGGGCGCGCCGGGCATGCCGGAGGCGGGTTATCTGCCGATTCCGACCAAGCTGTTGCGCGCAGGCGTCAAGGACATGGTGCGGATTTCGGATGCGCGGATGAGCGGCACGGCGTTCGGCACCATCGTGCTTCATATCACACCGGAATCCGCCGTCGGTGGTCCGCTGGCGCTGGTGAAGACCGGCGACATGATCGCCCTCGATGTCGCCAAGCGCAGCATCGATCTGCTGGTCGATGCGGCTGAGCTCGACAAGCGCCGCGCGGCGCTCAAACTGCCGAAGGCGGAATGGGCCAAACGCGGTTACGCGCATCTGTTCTTTGAGACCATTTTGCAGGCCGATGAAGGCTGCGATTTCGATTTCATGCGCGCCCAAGGAAAATGACAAGGAAAATCACGAGGAAAATAACTGAAGGGCAGGAATAGGCGGCGGAGGTTCGCGACAAAAGGACCTCTTCCCCCTCAGTTCGATTGACATCCCGACGACGCCGATGGGATGATCCAAAAAACAATCGGGGAGGGGAGACGATGGCCAGTTTTGGCAAGCCATTCGGCGCGATCGCTGCTGCTTTTCTGTTCATCGCGACCGGGGCAACCGCGCAGGAGGTGAAGCACTACCGCTTCGCCTATGACCAGCCGAAGACGACCGGCTACGGAATCCTCGGCGATATCTTCGCCGAGAAGCTGAAGACGCTCAGCAAGGGGACGATGCTGATCGACCAGTATCCGGGGGCGCAGCTCGGGCAGGAGCCGCAAGTGCTCCAACTCGTCAAATCCGGTGACGTCGAGTTCTGCATCTCGTCCTCGGCCAATGCAGCGACGCTCTCGCCCCAGGCCGGCGTGATGTCGATGCATTTCCTGTTCCGCAACGAAGCCCATCTCATCAAAGCGCTCGCCGACCCCGAGGTTTCCAAGGCCGTCAAGGCGATGATCGCGGAAACCGTGCAGGGCGCCCGCGTCATTGGGCTCGCCACCCTCGGCCTGCGTCACATGTATGCCAGGCGAGAGATCCGGAAGATCAACGACATCAAGGGGCTGAAGGTGCGGGTTCAGGCGACGCCGACCGAGGACATCATGTTCCCGGCCTACGGTGCGCAGATCGTGCACATGCCGTTCGGCAGCGTCTACACCTCGCTGCAAACCGGCGTGGTGGATGTCGCTGAAAACGGCATCAACGTTTATCTCGCCAACAAGCACTATGAAGTCGCGCCCGTGCTGTCGCTGACCGAACACGAGGCCAACAACAGCCTGCTCTGGATCAGCGACAAATTGTGGAACAGCTTGACGGCCGAACAGCAAAGCTGGGTGCAGGCGGCGGCCGACGAGGTCAACCGGAGTCAGCCCGGCAAGGCGATTGAGCTGGAGCATCAGTCGACGGAAAAACTGAAATCGATCGGCGTAAAGGTCGTGACAGATGTCGACAAGTCCGGCTTCACGGCGATTGCTGACCCTTATCTGGACAAACTCGCCAAGGACCTCGGGCCG
Source organism: uncultured Alphaproteobacteria bacterium (assembly GCA_963752265.1). Lineage (GTDB taxonomy): Bacteria > Pseudomonadota > Alphaproteobacteria > Rhizobiales > Xanthobacteraceae > Bradyrhizobium. The sequence goes on from CAVVZW010000023.1 coordinate 23,644, forward strand.
CATGCCGAGAAGATCAAGAATTTGATCAGGGCGATCAATTGAGATCCGCATGGTGAGGAGCGCGCATCTCGCGCGCGTCTCGAACCATGAGGAGAATCTGGCGCTACCCCTCATCCTTCGAGACGCCGCTTGCGCGGCTCCTCTGGATGAGGGCGCAGGCTGCCATTGGGAACTCTAGATGGCCATCGCCGACAAACTGGTCTTGCAGCGGCAGCATCATCTGAAATGGCGTGCGTTCGACCGGCTCGAACTCGTGCTGATGATAGTGTGCGGGGCGCTGTGCTTCGGCTTCTCGCTGTCGGTGATGTTCGACATCGTTACCCGCACCATCGGCTATCCCTGGCTGTGGTTGCAGGAAGTCACCTCGACTCTGTTCATTTACGCGATTTTCATTGGCGCTGCGGTCGCAACCCGCCGCAATGATCATTTGTACCTTACCGCGATCTCCGAATCGCTGCACGGCACACCTCGGTTGATCGTCGAGATCATCATTCGCATCGTCGTGCTCGGCGTCGCGTTTTGTCTGATCTGGTTCGGCTACGTCAACTATATCAGGGGTTTTGGCAGTTTCCGCCTGCCGTCCGGCACACCGATCGCCTCGCTCTACGCGGTGATCCCGCTCTCCGCGATCCTGATCGCGTTGTTCACGGTCGAGCAACTCGTCAATGGTATCCGCAACGGATTCGATCACCCGGAGCCGGAAGAGGAGTTGATCATCCCGCCTGTTGAAACGTCCCTTGAGCGGAGGGCCGGGCTGTGAGTTCGCCGCTTGTGCTTGCGCTGATGTCGTTCTGCTTCCTGTTCTTCGGCTATCTCGGCGTGCCCGTGCCGTTTTCGTTGATGGCGGGCGTGTTCGTCGGCGCGATGCTGACCGACGTGTCGCTGGCGGCGATTGTTCAGAAGATCTTTGATGGCGTTGATTCCGAAGCGCTGCTGGCGATTCCGTTTTTCCTTCTGGTCGGCGAGCTCATGAGTTCGGCCAATGTGGTGGTGCGGATTGCGAACCTGTCGCTTTCGCTGGTCGGCCATATCAGGGGCGGCCTGTCGCAGGTGGTGGTCGTCTTCAGCATGTTCTTTTCTGAAATGTCGGGCTCGACCACAGCCGACGTCGCGGTCATGAGCCGTGCGCTGGGCACGCCGATGCGCCGCGAGGGCTACAGCCCCGCCTTTATCGCAGCGATCATCGCGTCTGCCTCCACCATTGCGGCATTGGTGCCGCCGAGTATCACGGCGGTGGTCTATGGTGCGGTCGGCAACGTCTCGATCGCGGGCCTGTTCATGGCCGGTGTGGTGCCGGGCTTCATGATCGGCTTTGGCCTGATGATCTATTGCTATTTCTTCGGCCCCGTCGGCACGCGCAAGCCGCGCGCTTCCATGCGCCAGGTGATGTTTGCAACTGGCGACGCCGCGCTGCCGCTGATGATCCCGGTGATCTTGCTGGGCGGCATTCTCACCGGCTGGTTCACGCCGACGGAGGCCGGCGTTGTCGCGGTGGTCTGGATCATCGCCGTCGTGATTCCCGTGCTCAACCGCAAGCATCTCCGGAAAATCCCCTATGACTTCTGCCTGGCAGGGCTGATATTCTCATTACCGCTGATCACGATCGGCGCGGCCAATGCCTTCGGCTGGATGCTGGCTTATTTGCGTGGCGCCATCGTGATCGCCGACTGGATCACCTCGATTGCCGGCAACGATCCGCAATACATGATGCTGTTGCTCGTGCTGCTGTTCACAGTGATCGGCGATTTCATCGAGCCGGTGCCGACCATCATCATTTTCATGCCGCTGGTGAACACCCTGACCCAGGCCGGCGACATCAACGGCGTGCATATGGGTGTGGTGCTGATCGCAACGCTCGCGTTCGGGCTGATCACGCCGCCTTACGGGCTGGTGCTCTTGATGGCGTCGAAATTCGTCGGCGTGCCGTTTTCCAAAGCGTTACGCGCGGCGTTGCCGATCTATGTCGTATTTCTGGTGACCATCACCTTCACGATCTATTTTCCGAAGGTGGTGCTGTGGCTGCCCAAGCATGTGATCCCGGAGTCGGTCGGCTGCTTCAAGTCACCGGCGGGGACGGGGTATATCTGTCCGAATTGAATGAGATCCTCATGGTCAGGAGCGCGACCGCCCGAGCAGGCCGAGCGTAAGCGAGGCCGTCAGCGAACGGCGGCATAAATAGTGGGCGTCTACCGGACAATACTTCGTATTGCCGGGAGAACCACGAGACCACAGCCCGGCCTCATCCTTCGAGACGCTGCGTTCCTCAGGATGAGGGTCGAGCAAACGACTTGCTCGTATCTACTTCCCCTTCCGGGTGAACTTCTCGATCGCGGCGCGGGATTCATCGGTATGCATGCAGTCGATGATGGCGTCACGTTCAGCCGCGAGCTGTTGCTCGATCGGGTTGTAAGGCGCGCGCTGGACCAGCATCTTGGTGGCGGCGATCGCGGCCGGCGTGTTTTGCGCGAGCCGATGCGCCAATTCGCGCGTCGCTGCCTTCAGTTCCACCGCTGGAACCACCTTGACGACGAGGCCCCATTGCATGGCCTGAGCGGCCGAAAAACCGTCTTCGGCCAGGAAAATTTGCAAGGCCCGCCGCGGGCCGACCGCAGCCGTGACGCCAACGGTACCCCCGCCATCGGGCGATGCGCCGATTTTGGCGTAGGCCGGCGTGAAGCGGGCGTCCTCCGTTGCGATGCAGAGATCGGCCATGAACGCGAGCGAGAGCCCGGCGCCGGCGGCCGAGCCGTGGACGCTCGCCAGCACGATCTTGGGCATCCGCTGCAAGGCGGCGATGAAGGCGTGGTAGTGGTGCAGCATTTCGCCGACAACGGGGGCGATCCTGTCCGCCGCGGCCGCAGCACCAATCGTCTGGAGATCACCGCCCGCACAGAACGCGCGGCCCGCGCCTTCGATCACCAGCACCTTGATGTCGTCCGACCCCTCGATCTCTGCGGCCATTTGCTCGAGCTTTTTGGCAATCGCAAGGTCGATCGAATTGAAACTCGCCGGGCGGTTGAGAGTGATCGTCGCGATCGGGCCATCGATGGCGAGCAGCGCCGGATCGGACGGCGAAGCGCTGGTTGAGCCTTCAGTCATTGCCAAGCCTCAGGTCGGAGTATCCCGACATTTAAATCCGATCTGGCAGGTGGTGACAATCGCCAGTGAAGGCTGCAAGATGCGCAAAATCGATTTTTCGCCCCACACGTCTTTAGAGTTCATGACCCAAAAAACTGTTCTGATTGTCGGCGCCGGCCACGCCGGGTTCCAGGTTGCGGCCTCCCTGCGGCAGCATGGCTTTGCCGAACGAATCTGTCTGATCAACGATGAGGCGCATCTGCCCTACCAGCGGCCGCCTCTATCCAAGGCCTATCTCAAGGGCGAGGGCCGTCCCGACAGCCTGATGTTCCGGCCCGACAAGTTCTATCACGACCAGAACATCGAGTTGATCGGCGACCGTGCCGCCTCCATCGATCGTGCCGCGCAAACGTTGCAGCTCGCCTCTGGTGCGTTTCTCGATTACGGGCACCTGGTGCTGGCAACCGGCGCCCGCAATCGCCTGCTCGATCTGCCCAACGCCAATCTGTCTGACGTGAAGTATTTGCGCATCCTCGACGAGAGCGAAGTGTTGCGGCAGCGCATCGGCACCGCGAAACATGTGGTGGTGATAGGCGCTGGATTTATTGGTTTGGAATTTGCCGCCACCGCGCGCGCCAAGGGCCTAGAGGTCGATGTGATCGAACTCGGCTCGCGGGTGATGGCGCGCGCCGTCACGGCCGAGATTTCGGAATACTTTCAATCTCGGCACACTTCGGCAGGCATTCGCATTCACCTGGGTGTCCAGGCAACCAGCATCGAGAGCGCGGGAGGAAAGGTTGCCGGTGTGAGCCTCAGCAACGGCCGTCATATCCCAGCCGATCTGGTCGTGGTCGGCGTTGGCGTCTTACCGAATGTCGAGATCGCTGCGGAGGCTGGCTTGCCTGTGGCGTCCGGCATCATCGTTGACGAGCATCTGTTGACCGCCGATCCCAACATTTCGGCGATCGGCGACTGCGCGCTGTTCGCGAGCCCGCGCTTTGGCGGATCGCTGCGGCTTGAATCGGTGCAGAACGCTTCCGATCAGGCGCGCTGCGTGGCGGCCCGGCTGACTGGCGACGCCAAGGTCTATGATGGACTGCCATGGTTCTGGAGCGATCAGGGCGATGACAAGCTTCAGATCGCGGGTCTTACGACAGGCTATGATCAGGTCGTGGTGCGCGGCGATCGGGAAGCGCGCTCATTCTCGGCGTTCTGCTACAAACAGCGCCAACTGGTCGGCGTCGAGTCGGTCAATCGCGCCGCCGACCATGTGTTCGGCCGCAAGATTCTCGGATTGAACCGCTCGATCGAGCCCGAAAAGGCCGCCGACCTCGGTTTCGACCTGAAGGCCGCGCTGGCGTAGGCTTATACAGCCGCCGTTCGTCATGCGTTCAGGTATGATGCCAGGCGCTACTGAAGATCGAAGTGGTAAACCTTTGCGATGATCTGCCATCGTCCGCCGATGTGGATGAGGCTGAGAAAATCGGTGAAATGCTTGGGACCTATCGTGCATTCGACGCGTGAGAATGCGGTGACCGGCCCTGCCATTTCGATGGAAATCACGCGATCGGCGCGTTGCTCCGCGCGGCTCGATGGAGAAGGTCGTGCATCGACGATGGGAAAATATTGCTCCATCGTGAGGCAAACCAGATTGCCGTCGATCGCGTAGACATACTGGGCGCGTGGATGAAAGACGCGCTTCAGTCTTTGCGTGTCACTGTAATAGAGACCATCGAAGTACTCGGTGAGCACATCGATGATCTCCGCCATGGCGTGCGACATTGGGTATTTCCGCTATTCGAAAGATCTCAGATCAGGCCTTCGGCGGTCATGGCGGCCTTGACCGCGGGCCGTCCGCCAACCCGGTCGTGGAAAGCTTGAAGCCTCGGCCATCTGTCGAGGCCAATTCCGGTCGGCTTCGCCCAGCCTGCAACGACGAAAAGATAGGCGTCGGCTACGGAAAAATTGTTGCCGAGCAGATAGTGCCGGCCATCCGCAAACAACGGCTCGACGTAATCGAACCTCCGGCCGATATTAGCGGGAGCCGCTTTTTTCTGATCATCCGGCGCCTCGGGGTCGAATAGCGGCGAGAAAGCCTTGTGGAGCTCCGATGCAACGAAATTGAGGTGCTCCTGCAGCCGCGCCCGCTCCAGCGTTCCAGTCTTTGGGGCCAGATTGGCCGCGCCGTGGGTGTCGGCAACGTACTGAACGATCGCAGCACCTTCGGTGAGAATCTCGCCGCTATCCAGTTCGAGTACCGGAACATAACCCTTCGGGTTGATTACCTTGAAATCGCGTCCGGTCTCGGTTTTTTTTGTTGCCCCGTCGACGCGTTCCAGATCGAAAGCCTGTCCTGCTTCACGAAGGATGATGTGGGGCGAGAGCGAGCAGGCACCGGGCGAATAGAACAGCTTCATGGTCGGCTTCCTTATGTTGGTGTCGACGATGAATAGGCCCATCGGATAACTTTTGGAAACCCCATAACTTGAGGTAACTATCAGATTCAGATATCCTCGCGGTAACCGGAGATTTTCAGCGATGTCTCTAAAGGTTCGCAAGAACAAAGCCCCACCAGTGCCGCCGACCTGTCCGTTGACGGAATGCATGGCGCTGCTCGGCGGCGCCTGGACGCCCAACATCATCTGGTATTTGAGCGCGACCTCGCGCCGCTTTGGCGAGTTACGCAGGGATATGCCGGCGATCTCGGCCAAGGTTCTGAGTGCCCGGCTTCGCGACCTCTGCGAAAAGGGTGTGGTAATGCGAAAGGTGTTGCCGAGTTCGCCTCCTTCGGTGGAATACGCGCTGACGAGTTTGGGCCAGGAACTGATGCCGGCCATCCAGGCAATCGTTGAAATTGGCCACAAGCTCAAGCGTGAAGGCGGAAGCCGCATGCCGTCAAAGCGCAGAACAGCGCCAGCCGATCGATTTCGTTCCACACCGCGAATTCAGCACAGCCATGAATGACGGCGGTTATGAGTCGCCGCGCTCGTGCGACCACCAGGAAAT
>CAVVZW010000024.1:0-16530 GCA_963752265.1 uncultured Alphaproteobacteria bacterium
TATGTTCTTCCTCCTTCTTCGTTGCGCGTTTACGTATTGCTTGTTGGCGATGGGGCTCACTGCATGGCCGCGGCGACTTTCTCCGCCACCATCAAAACCGGAAAGTTGGTGTTGGCGCACGGCACGACCGGAAAGATCGAGGCGTCGACCACCCGCAAGCCCTGGACACCTCTGACGCGGCCTTGATTGTCGACCACCGCCATCGGATCGTCGGTCCGGCCCATACGGCATGAGCACGAGGCGTGCCACACGCCGATGGTTGCCTTGCGCACAAAGGCCTCCAGCGCTTCGTCGTCGTTCATCACGTCGTTGAAAGTGAAGCCTTCGACAACGAAATTGTCGATCATGTAATGGCGCAGCGCCGCTGGCCCGTCCATCAAAGCTGCCGCGATCGTCGTCAAAATTTTGTTTTGGGTGTTGACGACGCCGATCTTGCGGACGCGGTCGGTATAGGAGGCGGGGAACGGTTTGTCTGTCACAGCCTTGACGGCTTCGCTCATTTGTATTGCCGCCATCTTGCGGAAACCGCTCATCAGGCGATCGAGATCTCGCCGGTCGGACAACAGGTTGAACTCGACGATCGGCTCGCTGTCGGGATCGCGCGAACCAAGCTTGATCTGTCCGGTCTCGGAATAGGTCTTGTTGACGAAAGTCAGCAGCGAGCCGATTTGCGCGCCGACCGCGTGCCAGGCCGATTTGCTGAGTACGACGACAAACATGTCGCCCTTGGGCACGCCTGAAAGCCCGGACGAATAACGCAAGCCGAGCTGCATGTGTCGTCGCGTGTGTTCGTTCATGCGCGCACCACGGCGCACAAAGGACGAAAGCGAAATCGAGGGATGGTCCATCAGCCGTTGACCGACGCCTGCCAGTCCAACGAGAACGGGGATGCCCATGTCCCGGAGGTGACCGGCCGGCCCGATACCGGCGCGCAGCAGATGCGCAGGTGAATGGATAGCGCCGCTGGAGAGAATGATCTCACGGCCACGGAATTCCTGTTCCCGCCCGTCGACCTTAGCCTTTACGCCGAGGCATTGCGTACCCTCGAACAGCAGTTCTCTGACCTGCGTGTTGGTGGAGATCGTGAGATTGGCACGCTTGCGCGTTTCGCGATCGAGATAGCCCATCGCTGCCGAGACGCGTTGCTCTGCCTGATTGGAGTGCGTCACCGGGAAATAGCCGTCAACGAACTCGCCGTTCTGGTCGGGTACGAATTGATGGCCGGCTTGCTGGAATGCGTCGGCGAATGCCTGCGAATGTCGTGTCCAGTGCTCCCGAGGGATTCGGCGGACCGGAATTCGGCCATCCTGGCCGTGGAACGGTCCGTCGAAATCGAGGTCGCGCTCGACCTTTTTGAAAAAAGGCAGGACGTTGTTCCAATTCCACCCCTCGGCGCCCCGCGCCTCCCATTCGTCGTAGTCGGTAGGCGCGCCGCGGTTGGCCATCTGGCCGTTGATCGACGAGCCGCCGCCCAGCACGCGCGCTTGTTCGTATTTGCGTAAGGGAGGACGATCCTGGTTCGGATTGTTGTGGCTGACGACCTGGGTCGTGACTTTAAGTTCGGTCCAGTGGAAGCGGGGATCGAAATAGGCGACGCCCGGATAGCTGTCACGGATCTCGGCCGGCTCGTTGCCCGGCGGTGTATCCTGTCCGGCCTCGCAAAGCAGGACCTTGTTGGCACTTTTTGCAGAGAGCCGGTGGGCCAGCACGGATCCTGCAGAGCCGCCCCCTACAATAATGAAGTCGTACACGATTGGCGCTTCCTCTTATTCTTGTTCGAATAAGCTAGCGCGGTTTTGCTTTAGCGCAAACATGCCAGTCGCCGCGAAAGGTGCGCTTATCCCAGCCGCTGATCGCGTGCGTCCTGCATGCTCGGGCTTGCCGCTTTCGCCGCCTCATTGGCCGCGCCCTTGCGGCTGGAAATCTCGACGGCCTTGCGGCCGGAGATTTCATGGCCGGCATCGTCAGGCATCTGCCAGAAGAACCAGGCTGAAACAGCCGAGATCACAGCAACCACCAGAAAGGCGGGCGCGAATACGTCGGCGGTCAATTCGTTCATGTGGCGTATCCATAACGTGGATTCCACGCAGAACGCCCCGACCGCGACGCCGGCCGAAACCGCCAACTGCTGGTTGACGCTGACGAGTGTAGTGGCACGGCTCATCTGCGCCGATTCGACCTCAGCATAGGCGACCGTGTTGATCGCCGTGAATTCCAGCGAGCGGAAGAAGCCACCGACCACCAGGATGATCGCGATCAGAAGCAGCGGGGTTGTGACGGTAAACAGCGCACAGGCGGCGAGGAAGATCGAACTGACGACGGCGTTGATTGTCATCATGTTGCGGAAACCGAACGTGCGGATAATGCGCGCAGCCAGTGTCTTCATGCCCATGGCGCCGACCGCGGAGGCGAATGTCACGAGTCCCGAACGAAACGGGGAGAGACCAAAGCCAACTTGCATCAGAAGCGGCAGCAGGAACGGCAGTGAGCCGATGCCGAGGCGGAACAGAAAGCCGCCGAGGATGCTGGCGCGCATGGTCGGCAGCCGCAGCAGGCCGAAGTCGAGCACGGGAGAGGCGGTCCGCCGGGCGTGAATGACGTAGAGCGTCATCGAGATCGCGCCGATTGCGACCAGCAAGGCGACCACGCTCCACGGCAAGAGATTAAGCCCGGCCACCGACAGGCCGAAGGCGATTCCGGATAGTCCAATACCGGCCAGCACCATCCCGTAGAGATCGAAGCGCTCCGGGTTTTCGCTTTTGATCGGGTCAATGAAGCGCTGGGCCATGAAGATGCCGAGCAGCCCAATCGGAATATTGATCAGGAAGATCCAGTGCCAGGAGAAATAAGTGGTGATGAAACCGCCGAGCGGCGGGCCGACCACGGGACCTACCAGCGCCGGCACGGTGACCCAGGCCATCGCATTCACCAGCGCGCTTTTGTCGATCGTGCGCAACAGCACCAGGCGCCCCACTGGCGTCATCATCGCGCCGCCGACGCCTTGCAGGATGCGCGCGATCACGAAGCCGGTCACCGATTCCGACAACGCGCAGCCGATCGAGCCGGCCATGAAGACGGCGATCGCCGACGAAAATACCAGCCGCGGGCCGAAGCGGTCGGCGGTCCAGCCGCTCGCCGGAATGAACACGGCGAGCGAAAGAAGGTAGGACGTGATCGCGAGCTTGAGCGTCAGCGGGCTTGTGCCGATATCGGCGGCAATCGCTGGCAGCGACGTCGCAATGACGGTCGAATCCATGTTCTCCATGAACAGTGCCGTGGCCACAATCAGTGGGATCAAACGTTCTTTGTTCATGGGGATATTTGTAATGGCGGGAACTTGGGGATGTTCCACGTATTGCCATGGTGAATGGTGCGGATCTTGTGAGGTTGATCAGTTAGCCTTTAATTTCAAGCGTTTCTAGCGGGATGTTGTGAAACGGCTTCGCTTCATGTTTGTGGCGATTCTGTGCGCAAACCTTATTGCGTCCGCGCATGCATGGCTCCTCTGCAGGATATGCCTCATATGGGGTTGAACCTCCAGCGCTGTTGTGAGACCTAGGCCGCAGCACGAGCTGTGTTGTTCACCATTTCCCGTATCAATTCTTTGGAAGGAAAACCCGAAATGGGGTTTCGTTTGCTGTTTGTTGTCGCGGTCCTCTTTGCAATGGCTCCCGTTGAAGCCTCCGCCGAAGGCCTCCTGCATCGCGCATCCTGCTCGGTCGTTCGTTATTACGTCGCCAAGTACAGCGCTTCCGCGGCTGAGGCCTGGGCGCGGAGCGAGGGTGCCACCGAGGCTGAAATACAGGCTGCCCGGCGTTGCCTGGATAGCGGATCGACGCGTGTTCGCACCGCGCAGGACACTCATTAGATAAACTAAAAGTTGATACCGCGGGATGCTTCAAGAAGCGTCCCGCGGTTTTTATTTGCCACTCCACGGGTGGCGGTTGTGGGCTCGCTGTAGAGATGCGGATTTGGCCCCTTTGATTCGTCATGGTGGCGTGCTATCGACCACCGCCAACCCTACCGATGGGCTTTGATTCGACGACGAAGTCAGCTTCGCCGGCGCATCGGCTCATCCCGGGATCTTATGCGGCCCGTGAGCCGCCGGATGGAGTTGGTAAATGGCGCAGGTACAGGGACTTCAGGCGATCAGCGAAGCCTTTACGTTTGACGACGTCCTCCTGAAGCCTGGTCTCTCCGATATCCTGCCCTCAGAAGCCGATATTCGCTCGCGCGTCACCCGCGCCATTCCGCTCAATATTCCGATCATGGCTTCCGCCATGGACACGGTCACCGAAGCCCGCATGGCGATTGCGATGGCGCAGGCGGGCGGCGTCGGCGTCATTCACCGCAATTTTGATCCCGAGGGACAGGCGGCGCAGGTTCGTCAGGTCAAGAAGTTCGAGTCGGGCATGGTGGTCAATCCGCTCACCATTGGTCCGGATGCGATGCTGTCGGATGCGCTCGCGCTGATGAGCGCCCATGGCTTTTCCGGAATTCCCGTTGTCACCGGCAGCGGTGAGGGACGGCCGGGGAAACTAGTCGGCATTCTCACCAACCGTGACGTGCGCTTCGCTACCGACCCGAAGCAGAAGATCTCCGAGTTGATGACGCACGCCAACCTCGTGACGGTGCGCGAAGGCGTCAGCCAGGACGAGGCCAAGCGCATGCTGCACCAGCATCGCATCGAGAAGCTCTTGGTGGTCGACGATCAATATCGCTGCGTCGGCCTGATCACCGTGAAGGACATGGAAAAGGCCGTTGCCCATCCGCTCGCCTGCAAGGACGCGCAGGGCCGTCTGCGTGTGGCGGCCGCAACCACCGTCGGTGAAGACGGCTTCGACCGCACCGGACGGTTGATCGATGCCGGCGTCGATTTGATCGTGGTCGATACCGCCCACGGCCATTCCGCGCGGGTGCTGGAAGCCGTCAACCGCATCAAGCGATCGTCCAACGCGGTGCAGGTGATCGCCGGCAACATTGCGACGAAAGAAGGCGCGCAGGCGCTGATCGATGCCGGCGCCGACGCGATCAAGGTCGGCATTGGCCCGGGCTCGATCTGCACCACGCGCATTGTCGCGGGCGTCGGCGTGCCCCAGCTCACCGCGATCATGGACGCGGTCGAAGCCGCGAAGAAGGCCGATGTGCCCGTGATCGCCGACGGCGGCATCAAATATTCCGGTGACCTGGCGAAAGCGCTCGCCGCGGGCGCCGACATCGCCATGGTCGGCTCGCTGCTCGCCGGCACCGACGAGACACCGGGCGAGGTGTTCTTGTGGCAGGGCCGCTCCTACAAGGCCTATCGCGGCATGGGCTCGGTGGGCGCGATGGCGCGCGGCTCGGCCGACCGCTACTTCCAGCAGGACATCAAGGATACACTCAAGCTGGTGCCCGAGGGCATCGAGGGGCAAGTGCCCTATAAGGGCCCGGTCGGTAACGTCATGCATCAGCTTGCCGGGGGCTTACGCGCTGCGATGGGCTATGTCGGCGCGCGCAATATCGCGGAATTCCACGAGAAGGCGCGGTTCGTGCGCATCACGGGTGCCGGCTTGCGCGAAAGCCACGTCCACGACGTGACGATCACGCGCGAGGCGCCGAATTATCCCGGCGGGGGTTAAGGAGCCGTCATCGCGAGCGATAGCGAAGCGATCCAGTTCTTTTAAGAGGATTCTGGATGGCTTCATCGCTTCGCTCCTCGCCATGACGGGGAGTGCATACGCATCATGCAGCAGGGCGTCTAGGGCTGACCGGCCTTCCGTATTACATCCCTCGCCGTAGGGCACAGCGCCCAAGAGGTCTGCCGGATGTTGCAGGAGGTCAAAGTCGCAAAGCCGGCGTCAGCGCCCGCGATGGACGGTTTGCCGTTCGAGCGCCGGATGTGGGCCGTCGTCGCGGTCTCCGCCGCCGTTGGGATGGCTTCGCTTGATACCGCGATTGCCAACATCGCGCTGCCGGCTATTGCCACCGACCTGAAGGTGAGCCCGGCGGATGCGGTCTGGGTCGTCAACGCCTATCAGATCGCGCTGGTGGCGACGCTGTTGCCGCTGGGCGCGCTCGGCGAGATCGTCGGCTACAAGCGCATTTATCTCGGCGGCCTGCTGCTGTTTACGATTGCTTCGCTCGGATGCGCTTGCGCCTGGTCGTTGCCGACTCTTTTGATCGCGCGCGTGCTGCAAGGCCTCGGCGCCAGCGGGTTGATGAGCGTGAATTCAGCGCTGATCCGTTTCATCTATCCAAACCGGATGCTCGGCCGCGGATACGGCTATAACGCGATGGTGGTCGGCACCGCCATGACCCTGGGGCCGACGATTGCCTCCGGCATTCTGGCGTTCGGGGCGTGGCCATGGCTGTTTGCGGTCAACATTCCCTTTGGCCTCGTCGCGATGGCGATCGGCATGAGGACCCTGCCGCGGACGCCGCGCGCCCACCATGCCTTTGATTTTCTCGGCGCGATCCTGGCCACGTTGTGCCTTGGCCTCGTCATTCTCGGTGTCGGCAGCGCGGCGCATAAGGCTGAACCGGGTTTGGTGTCGGGCGAACTCGTGGTGGGGCTCGTGCTGGGGATCGTTCTGATCCGCCGCCAATCAGGCCATCCGGCGCCGATGTTGCCGATCGATCTGTTTCGCACGCCGATGTTTGCGTTGTCGGCCGCCACGGCAGTCTGTTCGTTTGCGATCCAGGGCATCGGTTTTGTTTCATTGCCGTTTTACTTCGAGGACGTCCTGCATCGCTCGCAGGTCGAAACCGGTTTCTTCATGACGCCATGGCCGCTGGTGGTGGCGATCATGGCGCCGATCGCCGGCCGCATGAGCGATCGTTATCCGGTAGGGCTGCTCGGCGGCGTTGGCCTCGTCTTGCTCGGGATCGGCATGGCGCTACTGGCGATGCTTCCGGCCGAGCCGAGCATCGCCAACATCGTCTGGCGCATGGCGATTTGCGGGGTCGGCTTCGGGTTTTTCCAGACGCCAAATCTTCGCGCGATCATGTCGAGTGCGCCGCCCGGCCGCAGTGGCGGGGCCAGCGGCATCGTCGCCACCGCGCGTCTGACCGGACAAACCATCGGCGCCGCGTTAGCGGCATTTTGCTTTGCGCTCGCGGGGCGCGAAGGTGCAACACTGGCGCTCGCGCTCGGCGCGGGTTTTGCCGCGGTCGGCAGCGTGATGAGTTTTCTGCGTTTGACGATCCAGAGCGCCAAGCCCTGAAGCTCGAACTGACGTCATAGTCACTTGGAGAAAATATCGTCCAGGCTGATATTGACCTGACCGGACGCACGAACGTGCCGGACCTCGAAACTGTCTGGGCGAAACCGATACTCCACAAGCCCGGTCTCCTTCACGCCGATCATGTCCTGCATCCGGTCGGGAACGATGAATCCAGCCGACGGCGCCCAGATGTGCCGGGTGCGCGCGTAGGTGAAGTCACGGCGCTGATGCACATGGCCGCTCGCGACAAGCCGGACATCGTGCGTGCTGATCAACCCGGCCAATCGTGCGCGCACGGGCTGGGGGACGAAGCGGATCGAGGTCGCGGCTTCCTCCGGGTCTTCAGGCGTGTTCAAAAACAGCGGCTTGTGCAGAAAAAGCGCGATGGGTTTTCCGTTCGCACCCGCAAGCTGCTGACGTTAGCCATTCTTCTTGTTCGAACTCGCCCGGAATCCCCGTATTCATGATCAGCGAGTTCAACCCGATAAAGTGCCAACCCACAGCCTCGAATTGCCAGCGGTCCTCGCCAAAGACCGAAACAAAGGCATCACGGCGTTCCTCCGTCGCCGGGCACGACGGCGCGACACCAACGGCGGTCGGGTTGTCGCCGATGTCGTGGTTGCCAGGCAGATAACGGCAATCGGCCGGCAGGCCTGCGTGTAACTCACGCGCGAATTCCATGTCGGCGCGGCTGGTCGGGCCATCCCACGACACGTCTCCGGTGTTGATAATGAGATCGGGCCGGTGCGCGTCGATGTGTTCGCTGACGCGGTGAAAATTATCCGTCAGTGCAGCAAAATTGCGGGTGAGGTGGGTGTCCGTAATCTGGGTCAGGCGAAATTCAGCCACGGCACTATTCCTTCCAGATGAAATCCGACATTGGCGACGCGTCGGATTCTCAACCCTGTCGGTTGCAGCCGTATGACTTTATTTAGCCCCGCCGCACACTGGCGCCGCCGTCCACGGGTAATGTCACACCGGTGATGAAGGCTGCTTCATCGGAGGCCAGGAACAGCGCGGCATTGGCGACATCCCATGCTGTGCCCATCTTGTGGCGCAGCGGCACTTGGGCGTCGCGCGCGGCAGCGACTTCGGCGCGGCTCTTTTTGAAAGCCTTGGCGCGGGTGTCGACTGCCATCGGCGTATCCATCAACCCCGGCAGGATCACGTTGGCGCGGATGCCGTATTCGGCGTTCTGATAGGCGAGCTGTTCGGTGAAGGCGATCATCGCCGCTTTCGTCGCCTTGTAGGCGACATAGGGATAGGTCGTGATCGCCGCCATCGAGGAAATGTTGATGATGGCGCCGCTCTTTTGTTCGCGCATGATGGGAAGCGCGTATTTCGCCGCCAGAATGCAACTCTTCAGATTGATCGCGACGCAATTGTCGAGTGCGGTTTCCGTGATCTGAAGCAGTTCAGCATCGCCGCCGGCGAGGCTGACGCCGACATTGTTATGGAGAATGTCGAGGCGGCCCCATCGCCGCCGCGCTTCCTCCACCATGACCTTGAGGTCATTCTCCTTGGTGACATCGGCTTCAAACGCGGTCGCCTTGCCACCTTTTGCTTCGATCAGGCTGACTGTTTCCTGCGCGGACGCCAGATTGCGGTCCGCGCACAGCACGCAAGCGCCTTCGCGCGCAAAGGTGATCGCGGTGGCGCGGCCATTGCCCATGCCTTCGCCGGGGCTTTGCCCTGCACCAACTACAATTGCGATACGATCTTTCAGCCGCATGTCGCTTCACTCCCGCAAATTCTCGATGCCGAGACGGCATCGCTTCGTTGCGGGCGAGCTTACTAACCTTTGCGGGCTTCGGGCAAACGCCGGTCGATCTTGGCGGCGATGGTGTGAGCGGCGCGCTCGCTGGTCTGCCAGCGCTGTTCGAAGTCGGCGGCAGGTTCGGGGGATGTCTTGACCAGATAGGCCAACGCGGCGGTGCTCATGTCCGAGATCACAAACGCCATGATGGCCAGACCGATCGCCGCGGCAAGGCCGTGGCGGATCGTGTCACGATAGCTCCGGTAGCCGGTCTGGAAATAGAGCGTGACCATCAGCGCTACCGTCATGCCAGCGGCGATGCCCGCCAGCGTCGGCATCAGCAGGCCGGTTCCGTCGTCGATGCCCGGGTCTGGCCAAATCGCCGTCGAGAAGAAGCTCAGGACGTCGGCGGCAGCGTTTCGGATCGGATCGAGGTTCATGGTCGTATCTCGGGCAAAAAGAGGAAGATTAACGCGGACGCTTTCCCAGGATTCGTCGGGCAGGGTGGCATCGGGGTTCAAGCGGCAGCCGTCTATTCGTTGGGCGATTCATTGTCATGCAGGGATGGCGCCGTTATAGCGAGTGGAGTGGGGAAATCGAAAAAGGGGGCTCATATGTCGATCCAGAGTGTCTTGCTGCCGGTTTTCGTCATGATTGGGCTCACTTTCGCGCTTCTGCTCGTCATGGTCGGGGCGCGCCGTAACGCCCTTGTCAGCAGGCAAACCCAGATCAGGGACATCGCCTTGGGCCAGTCGAATTGGCCCGTCCGCGCCACCCAGATCGGCAATTGCTACCGGAACCAGTTCGAACTACCTGTTCTATTCTACGTTCTGATCGCGATCGCGTTGCCGATTCGCCACGCTGATCTCGTCATCGTGATCCTGTCCTGGGTGTTCGTGGTCACCCGCCTGGTGCATGCCGGCGTCTTCGTGACCTCCAACGATCTCGGCCGGCGCTCGCTGGCCTGGCTTGCCGGCGTGCTTGTGCTGCTCGCCATGTGGGTCTATTTCGCGCTGAAGATATTGCTTCTGATTTGAAGCGCTTACGTTCCACATCGAAAGGTTTGAATGACCCCCGCAGCGCGGCTTTCCGCAGCCATTGAGCTGTTAGAGACCATTGAGAGCAATCGTGTTCCCGCCGCCAAAGCCTTGAAGGAGTGGGGCACCGCGCATCGCTTCGCAGGCTCCGGCGACCGCGCCGCGATTTCAGGCCTGGTCTGGGACGTGCTGCGGCGGCGCGCCTCCAGCGCCTGGATCATGGGCAGCGACACCGCGCGCGCGCGCCTGCTCGGCATGCTCCACCTCGAGCGCAAGCTCGATGCCGACGCCATTGCCGCGTTATGCGACGGCAGCCGTTTCGCGCCGTCGGCACTTACCGATGCTGAGCGCACCGCGCTGACCTCGAACTCGCTCGACAAAGCCCCCGCGCACATTGCGGGCGATTATCCGGAATGGCTCGATCCGTATCTGGCGGATGTTTTCGGCGACGATCGCGCACTGGAGGCCACCTCGATGGCGAGCCGCGCGCCGCTCGACCTGCGCGTCAATACGCTTAAAGCGCAGCGTGAGAAGGCGCTCGCCTCGACCGCGCATCTCGGCGCGACGCCCACGAAGTGGTCGCCGATCGGGCTCCGCATCGAACTCGGCGCGGATTCCCGTAATCCCGGCATTCATGCCGAGGAAGCCTTCATCAAGGGACAGATCGAGGTGCAGGACGAAGGCTCGCAACTCGCGGCGATATTGTCGGGCGCGAAGCCCGGCGAACAGGTGATTGATCTCTGCGCCGGCGCTGGCGGCAAGACGCTCGCGCTTGCCGCGATGATGCAAGGCAAGGGCCGCCTGATTGCGACGGATCACGACAAGCGCCAGCTCGCGCCGATCCATGAGCGGCTGTCGCGCGCCGGCGTGCACAATTGCGATGTGCGCACACCAAGAGGTGAGGGCGATGCGCTCTCCGATATCCATAGCTCAGCTGATTTGGTGATGATCGACGCGCCCTGCACGGGAACCGGAACCTGGCGGCGCAATCCGGACGCCAAATGGCGGATGCGGCCCGGCGCGCTGGAGATCCGCCTGAAGGACCAGGCCGAGGTGCTTGATCACGCCGCAAGTCTGGTCAAGCCGGGCGGCCGCATCGCCTATGTCACCTGCTCTGTGCTCACGCCTGAGAATGGCGGCCAGATACGCGCGTTTCAGGCGCGCCATCCGGATTTCGCCGTCGTGCCGCCTGCCGAGACCGTGGCCGCGCTGTGGGACAAGGCCGAGGATTTCGCCGCCGCCACGCTGCAATCGGCGGAAGGTCTGCTGATGACGCCGCGCCGGACCGGCACGGACGGGTTTTTCGTGTCGGTGCTGAGGAAGCTGGGGTAGCCCAAGCCGTCATTCCGGGGCGGTGCGCAGCATCGAACTATGGTGCGCAATTGCGCACCTGAGAATCTCGAGATTCCGGGTCTGGTCCTTCGGACCATCCCGGAATGACGGGGAAAACGCGTCCGGAATGACGGGGAAAGACCGTCTTTCAAGGGTTGCGAGCCCGGCCCCCGTCGCGTATTTGCTTTCCATGACAGCAGCAAAGCCCGCCCGCGAGGAGGCCACCTCCGTGGCCTCGGCGCATGACAAGATTTTGATTGTCGATTTCGGCAGTCAGGTGACGCAACTGATCGCGCGCCGGGTGCGCGAGGAGGGCGTCTATTCCGAGATCGTCCCGTTCCAGAAGGCGGAATTAGCCTTCCGCGAGATGCAGCCGAAAGCCGTGATCCTCTCGGGCGGGCCGGCCTCGGTGCTGGACAAGGATGCGCCCGCAGCCCCGATGTCGATCCTCAATGCAGGCGTTCCCGTGCTCGGCATCTGCTACGGCGAGCAGACCATGGCGCAACAACTCGGCGGCACGGTGGAAGCCGGGCTCACCCGAGAATTCGGCCGCGCCACCATCGAGGTCACGGATGATTGCGCGCTGTTCGACGGCGTCTGGCAGAAGGGCGGCCGTTACGACGTCTGGATGAGCCATGGCGACCGCGTCACGCAATTGCCCAAGGGGTTTCGCGGCGTGGCGAGCGCGCATGGTTCGCCGATCTCCGTGATCGCGGACGACACGCGCAAGTTCTACGCCATGCAGTTCCACCCTGAAGTCGTGCATACGCCTGACGGCGCCAAACTGATCCACAATTTCGTCCGCAAGGTCGCAGGCCTTGCCGGCAACTGGACCATGGGCGCCTTCCGCGAGGCGGCGATCGAGAAGATCCGCGCCCAGGTCGGCCGCGGCAAGGTGATCTGCGGCCTCTCCGGTGGCGTCGATTCAGCGGTCGCGGCCGTCTTGATCCATGAGGCGATCGGCGATCAGCTCACATGTGTATTCGTCGATCACGGCCTGTTGCGGCTGAACGAGGCCGAGACCGTCGTCGACCTCTTTCGGCATCACTACAACATCCCGCTGGTTCACGTTGATGCCTCGAAGCAATTCCTCGGCGAGCTCGAGGGCGTCACCGATCCCGAACAAAAGCGCAAGACCATCGGGCGGCTCTTCATCGACGTGTTCGAGGCGGAGGCCAAGAAAATCGGCGGCGCGGAATTTCTCGCGCAGGGCACGCTCTATCCCGACGTGATCGAAAGCGTGTCGTTCACGGGCGGACCTTCGGTGACGATCAAGAGCCACCACAATGTCGGCGGTCTCCCTGCGCGCATGAACATGAAGCTGGTCGAGCCGTTGCGCGAGCTGTTCAAGGACGAGGTGCGCGTGCTGGGCCGCGAACTCGGCCTGCCCGAGATTTTCGTCGGCCGGCATCCGTTCCCCGGACCGGGGCTCGCGATCCGCTGCCCCGGCGACATCACCCGCGAAAAGCTCGACATCCTGCGCAACGCGGACGCGGTTTACATCGACCAGATCCGCCAAGCCGGCCTCTACGACAAGATCTGGCAGGCGTTCGCGGTGCTGCTGCCGGTGAAGACCGTCGGCGTGATGGGCGACGGGCGCACGTATGAATATGTCGTGGGCTTGCGCGCGGTGACCTCGACCGACGGCATGACCGCCGACTTCTATGCCTTCGACATGAAATTCCTCGGCGAGACCGCGACCCGCATCATCAACGAGGTCAAGGGCGTCAACCGCGTGGTCTATGACGTCACGTCAAAGCCGCCGGGGACGATCGAGTGGGAGTGAAATTATTGTTTTATAAGGATGTTCATGATATGTTCTATATATAAATCGTGAACCCGCACCACCCTATGATGGCCGGGAGGTGGCCAACCTCCTCCTCGATAAGGCTGACGCGCGCCAAGTCGGGTTGAGCCAAATTAGCCTTCTAAAGATACTGTATTTCTGTCAGGGCTGGTATCTTCTATACAAGAGTAAGGCATTGATATCTAACGATTTTGAGGCTTGGGAGAATGGGCCAGTAATCAAAGTAGTACGTGACTCCTTTAAGTGTTTTGGCTCCAAAAGAATAACCGGAAGGGCGACCAAGTTCGATTTAATGAGCGGCGAAACTACTGAAGTAATACCTAGGCTAAGCCCAGCGGACGAAGGTTTTGTCGGTCAGATATTTGAAGCGTATCACGTATTTGGCCCTTGGGAGCTTCGCGACATGACGCACGAGCCAGGCTCTCCTTGGCATAAGCTGTGGAAATCGGACCAACCCGTCGCGCGTTTTGGTCTTCGTATCAAAAATCAGGAGATACTTGAGCACTTCAGATTGAAGGCCCAGCAGAAATCAGCCATAGTGATCAAATCGTGAACATGTCAGCGGGCGGGCGGAATGCCAGGACTTTTTCTAGTTAATGCGCAAGACGTGTCCCGTTCGTTAGGCGACGAACCTGGACGGGTGTCAGTCGAAGGAGTTCAAGCTTATTTGGAAGAGCAATATCTTCCTAAAACAAAGGGTGGGTTCAATCACGACCCATCAATTCGTGTTGCCCACGACATGTTTCGTGGCGTGACAACGAAGGTCGACGGTAAGAGGTATTGCCTCACGAACGGGAATCCCAAAGGGCGGTCGCAAAATGCCGAGATTGTGGACGTCATCGGCGATTATGCGGAAGCAAACGTCTCTGTGTGTCATCGTATCGGTTACGTGGCGGTGGGCGTTGGACGATATAAAGATCAGACGATACTTATCGGAATTAAAGCCCCATTTATACGCGTTCGCGCCGGCAATGCGTTTCTGGTAATCCCCGGCTTTCGCAAAATGGCACGTCCGAGGGGCTGGCAAATCGATTTTGTTTGCTCGTTGGCCGCCAATCAACTCGCAAGAGATGACTACGAGCAGGCATCGCCCGAGTATCTCTATGCAGGGCCAGGCAATGAAGATAACAAGCGGCAGTTCAACGCCTTCGGCGGCGGTGAATTGTCACTCTTTTCTAAGGATCGCATTGACGAGTTTTTGCAGGTCTATGTCGAGGCAGTTGTGAAATTGCTCGAGATCGGTCGAGGAGCACAGCCCGCCAGAACTGCCGGTTATAGAATTATCGATCCAAGCCAAGGCGCATTCTTCTAGAGCTTAGTTGTATTGCCGGCGCAACAAATGTGCCGGCGTTGCGACGGAGGCCCTGCTTTTCGCTCTTTACAGGTAACGTTCAACTGAAGATTGTGTACGTTCCTACCTTTAGCAGGCATGATCGGGGGAACGGATGCCGGAGCCAGCTACACTTCGCAAAGTTGCTGATGTCGAACGAACGCTGGCCGCGGAGATATCCGACAGGCTTTCGCAAGAATTGGTCGTCGCATTGGTTGGACCAGTCGGATCAGGCGTTTCTACCGCGGCGGGATATTTGCGCGAAATTCTTTCGCACCATTTTGGCTATGATGTAGCACCAACAATCAAACTAAGTTCTTTCATTCGAAATGAAGCTCATCGTGTCGGCCTTAGTGACATCCCGAAGCCACTAAGCCAGTACATTGGCCACATGCAGGATGCGGGGAACAAGCTTAGGGAGAAATTTGGAGGAAATTATCTCGCCGAAAAAAGTGTCGAACGTATAGCGAAGTACCGAAGAGAGAAAAATGGTTATGCAGAAAATGGGGCAATGTTGCCAGGCCGTAGGGCCTACATAATGAACTCTATTAAGAATTTAGAAGAGCTCGATTTATTGCGTCAAATTTATCGGGAGACACTTTGCGTTGTTGGTGTTTTTGCTCCCGATGAGATGAGAAAAACGCGACTGATTGATGCGGGCGCCGAGGAGGGCGAAGTTCGAAATGTTGTGGATCGAGAACTATGGCGAGGTGGTGACCTTCGGTCAAAATACCCGTAAGATATTTGTCCGATCCGATTTCTTTATTTGTAACGACAAAAAGCTGGACGAACTAAAGAGCCGGCTACATCGTTACATAGAAATTATATTCGATACGAACATTCATACGCCGACCCGACACAAGTCAGCAATGTATGAGGCGAGCGCGGCAATGGCTGCCTCTGCTTGCATGTCTCGGCAGGTGGGGGCCGCGATAATCTCAAAGGACGGCGAACTGATCTCCGTCGGTTGGAATGACGTCCCGAAATTTCGCGGCGGTATTTATATCGAGGATGATCAATTTCGTTGGGACGCAGATCGCAAGAGCATACAGGATGACGATCATCGCTGCTTCAAATGGGGAAAAAAGATTTGCCACAACGATGCACGTCGAGCAAACATTTCGGACGGTATTGCGAAGAGGATATCGAGTAGCGGCCTTTTGAAGGCTGGTACCACGCTGTCTCAATTCGAGATATTTTGAAGGGCAACGAGGTTGATGATTTGACGGAATTTTCGCGCGCAGTACATGCCGAAATGGAAGCTATTTTGGCAGTCGCGCGGGAAGGCAAGCATTCGCTAGTTGGTGCTACGATGTTTACCACCACTTATCCTTGCCACAGTTGTGCACGCCATATTGTTGCTGCTGGCATTTCTTCCGTCATTTACATCGAACCGTATCGGAAAAGCTTGGCTATAGCACTGCATCATAGACTCTATTATCACGAAGATCCCGACGACAAAAAGCGAGTTGTGTTCCGCCAATATGACGGTATCGCTCCCCATCACTATCTGACGCTCTTTAAGCCGAGGGCAGAAAGGAAGATCGATGGAAAGTATTTCAGTCAATCTCCGCAGACTGCCGTGCCGCGGTTCCGAGTGCCGCTGGATGGACCTGTTGAATACAAATCCAAGGTCATGCAGACCTAAGTGAAAAAGAAGATACTAAATCTTAACAAATCGAGGGCAGGTTTCGATAATGTCAAAGCAAGATGATGCCGAGACTTGTCCACAGCAACTGGTTTTGGATTTTGAGAGATCCAAGGTTAGCAACAAAGACGTTGTAAATTCTTCGCCGATTGCGACCTTCGTTGATGCTGCCACCCGTAATTTCGTCAGCAGGCGATTGAGCGCGTTAAGTCAGCCGGTATTTTTCAATTGCCGCGTTCGAACTCTCGCTAGTCATCTTAAACGTTCAACCATCAACGCGGCCTGGTGTTACTCAGCGCGAGGTTCCTGCGATTGGCGCCGGCCTAGTCTCTTCTAATTGACAGACGTAAGTTGATTTTGCCCGACTTGCAAGTCACCGCGCCACCGCTTCCGCCAATGCAACAGCCCGGCACCGGAC
>CAVVZW010000025.1:0-36916 GCA_963752265.1 uncultured Alphaproteobacteria bacterium
GCCTTGTTCGCGCAATGCGACGATCAGGCGGAAGATCTCAGTGACCAGCAACGGCGCGACGCCGAGCGACGGCTCGTCGAGCACCAGGATTTTCGGCTTTGCCATCAGCCCGCGAGCGATGGCCAACAATTGCTGCTGCCCGCCGGAGAAATTCCCGGCAATGTCGTTCATGCGCTCGCGCAGCAAAGGAAACAGCGCCGACACGGCCTCAAGCTGCGTCGCCGCGTCGGCCTCGGACACCGCATAAGCGCCGAGCGCAAGATTTTCCGCAACCGTCATCCCTGAGAAAATCTGCCGCCCCTCCGGCACATGGGCGATGCCCGCCCGCAGCCGTTCGGCCGGCGGCAGCGCCTCGATCGGCTGACCTTCGAGCAGGATGGTCCCGCTGAGAGGACGCAGCAAGCCGGAGACGGCTTTCGCCAACGTCGATTTTCCGGCGCCGTTCGCGCCCAACAACGTGACGATCTCGCCGCGCTCGAGCGTGAGGTTGATATCCTCCAGCACGCGATGATGGCCGTAGCCGATCGCGACCGATCTGAATTCAAGGAGCGGCATGATGCTCCTTTCCAAGATAGGCCTCGATCACACGGCTGTTGTTCTGGACCTCTGCCGGCGTGCCCGTTGCGATGATCGCGCCGGAATCGATCACGACAATACGATCGGCGACATTCATCACCAGCGACATGTTGTGCTCGACGATGACAACGGGAATGCCGAGCGTTCGGATCGCGCGCAACAGATTGGCGAGTTCTTGCGTTTCGGTGTCGTTGAGCCCGGCCGCCGGCTCGTCGAGGCAAAGCAATTTGGGCTGCGCCATCAGCGCGCGCACGACCTCTAACAGCTTTTGCGCGCCCATCGGCAGTTCGGTCGCGTGCGTCTCCGCAAAGGACGAGAGGCCAACGAGTTCCAGCATCTGCTCGGCACGGCGGCGGAGCGTCCGCTCTGCGTCGCGCGCGCCGGACAGCCACAACGTCTGGCTCGGCAACGAATGGCGGCCAAGCCTGTGGGCGCCGACCATCACGTTTTCGATCGCCGTCATGCCGGGAAAAACCCGCGCCGACTGAAAGGTGCGGATCAGGCCCAAGCTAGCGATCTTCACCGCCGACAGGCCACCAAGGTCGCGGCGCGCGAAGACGACCTTGCCCGCATCGCGCGGCATGATGTTGGTGATGAGATTGAAAACAGTGGTCTTGCCGGCGCCGTTGGGGCCGATGACAGCGGTGATCTCATGGGGCGCCGCATCGAACGACACATCGTTGATAGCTTTCAGCCCGCCAAAGCTTTTGACAAGGCCGCGCACACTCAGGATCGCGCTTTCGTTTGGCTCAACTTGCGGATCAATCGCCGTCATGACATCCGCACCTCGCTCCTGGCCGCATTCGCCGCGCGCGGACGCGCCAGCCGCGTCATGGACTGGATCAGTGCGCCGTACATGCCTTGCGGCAAATAAAGGAAGCTCGCGACCAAGAGCGTCCCCGACGCAAACGTCTTGTAGATGGCGAGCGGCGCTGAGATCGCCGGCAGCAGCGTCAACAGCAGCGCGCCAAAGAGCCCGCCGACCAGCGTGCTTTCGCCGCCGATGATCAGCATCGCGACCAGTTCGAGCGAGCGCGAGGTGCCGACCATTTCGGGGCTGAGGAAATTGAAGAAGAACGCGTACAGACTGCCCGCGAGCGAGGCCAAAGTTACGCTGATCAGGAAGGCCGCAAGCTTGTAGCGCACGGTGTTGATGCCGAGCGCGGCGGCCGCCATCTGGTCGGACCGGATCGCCTTCAGCGCGCGGCCGAAGCCGGATCGCATCGCGCCGGCAAGCCCGATCAAGATGATCACGTCGAGCACAAGCACCAGGTAATACATCGCGCGCGGCGTGGCGAAGGTGAAGCCCGCGACGGAGAAAGAGGGAATGCCGACCAGCCCGGATGGGCCGCCGGTGATGTCGAGAAAGCCGACGGCGCAGGAATTGACCAGGAGCCCGAACGCGAGCGTGCCGAGCGCCAGGTAAAGCCCTCTCAAACGCAGTGTCACCACCGAGAGCACGAGCGCGCAAGCAAGCGAGACGCCGATGCCGGCAAGGATCGACAGCACCGGCGCCATGTCATAGTTGATCGCGAGATATCCCGACGTATAGCCGCCAATCGCCATGAAGCCGGCTTGTCCAAGGCTGACCTGCCCCGCATAGCCCATCAGCACGTCGAGCCCCATCAGCGTCATGAACAGGATCGCTGATATCACGAGCCCGCTCAGGATGCCGTTGTCGGCGACGACCAGCGGAAGCAGCGCGGCCACGATCACCGCCAGCGCGGCCAGCGGCCAGCCGAGGCGCGCGGGGAGTTTGGCCGCATGGCCCGCCGCCTTCACTTCGTCGCGGGTGTCTTGCCGCCGCGCGACGCCGCCCTGAACCAGGCCCTGCGGCCGCCAGATCAGCACCACCAGCAGAATGAGAAGCGAGATCGCGCTCGAAAACAGCGAAGAGATGTAGGCGGTCGAGAGTTGAGTGACGAGTC
The DNA here is from genome assembly GCA_963752265.1 of uncultured Alphaproteobacteria bacterium. Classification (GTDB taxonomy): domain Bacteria; phylum Pseudomonadota; class Alphaproteobacteria; order Rhizobiales; family Xanthobacteraceae; genus Bradyrhizobium. The sequence goes on from CAVVZW010000025.1 coordinate 2,505, forward strand.
CGAGAAAAAGCCCGCCGATGATCGCGCCGGGAAATGACGCGATGCCGCCGATGGCGGCGGCGACAAACCCTGAGATCGTGAACAAACGCCCGGTGTCGAATTGCAGCGAGGTGGTCGGCGCGACGGTCACGCCCGAGATCGCCGCGATCAGCACCGCGAGCCCAAAGCTCAACAACGTCATCCGGGGCACGTCGATACCCATCAGGCTCGCGGCAGAAGGATTCTCGGCGCAGGCGCGTAAAGCGCTGCCGAGTTTGGTTTTCGCGATCAGAAACCACAGCGCGGCGATGCATGCGGCGGTCGCGCCGAACACCCAGAACGCCTGCGTCGGAATCAGGATGGCGCCGAACGCGAGCGGCTGCTCGCCCGAGAACGGCGGCATCGCATAAGGCTGGCTGCCCCAGACGACGAGCGAAAATCCCTCGATCATGGTGAGGATGCCGGCGGTGAGCATCAGCACGTTGGCGTTGGACAACCGCGCCAGCGCCGGCACGAACGTAAAGGTCGCAAGCCCAACGCCAATGGCAACCGTTGTCACCACCGCGGCCGGTATAGCCACCACCAGCGGCCAGCCCCAGGCGACACCGAAGGTATAGCCGATCATCGCGGCGATGAGGGCAAAACCGCCTTGCGAGAGGTTGATCGCGCCGGTGACGCGATAGATCAGCGAGAAACCGAGCGCGATCGCGGCATAGATGCTGCCGACGACGAGCCCGCCAATCGCGATCTGCACAAACTCAAGCACGCGCTGTCCGCTTCATTGGGCGCGGGGAATGCCGAGGGGATCCGAGACCACCGCCCAGGTCTGCGCCGCCGCATCCCAGCGCGTGACGACGACGTTGGATTCGTCCAGTCCGCGATTGGGCACCGCCTTGAAATCGTAAAGGCCGTTGATGCCGGCAACGCCCTTGAGCTCGCTGAAATAAGCCCGCAGGTCTGCGGCCGTCGCATCGGGTTTCAATTTTCGTAAAGCGCTGACGACCAGAAGCGCCGGATCCCAGGCATAGGTCGAGGGACCGTCCGGTTTGATGTCGGTGCCTTCGAACGCCTTGAAGAACGCGTCCTTTGCCGCGGAAGCCTCGCTCGACTTCACGGGCTGTGCAGTTTTAAGAAAATCCGCCGCCGGAATGTAAAGCTCCTTAGGGAGGAAGGCCGCGTATTGCGCCATCTGCGCGTAAGTCTGATTGCCGTTGGTTGTCGCGACCGGCAACTCCAGGCCGGCGTCATGGATGGCCTTGAACACCGTGCCGATCGGGCCGCCGGTCGACCACGCCACCAGCACGTCCGGGTTGGCGCCTTTCAAGCGCTGGATTTGCGCGGCCGCGCTGACGTCGGCCGGATTGAGCTGGGCTTCGGCGACCAGTTCGACATCCTTGTGACCATCGGTGCCGAACAGCGATTTGAAATTCTTGTAGGCATCCTGCCCGCTCGCGTCCGTCGAGGTGATGAGCGCGATCTTTTTCCAGCCTTTGGCGCCAAAGTATCGCAGCAGCGCTGCGGCGAGTTCCCGGGTCGAGATGCTCGAACTGTAGACGAAGCCGCCGTTCACAGGATGGATGCCGGGCGAGAAGCAATAGAGCAGCGGGCCATCCTTCATCAAAGGCGCCATCGCGTTGCAGAGCGCGACCAGCGCCGAGCCGAGAATGACCGGCGGATTGGTCGCCTTGACCTGATTGGCGAGTTGAACCGCGACTTGCGGGCTCGACTGGTCGTCATGAAACACGAATTTCAGCGGCTGACCGTGAATGCCGCCGTCCGCGTTGGTTGCCTTCTCGAATTGCAACAGCGCCTGCTGCTCGGCCTTGCCGAGGAAGGAGCCGCCGCCGGTCAGCGGCAAGATGACGTTGATCTCGCGATCGGCGGCTTGCGCGAGAGAAAGGCCGCAGACCAAAGCGGCGGCAACAAGAATGATGCGGACGCGCAATCGATACTCCCGGTTTTGGCGTTTTGGTGCTTGTAGCGATTTATGAGCAATCGCGCTACGCCACAGCAGCAGCCATTTCCTTGTCGGTCTCGTCCTCTTCGAGGCCGGAGAGCACCTTCACCTCCTCGTCGGAGGCGCCCAGCGTGCGCCAGGGCACGGTCTTTTCCACCACGCCCTGATAGGAGCGGAGTTTGGCTTGGGCGAGGTGCGGCTGGATCTGGCCGATCACCTGGCCCCCCTGCTCGAACGCGCGGGCGGCGTCGATCATCAGGCGGCGGAATTGCACGACCGCGATGTCGCTGGCGCCAAGCCGCTCCTGCGAGCGGTCGGCGATCGCGCCCATCGATTCCCACATCGCGATGTCTTGATTCGGAATGCCGGGAATGCCGGTGAAATTGCCTTCCGCCATCGCGGCGCGGTCCTGAAGATAGTCGTTATGGGCGTGGCGCTTGATCGGGCGAAACGCGCTGTCCACGTCCACGCCGACCTCAAGCACGCAGAATTTCCGCCACGCGGACGTCGAGATGCCGGCCTGCTCGCCTTCGGCCCAGGCGATGAAGTGGAACGTGCTGGAGGTGTCGTTTCGGGGCACGATCACGCTCGTGACATTATAAGTGCTGTTGGGCGGGATCAGCGCGGTGAAGGGCGCGACATAGGTCGTGATGCGCACATAGTCGTGAGAGTTCGCGTTCACGATCGGACGGCGGATCGCGGCATAGCGCATGCCGTAATTGGTGAGCTGAACCTGAATGCGCGGATTCTTGTCGGTCGAGGGGCGAACCCAGTGATCGCCCTTCGCGGTCGCATCGCCCTTGGCCGGGCGCATGTCGGACGAATGCAGCGTGGAGGAATGCGCCGAGTCGATCTGGCCCTCCATGATCTGCGCCCAGTTGCAGGGCAGCTCGACCTTGGCAATCGCAACCCGCGCCTCGGCATGTGGGGCCCAAGGCGGCGCCTCGAATTCCGGCATCGCCTCCGGCGGACCCATATAGGCCCAGACGAAGCCGCCGGCCTCGCGCGTCGGATAGGAAAGATGCTTGGCCTTTTCCGGCAGCGCGCTCGCCTTTGGCTCCGAGGGCATGTCGATGACATGGCCGTCGGTATCGAACTTCCAGCCGTGATAGAGGCAGCGCAGCCCGCATTCCTCGTTGCGGCCGAAGGCAAGCGAGGCCTTGCGGTGCGGACAGGCCTCGCCCAGAAGCCCGACCTTGCCGTTACTGTCCCGGAACGCGACCAGCTTTTCGCCGAATAGCTGCACCCGCACCGGCGCGCCGTCGGACGTCACTTGTTCTGACAACAGCGCCGGCACCCAGTGGCGGCGCATCAGAGCGCCCATCGGCGCGTCGCCCTCGACGCGACATAGCAACTCGTTTTCCGCTTGCGTCAGCATCGCCGCTCTCCCGAAAAAATCCTTAGTCTCCTAAGTATATAATCCGTCCCTCCCCGTTCCGTCCAGAGGCAGCGGGCGTCCTGCCGGCGCCAAAAAGCATAACGGCCACCCTTTCAGGCAGCCGTCCGGAAATGCAGCAATGATCTGCTGTCGATCGAAGGGGCAGCTTAACGGGCCGCTTAAATCGCGAATACCCAGATCGCGATAATGGTACCGAGAACGGCGAGGCCCGAAACGGTCCAGCCGACCGCATAGGCCCCGTCATCGGCGGGCCTGTCTACCATCTGATCGTGCCAATCGGTCATGAGAGCCTCCTTGAGAGCGTCTCCTGCTGGTTAGGTCGCAGCCGGAGGCCCAAGGTTCAAATAAGGTTCAATGTCTTGAACCAATGCGGCTGGGCACGGCTGGTTCCAATGCTCCCTCTTCACCTCTCCCGCTCGCGGGAGAGGGAGCACCCTGTCCTTGTGACGACAAATCGCGCTATCTGTCGCGCTAAATCCGCTTCTTCAGCGCCGCGACGAACCGGTCGATGTCTTCCTCATCATTAAAGACATGCGGCGAGATGCGCATGCGCGACAACCGCGCTGCAACATGGATACCCTCCCCGGTGAGGCCCTCGACAAGGCCAGCCGGCAAGCCGCCCGCCAATCCCAGGCTCAGGATATGCGGGCTGCGAAAGCGCGCATCCATGGTGCGGAATCTGGTGCCGCTGAGGCCTTCGGCGATCCGCGCCGTCAGCGCGCCCAGGCGCGCGGCAATCGCGTCCGTGCCCCATTCGGCCATCATCTCCATGCCGATCGCGGCCATTTCCATCGAGATGAAATGATCGCGCTCGCCCATGTCGAAACGCCGCGCGCCCGTGACATAGTTCACATCGGTGAAATAGATATCGGCGTCTGCACGCACGCCGCGGCGGCCAGAGGCCGTCTGTTCCAGCGGAATGCCGTTCTGATGACGCCTGGCCATATAGATGAACGCGCGGCCGTAGGGCCCGAGCAGCCATTTATAGGTCGGGAAGATCACAAAATCCGGATCGAGACTTTTGACGTCCATCGCGATCACGCCGACGCCATGCGTCGCATCGATCAGGAACAGCGCGCTTTGCCGCTTCAAGGCAGCAGCGATCTTCGCAACGTCGATCAAACCGCCATCCGACCAATGCACCGAGGAGATCGAGGCAAGCGCCAGCCGCGCCGCGCCCGGCCGCTCGATCGCGGCAAGCACGGCCGAGGTCCAGTCGCCGTCGATCGGCTGGCGCACGGCCTCGACGGTAAAGCCGGCTGAAGCGGAACGGGTTTCCCATTCCAGGATCGGCGAGGAATGGTCGTTTTCCAGAACCAGCACCCGCGCCCCGGCAGGGATCGCCAGAAATCTTGCCGACGGTGGCCACCCCATAACTCACCGAGGAAATCAGCGCGACATCATCAGCTTCCGCGTTGATCAGCCGCGCGGCGGCCATTCGCGCGCGCTCGTGCTGGCGGTGGGCGAAGCCGGTATCGAGCCTCCACGGCGCGGCCTTGCGGCCGACCGCGTCCCGCGCCGCTTCCTGCGTGCGCATCGGCAACGGGCTATAGGAAGCGGAATTCAAGTAGCAGATATCGCGCGGCACCGCGAAGAGGCCGCGTTGGGAGGCCAGCATGTCAATCTCTTCACCGGAAAGATTGAAGCTTAGCGGCTTGAAATCTCAGCCGCCACCCCTACGAATGCAGCACACTTAATGCAAATCCGCAGCCTCAGTGTAGCTGCGCGGCCTTATCGGCCGCTGCCTTGGGCTCGTCCCGCCCGGCGCGCCAGTGCGATTGATAGACTTCCAGAATGCCGCGGGACATCCTGACATCGGCGCGCTTGAATTCGGCCTTGAGGCCATCGAGTTCATTGGCGGAAATGCGGTGATTTTCCGCACCCAGGAACAACAGCGCCATCGCGGTCTCCCACGAAAAATCGAGCGCCTTCGACAGCACCAGGATCATGTCGCGGTTGTTGAGCGCGAGCATCTGCTCGACCACGTCAAGCGGCAGCTTGCAGAGCAGCGACAAAGCGATGACGGCCTCTTCGAACTTGTGCGCAAGCGCGTAAGTGAGAACGCTTTTCTCGTTCAGCCGGCCGGCCTTGTGGGCATCCGTCACGGCCTGCTTCAACACGAGATAGCTCGGCTGGCCGGGGCCGAAGCTGGAATAGAGCTTGCCGGCGGCGTGGCTCACCGAGGTCTGAATATCGATCGCGAGGTCCGGGCGTTCGCGCTCAAGCTTGCGCCGGACGTCGTCGGAGGCTTTGGCAATCAACTGCCGAAACATCTGCGGCGGAATTTCCTTGCGCAAGCCGACTTGTTCGGCGAGCACGGCGTCGGTTTCCGAGCGCTTGATCATCTGGCGGAAGCCGAAATCGGAGAAACGGGCGCCGTCGTTGGCGGCGACCGACTGCACGACCTCCTGGTTGCCGCGCGTCACAAGCTCGTCGGTCAACTCGACCGGCACCGAGGCGCGTTTGGCGATCGCGAGCAGATGCGGCTGCCCCTTGCATCTGACATTGGTGACCAGCGACTTCACGTCCAGCCGCGGCGAAAACTGCAAGACAGGTCCCGCGACTTCGATCGAATTGTCGAAGGCGAGCCTTTGCACGACCCGGGGCGGCGCATTCTCGGAACGCGCCAGCCGGCGCGACAGTTCGGCCCGCGCCGCTTCTTCGATTTCTTCCGTCAGCCGGGTAATCACCTCGCCGAGGACTTGGATCTGCTCTTCACTGAACTCGCCGGCGACGAGAACGTCGGTGGCGTGCCACAGCGCTTTGGCGCGGCTCTCGCTCGAGCCTCGCGCAATCACTTCATCCAGATCTTCCAAAGCGTAACAGGCTTCAGTCATCGGCATCCCGGTGGCTAGTTGTGCACCACAGTCATAGACTTCATTTTTTAACGACGGGATCTCGCTTTCCCTCAGTTTTAAGAACGCCGCGCTACCGTTCGTTAACTCTGGACGCCGCGTGGCTCCCACTGCCCGATCGGTGGCCCGTGACGCCTCACAAAGAGGCAGGCTCGCCGATTATCGCGATCCGCGCTTTGGTATCGTCTCACCCCGGCCGAAGGGATTGAAATGCTTGGCTATTGCTGCCCTGCGGCACGCGCGCTAGGGTCATCCGGTATCGTGGCAGGGGGCCCGCATGACGACATCAGACGAGAACAAGGTTTCCGAGGATCGCCGCGAAGCGCTGCGCTATGCGCTGGCGCTCGGCTCCGGTGCCGCGATCGCCTCCTCGCTTGCCACGCCCGCCTCCGCCCAAGCCGCTGCCGACAATACGCTCGATCGCATCCGCTCGACCAAGGTGCTGCGGATCGCGGTGCTGCCGGGCGAACTGCCCTACTTCAACAAGGACCTCGCCACCGGCACCTGGTCCGGCTTCTCGATCGAGATGGCCAACGACATCGCCAAGCTGCTCGACGTCAAGCTCGAATATACGGAATTGACCTACGGCAATTCGATCCTGGACTTGCAGGCCAACAAGATCGATCTCGGCTTTGCGCTCAACCCGACGCCGCAACGCGCGCTGGTGGTCGATTTCACCAACCTGGTGTTTCCGCATCCTTTCGGCGCGATGCTGAAGAAGGGCCTGGAGGCCAAAACCTGGGCCGACGTCAACAAGCCCGAGGTGAACATCGCGGTTGATGTCGGTTCGGCGAACGAGGCGGTGGCGAGGCGCTTTGCGCCCAACGCAACCATCAAATCGATGAAGTCGCGCGACGAGGTGATGCTGGAGATGGCGTCCGGCCGCGTCGATTGCGTGGTGAACGCGCTGGTGCTCGGGCTGACAGCCATTGCCAAGAACCCGAGCCTCGGCACCTACAAGATCCTGGCTTCACCTTCGGTGACGGTTGCGAGCGGCATGGCGGTCCGCCGCGAGAGCGACAAGCGCTGGCGTGATTTCCTCTCGGTGTGGGTCGACTACAACCGCGGCATCGGCCAGATGCGCGAATGGTTCGTCAAGGGTCTCGCGCTTTCCGGCGTCAGGTCCGAAGACATCCCGGTCGAACTGAACATCTAACTTATCGAGTGAACGTTCCAATCATGCGTAGTGTCATCACCATTGCGGTCGCTGGTCTTTGTCTTGCGGGTTGCGCGTCGGCGCCAAGGCCGCCGATGATGCAGATCGACCTTGAATTGAACCCGCCGGGCGCCATTGCCGCGACCTCGATCGGACCGAGTTGCACGACGCCCTGCGCGGTCACGGTGCCGATTCCGACCGGCGATTTCACGGTCAGCTACAGCCTGAACGACTACCAGCCGATGACGGTGCCCGTGCGTGTCACCGGCGCCCCGGCTGGCCTGATGTCGCCGGGCACGACGGATATCAATCCCAACCCGGTGGTCGCCCAGCTTCAATCCATCGCGCCGCCACCGAAGCCAGCGGCCGTGCGGAAGAAAAAGCCGAAGCCGCCTCCGCCGGCTGCGCAATAATCGCGATGAACAAAGTGTTCCCTCGCTCCGTGATCGCGCGTTGCTTCGCCCTCGCCATCGCGGCCGCGGGTAGCGCAGGTCTTGCGGGCTGCGCCGGCTTCTTTCCGCCGTCCTTGATCGCGGTCGAATTTCAATCGACGCCTCCGGGCGCCGAAGCCCGCACCTCGATGGGCCAAAGCTGCAAGACCCCCTGCTCGATCAACGTGCCCACCCCGGAAGACGATTTCACGGTGAGCTTTACGGCGAATAATTTTCAAACGATGACGATTCCGGTGAGTATCACCCGCACCGCAGGCAGCGCGCTGACGCCGCCGTTTACGAGCATCAACCCCAATCCGGTGATCGCCCAGCTTCAGCCGATTGCGCCGCAGCCTGCGCCGGTGCGGAAGAAAAAGCCGAGGAAGCCGGCGGCGGCTGCCGATGGGCAGTAAACGCTGAGCGGCCACGATTGACCCGAAAAGGGTTCCAACACGTTGAATTTAGCAGGTTCGGGCAGGCCGGCGGGCTTCGCTCACCAATGCAGCAAACGTGGCATGGTGATTTGGCCTCTCTTGGCGTAAAGGGTCTGAATCGAGCCGCCACGCGTGCGGCGGTGCCTCTGCCGGGCACGCAGCTTCAGGTCACTCGACATTCCCGGCCTGACCCAACCAAGGTTTTTTCATCTCGTGTCATTCCCCACCTTAAGTCCGCCGCTCGCCCGAGCTTTGGCCGAGCGCAGCTACGACCAGCCGACCCCTGTTCAGATCGCCGTGCTTGCGGACGAAGCTGTCGACCGCGACCTTCTCGTTTCGGCCCAAACCGGCTCGGGCAAGACCGTCGCCTATGGGCTCGCCATCGAAAAGAATCTTCTGGACGGGGTCGAGCGGTTTGAGCGGCCTGCCGCGCCGCTTGCCCTGGTCGTCGCGCCAACGCGCGAACTCGCCTTGCAGGTCCATCGCGAACTCGCATGGCTTTATCGATATGCGGATGGGCGCGTCGTCTCCTGCGTCGGCGGCATGGATCCGCGCCGCGAACAGCGCGAGCTTGCCGCGGGCGCTCACATCGTGGTCGGGACGCCCGGCCGATTGTGCGACCACTTGCGGCGCAAGCATCTCGACACCTCGGAGTTGAAGGCTGTCGTCCTCGACGAGGCCGACGAAATGCTCAATCTCGGTTTTCGCGAGGATATGGAATTCATCCTCAAGACCACGCCGGACACGCGCCGCACGTTGATGTTCTCGGCGACCTTTCCGCGCGGCATCGTTGCGCTGGCAAAGCAGTATCAGCGACAGGCCCTTCGAATCGAGGTCGCGGGCGACGAAGGCGGTCACGCCGATATCGAGTATCGCGCATTCCGTATCGCGCCTGGCGATGTCGAGCATGCGGTCGTCAACGTCTTGCGCTTTTTCGAGTTGCCGAGCGCGCTTGTGTTTTGCAACACCAGAGATGCTGTCAGGCATTTGCAGGCCGCACTTCTGGAGCGCGGGTTTTCCGTGGTCGCCCTGTCAGGCGAGTTGACGCAGAACGAGCGAACCCAGGCTTTGCAGGCGTTGCGGGATGGACGTTCCCGCGTCTGCGTGGCGACCGACGTGGCGGCGCGCGGCATCGACCTGCCGAGCCTCGACCTTGTCATTCATGCGGATCTGCCGAATGACGCGGAGGTCATGCAGCATCGCTCAGGCCGCACCGGCCGCGCGGGCCGAAAGGGTGTCAGCATTCTGCTGGTGCCGCCCGCACGAAGACGGCGCGCGGAATTGCTGCTGAATCTATCCGGCATTGATGCGATCTGGGGCACGGTTCCTCAGGCCGATGAAATCCGCCAGCTCGATCATGAACGCATGCTGAAGGATGCGCTATTCGCCGAGGAGACGACATCAGACGATCTGATCCTGGCGCGGGCATTGCTCGCCGAGCGATCGCCCGAGGATATCGCCGCGGCGCTCGCGCGGCTTTATCGCGCGCGGCTTCCCTCGCCCGAAGACCTCCTCGATCCCGGCCAGGGTAGCGGCCGGTCTCGTGAAGATCGCGGGCGAGAAAAGACGCATACGACGCGCGGCGACGATCGCCCCACCGGGCCCCGATCGAAGACGGGGAAGTCATCGGCGCGCCACGGCATGGCGGAGGCCAGCGTATGGTTCCGCGCCGCCATTGGTCGAAGAAAAAATGCGGAAGCGCGCTGGCTCTTGCCGATGATTTGCCGCCGTGGCGGGATCGACAAGCATGACATCGGCGCCATCCGGATTCTGGACACCACCACCGAGTTCGAAATTTCCGAACGGGTCGCGGAATCCTTCGCCGTCAAGATCCGGCGTCCAGACAAGGAAGACAACATCCGCATCGAGCCGCTGGGAGACGCTTCCCCAAGTCAGGCGCCTTCGGAAAAGCGGCCACACCCGCCTCGGCGCGAAGCCGGCGACACCGATCACGGTGATCGTCGAAGCGACAATTCGCATGACGGAGCAGGACCGAAGCAACGCGGCAAGCCTTACGGCGAGAGGGAATTGAAATTTGGCAACGCGCCGGGTTTCGGGAAGAAAAAGAAACATCGGAACAAGCCCGGCCATACTGGACACAAGCAGCCGACAGGCGCCTCGCCTTCGAAAAACGCTCCCGGAAAGAAGGCGGGTAAGATTCGTCGCGATTGATCCGTCGCCGTCCCGCCACATCCAGGTTCAAAAATCCTCGCTTTGCGGCTAATATTGGAGTCCAATGTCGGCCGCAGATCGACGTGCAACCAGGCGAGGAAGTTGTCATGCGACAAATCTGGATCACCCGCGCCGGCGCCCCGGAAGTCCTGCAAGTCAAGGAAGCCGCCGATCCCGCCCCGAACACAGGCGAGGTCCGCATCCGCGTCGAGGCGAGCGGTGTCAATTTCGCCGACATCATGGGGCGCATGGGCGTCTATCCCGATTTGCCGCCCATTCCGGTCGTGCCCGGCTACGAGGTCAGCGGCCGGATCGACGCGGCCGGCTCCGGTGTCGACCAAAGCCTGATCGGCCGCGACGTGATTGCGATGACGCGTTTCGGCGGCTACGCCGATGTGGTGTGCGTGCCGGTGAAGCAGGTCTTCATGCGGCCGGGTGGACTGTCGGCGCTCGAGGGCGCGGCAATTCCGGTGAACTATTTTACCGCCTGGCAGCTCGTGGTGGTCATGGGATCGCTCAAGGCCGGCGAGACCGTGCTCATCCATTCAGTGGGCGGCGGCGTTGGCATCGCCGCGACGCAGATCGCCAAGCACATCGGAGCGCGTGTCATCGGCACGGCATCGGCCGGAAAGCACGAGGAGATGCGCGCGCTCGGCGTCGATCATCTCATCGACTATCGCACCGAGGATTTCGAGACACGAACCCGCGAGATCACCAAGGGCCGCGGCGTCGAGCTGATTCTGGACGCGGTCGGCGGCGAGTTCCTGGAAGAAAGGATACCGCGTGCTGGCCCCGACCGGCCGCATGGGGATGTTCGGCGTGTCGTCGATCGCGAGCGGCAAGGAACGCAATATCCTGTCGATGTTGTCCATGCTCGCCGGCACGCCATGGTTTCAGTTCAACCCGCTCGGTCTCATGAACGCGAACAAGGGCGTGTTCGGCGTCAATCTCGGTCACATGTGGGACGAGATCGATCGCATGCGCGGATGGGGTGAGACTTTGCTGGACTTGGCGACACGCGGAGTCGTCAAACCGAAGGTCGCGGCGACCTTTAAATTTGACGAGGCTGCGAAGGCGCACCACTTCATCCAGGATCGTCGCAATATCGGCAAGGTGCTGCTTGTGCCGTAGCGCCCGTTCGGCGCCGTCGAGGGTCAACCGGAATAAACCCGGACCCGGCAGCGATTGACGTGAAGCAGTCCTGAAATTCAGCCTAAATCACGAGAAGCGCTCAGCTAAACGAATTGGAACTTTTTTCCGGCTGGAGCATTTTACGCCTTGGCGTCTTTGCGCGACGCGCTGGGGCGGCCTACTCAAAGGATATTTCATGGTCGCCATCAAAACCGTTGGAGCCGCAGCGGCGGTCGGCGCTATCGCCGTTGCAGGTATCGTTTATTGGGAATTCGACGACCTCGTTCCCATTGTCGGGCTCGGCGTGAATTATGTTCGATACTTTGACGCGCCAAAGGGGACGCTGATCACAGAGCGCGCCGGTTCGAGCGCCGGGCAGGATAAGCCGCAGGATCCAGTCCGTATCGCATCTGCTCAGGCAAAAACTGCGGCTGGTGCCGTCACCAGTTCAAAGGACTGGCCGAGTTACAACAAGACGCTTACATCCGAGCGGTTCAGCGAACTTGATCAGATCACGAGGCAGAACGCCCGTGACTTGTCGGTGCTGTGCACCTATGACACGGCGCAATACACCGGCTTCAATACTGGTCTGTTAGAGATCGAAGGGGCGCTCGTGTTCTCGACCGAATACGATATCTTTTCCATCGATCCGAACACCTGCAAGGAGAATTGGCGCGTCCACGAGACCTACACCCCGGCGTCACCGCAGGGAGTAAACCGTGGCCCCGCTTTTTATGACAATGCGCTGTTTCGGGGAACGCAGGATGGCCGCGTCCTCGCCTATGATTTCAAGACCGGCAAGCGACTGTGGGACACCCGTATCGCTGACCCGAAGAAAGGCGAAAGCGCGCCGGCCGCGCCGATCGCCTGGAATGGACTGATCTTCATCGGCAACGCTGGCGGCGACGTGAAGGGTGTGAAAGGCCGCATGTACGCGCTCGACGCCAAGACGGGCAAAATCGTCTGGGAGTTCTACCTGGTCCCCAAGTCGCCCGGAGACATCGAGCGCGGGCCGCAGGCGCCCTCGCAGCTCAATGATTCGACCTGGAGCATCCCACAGGGTCAGCCGATCACTGGCGGCGCCACCTGGACTTCCTACACGCTGGATCCGGACAACGGCGCCCTCTACGTGCCCGGCGGCAATCCGGCGCCGGATTTTGCGCTCGGCCAGCGAGGCGGCGAAAATCTGTATTCCGGTTCCATTGTCGTACTTGACGCCAAAACGGGCGCCTACAAAACCCATTTCAAGATCGTCCCCAAGGATTGGCATGATTGGGACGTCTCTGCCGCGCCAGTGATTACATCCGTTGCTTCAGGCAAGAAGGTCATGTTCGAAGCGCCGAAGGATGGCCATCTCTATGCCTTCGACCTTGCCTCACAGAAGCAGATGTATCGCGTTCCCGTCACCAGGATGGATAACGCCGACGCGCCATTCGAGCCCGGCAAGGCTGTGCATTTCTGTCCGGGCTCCACGGGTGGCGCCGAGTGGAATGGCCCCGCCTACGACCCGCAGAACAATCTGGTCATGGTTGGCGAAGTGCAGTGGTGCACAACGGTGACCGTGCAGCCGAAGGAGAAGGTGGAGGAGGTCGCGGCTGGCAAACCCTGGTCGGGTATGGATTCGCTTAACCCCTATAACGTCTGGGGCGAAGCCGATCCGGTGTTCGATTGGGCGGGTTGGGTTTACGCCGTTGATGCCGAAACGGGCGCCTGGAGCTGGCGCGTCAAGTCCAATTATCCGGTGCAGAGCGGGGTGACGCCAACAGCTGGCGGCGTCGTGTTCTTCGGCGACATGGGCGGAAATTTCTACGCGCTCGACGCCGACACCGGCGACAAATTATGGGGCCAGAAGATCGGCGGCGCCATTGGCGGGGGCGTCATCACCTACGAAACCAGCGGGCAGCAGCGCGTAGCTGTCGCCACCGGCCTGACCGAAGTCCTCTGGCCGACAGAACAAACCACCGCAAAGGTATCTGTGCTTGGCGTCAAGCCAAAATAATCGTTCGCTCGCCGCAGCTGCCGCCATTGGGGAATGATTTCGCCGGGATAGCGCGCGTCGAGTTACGGCTTCCTTGGCGGCGGCAGCGATTGACCCAGGGGGTTGTTTCGCGAAAAGCCCACCCTCGGCTCCGCTATCGGATCTTTCTGGAAGAGCACTCGTCGTTCGGGTCCAACGGCTTGACCCAACTGATCTGAACGACGTCAGGACTAGATGCAACAGGATGATTGATGATCCGGTTGGCCGGAACAACCATTGGCCAAACCGCACGTGAGGTTCGGCTATTCATATCCGAGCCCGCACCAGCGCCGGGATATTTGATCGTCAGAGTGCCGACAGTTGCAAAAGCAATATAGGCGGCGCGCTTCAAAATGTGCTTGGGGATGGTAAATTCGAGCGGCGCCAATTCCTGCGTCGAGTGAACTTGCGGAAAAGCGGGCCCAAGTATCAAATACAAAGTTTTCCTGTTCTTCGCTTCCCTACGTATTGCTTCTCAGCCTCAGGCCTTCGGCACAATTCGACAGAAATATTTTCAAGGGAAATCCCATTGCTCTCCTTCACCTGGCCAGCCTGCACCACATGGTCACCCTATCATCAGCAGCCTCCTCCACATCCTCGTCCTGGACAACGCCAGCAGCATGGGTGCAGCCAGGTTGCCGGTACCCAACACTCAAGCCGTCGCTGGAGCTGCTACCTGCAGCCTTACCAGCAGCTGGTGGAGTGGGTCCCAATGGTTATGGTTTTGTGGGCGCTGGGTGGCGGTGGTGCCGTGGTTTTGGAGGTGGAGCCGATGTGGCACCAATCTGGAGTTGGTGTGACGGCCATGACCCAGCATGAACTTGTTGCTGGCGGCAATGGTCACGGTGGTGCGCCACCTGGATTTGAGTGGCAAGGGATGCACACACACTGGTCTGATCGGATGATGATGACGGAGGTGGTTAATGGAGTGAAATGAATTTGCCATGTGCCCTCACAATCCATAAAGTGCGTCTGGGGGCGCGGGTGGCGTGCTGGAGGATCACAGAGGCTCGCCTGGCTTTCGCCGTTCGGGCCGCGCTCGGACGTCGGCGCGCATTCGGCGGCGATTGTTGGCGCGCTCGATCGCCTGGCGCCGGAATTTGGTTTTGACCTCAGCCTGTTCGTCGATGCGCGCAACCGTGCGGACTCCATGGTCTATCAGGTCGAGAAGATGCTGAAGGACCATCGCGACAAGATCAGCGACGCGGACGCCAAGAACGTCGAGGAGGCGCTGTCGGGCGCTCGCAAGGCGATGGAGGGCGGCGGTGTCGAAGAGATGAACAAGGCGATCGACAATCTCACGCAGGCCAGCCACAAGCTGGCCGAGGCGATGTATAAAACGTCGAGCTCGCAAGCCGGGCGGACCGCCTCCGCCTCCGCAGGATGGGGCGGGAGCCGGAGCGGGCGGCGACGGCGCGGGCGCGGGCGCAAGAAGGACGACGTGGTCGACGCCGAGTTTGTCGACGTGGAAGACAAGAAGAAATAAGACCGCTCAGGCGCGGATGAACGCGGAGTCGTGTTCATCCGCGGCTAAGATGGGTTAGGGTAAGGCCGATTATGGCGCAGGATTACTATCAGACACTCGGGGTGGAACGCGAGGCGAGCGCGGATGAGATCCGCAAGGCTTACCGGAAGCTCGCGCGCAAGCACCACCCCGATCTGAATCCCGGGGGACAAAGCGGCGGAGGATCGCTTCAAGAAAGTTCAGGAAGCCTACGATATTCTGAGCGACGAAAGAAGAAGCAGATGTACGACCAGGTCGGCTTCTACTCCGAGAACGGTGCGCCGGCGGCGGGAGCGCGGCAGGTCCGGGGCCGGCCCGCAGGGCCCGAATATGGGTTTCGGCGGATTCGATTTTTCGGATGCGTTCGCGCGCGGAGGCGCAGCCGGACGGCGGCGCGGAGGGACCCGGGCACGGCCGGCACATCCGGGAACTTTCAGGATATCTTTTCAGCAGTGGTTCGGACGCCAGCACAAGAGCGGGCCGGCCGAGGGCGCCTCAAAAGGGTACGGACCTCGAATACGGCCTGAACATCGACTTCTGGCAGGCCATCAAGGGCACGCAGGTGCGGCTGAACATCACGCGGCAGGAGATCTGCTCCGTGTGCGGAGGCACCGGCGCGCGCAGCGGCGCGAATACCGTCTGTCCCGAGTGCAACGGCAGCGGAACGGTCACTCAGATGGCCGGCGCGATGCGCTTCAGCCTGACCTGCCCGCAGTGCGAAGGCACCGGGCGGCTGCGGAACGCTGCCCGACCTGCGGCGGCGACGGCCGCATTTCGCACCACCGAGACGGTGGAGGTGCGCATTCCGCCGGGCGCGCAGCAAGGCTCGCGGCTGCGCGTGGCCGGCAAGGGAAACGCGGGGACCATGGGCGCGCCTTCGGGCGATCTCTACATCACCGTCCGCGTGGAGCCGCATCCGCTCTTCCGCCGCGAAGGCGACGACATCGAGATCAACGTTCCGGTGCGGATCGACGAAGCGGGGCTGGGCGCCAAGATCGAAGTGCCCACCATCGACGGCCGGGCGCTGCTGAAGATTCCGCAGGGCACGCAGAACGGGCAGAAGTTCCGGCTGCGCGAAAAGGGCGTGCCGAATTCCCGGACCGGCAAGCGCGGCGACCAGATCGTGGAGGTGCAGGTGCTAGCGCCGGTGGTGCAGGACGAGCGGACCAAGGAACTGCTGCGCGAGTATGCGCAACTGCATCCCGAAGATCCGCGCGCCGCGATCTGGGCGCAGGTGTGAAGTGAGGAAGCGATGTATGGCCAAGCGCGGCAAAGCGTACATGATTTCGTCGGTGGCGGAGCAGTACCAGATCCATCCGCAGACGCTGCGTCTCTATGAGCGCGAAGGGTTGCTGAAGCCCTCCCGCAGCGACGGCAACACGCGGCTGTACACCGATCAGGATCTGGAGCGGCTGGAAGTGATTCTGAAGCTGACGCGCGACCTGGGCGTGAATCTGGCGGGCGTTGAAATCATCCTCAACATGCGCGAACGGATGGAAGAGATGCAGAGCCAGATCCAGCAATTCGTAGCCAGCCTGAATACTGAGATCAGCCAACGCTCACGCCGCCCCGCCCAGCCGCAATCGGTGAATTCGCTGATCCCGGTGATTGAGATGCGGCGGCCGAAAAAGGGCGCGTAAGGGATCCTTCGAAAGTACCCCTGAAACTGGAAACTCCCTCCAGCGTTGCCGCCAGAGGGAGTTGTTAACAACAGTTAGATAACCGAATCGATCGCGAGGAGCTTCCTCAGCGAGTCATCCGCATCTCAGGGAGCTCCTGCTCGTGATGCTTTTGACCCTCACTCCGACCCCGCTTCTTTGGCTGCTGGGCCCGCCGGGTCTCCTGTCGACGATTCTGCTTCTGGTTCTGCTGATTTTTTGTGTTCATACGTGGAACACTCCTTTCCTCTCTATTAAACTACACCCGACGCGCCTTTGCTATCCTCGTCTGGTGCAAGCGAGGCAGCCAAGCCGGACGGCGCTGGCCGCGGCCGGTCATCGCGCGGCGCATCAGGTTCTGGAGCAGGGGCGTTTCTTCCACGACCCGCTGGCGTTGCGCATTCTGGGCGCGGACGCGGAGGCGATGGTCCGGGAAGCCGAGGCGGACCCGTCGCGGCGGCGCATGCGGGTCTTCATCTCCATCCGGACGCGCTTTGCCGAGGATGCGCTGGCTCAGGCCGTCGGCCGCGGCGTCCGGCAATTGGTGGTCCTGGGAGCGGGCCTGGACACGTACGCCTATCGCAGTCCGTTCGGGAAGCGCCTGCGCATCTTTGAGGTGGATCACCCGGCTACCCAGGAGTGGAAGCGCCAGAGGCTTGCGGAGGCGGCGATTGCGATTCCAGAATGGTTGCGTTTCGCGCCTGTGGACTTTGAGGCTCCGGATGAATTGGAGAAAACCACGCTGGCCGACGGCCTCGCTGCGGCCGGGTTCGACGCGGCCGAACAGTCGTTCTTCACCTGGCTCGGCGTGGTGCCGTATCTGACCGGGCAGGCCATCTGGGCGACGCTCGGTTACATCGCCGGGCTGCCCGGCGGCGCGCACGTGGTCTTCGACTACAGCGACCCTCCGTCTTCATTCGGTCCGGAGATGCGCGCGTACCATGATGCGCGGGCGGCTCGCGTGGCCGAGCTCGGCGAAGCGTGGATCACCCACTTCGAACCGGCCGATCTGCGCGCGAGGCTCCAGGGCCTGGGCTTCGCCGAAGTCGAGGATCTGGGGCCGCCGCAAATCGCCGCGCGCTATTTTCCGAATCGGGTCGCGAATGTGCCGGCCGCGGGAGGCCACATCCTCCGGGCGGCAACCATCCCAACGGCAGCCATCCCAACGAGTTGATACAATCTTTGGCGAAGCCCGCTTTTTAGAAGCTGATTAAGGAGAATTATGCGGATTGCCCAACGATTGTCCCCGATTCTGCTGATGGCAGCGCCAGTCCTGTTTGGGCAGGCTCCGCCCAATCCCAATGCAGCCGCGACGGCTGAGGATCATCAGGACATGATGAATCAGCTCGGCATCAAGGCGCTGCGGCCCGGTCCCAGCGGCACGGAAACCGCGCCGAATCATGCCAATTACGATGAGGCCACGGCGAATCCGTACCCCAATCTGCCGGATGTCCTGACGCTGAAGAATGGCAAAAAGGTCACTGCTCCGGACATGTGGTGGAAGCAGCGGCGTCCCGAAATTATCGAGGACTTCGATCGTGAGGTGCTGGGTCGCGTTCCCAAGAACGTGCCCTATGTGACGTGGACCGTGACCAGGACCACCAACGCCATGGTCGGCTCGCATGCGGTGGTAGGAAAGCAACTGACCGGTCATGTCGACAATTCCAAATATCCCGGCATTACCGTCGATATCCAGATGACGCTGGTGGTCCCGGCCGACGCAAGGGGAGGTTCCATGCTCACCGTATCCACGTCGATTACTTCGCTCAGCTTCCGCACTTCGCCTCGATCATCCAGTGTCGCTCGGCCAGTTACCTCAACGATTGAGCCTGCAAGCAAATTGGCCACTTGGTCGCGGAACGAATCGGGGTAAAAACAATCAATCTCGCGCGATCCGGACCGAACCGTAATCTTATCCTCTCCTGAATCCACATGAATTTTGATAAGTTCACCCACAAGCGTTGCTTCTTCCAAGGGTGCGTTGGTGGATCCGGCGGCCAACCTTCGCAACTTAATCCGCGACTCAGGCGTAAATTCTAATTTCGGATGGTCTTGGGCGTTGCAGTTTTCTAACACGACTGCGTATTGATCGGTCGTATTTGGCATCAAGCCCTCAAGGCGCGAAGCAGGTAATTGCGATCATCCCGTGAAATGTCTACGCGATCGGCGTTGCCGGACTCCACGGCAGAACCAAACTGAAAAACGAGATCAACGGCTTGCTTGCCGACGCTAAACGCATCGGAAAGGACCGGATCGGGCGCAAGTTCTGCCTCCACAACCAAATCACTGTGATGCGCGGCAGAAAATGTAAGCTCGGCAACGGCCCGATATTTATTGAACCATAACCCGCGCCGGTTCGTGCTATCGCGCTTCACCGCCGCCGCCGCGTGAAAGACAAGGTTTTGAAGGGCCTGTAACTTGGCGGCGACGACTGTAATGGGTACAGCGCCATCTCGGAATCCTTCTCCGGAGAAAGCTAGCTTAAGTTTTGGGGTATTTTGCTCGGCTGGCATCCGCATCTCCGTAGGAGATTATATTCGACCTGTACGGGTTCGTCATGGGGCGTTATCGGCGTCTGCGGGGCGATTTGTCAAAAAACAGTGGGGTCTCACCCCCTTTTCTTTGGCCTGCCATCGCCGCCAGCCGCCAGCTTTTTCAGCAGCTTTGACGCACCACCCCGTTGCGGTGCCGGCGCTCGTTTAGAATCTCGGTCTGGATATCCGCGCTCTGACGCCCCACCCATTTGACCAACCGCGAGATCATTGAAATCTGGGTCATGCCGCGCCGGTCGGTGAGTTTTTCTACCGCGTCGGCAACATCCTGATCCAGTTCCACGCGGACGATGACTTTTCGCATGATGCCCCTTTTATTTCGATTTCTTCGGACGGCCCGGCTTGCGGACGCGGACCTTTGCCAAGTCGCCCCGCTCGATGATGTAGGAACCGCCCAATAATTGTGCGGGGAGTTTGCCGGCGGTAATAAGTGCTTGAACGCGACGTAGGGATATGCCCAGCTCGTTCGCTGCGGATTTGGAATCAATGACGGAAGGCGATTTTTTAGCCACGAAACAATTATACGCCGATGCGAAAATAGGTGCAATGTCCGGTTGACAAATAATCGCCGATACGTATAGTTTTATTTGATTGCTGGCAATGTGCTGGCAAACAAAATGCCCCCGCGTGTTTGCAGCACCGGGGGACGCGGCCAAAAACCTAGTTGGAGGTTTCCAGCAATGGAAAAGATACACCACCCATCCGGTACGTCCAAACCGGACCGGCAAGGTACAACGACGAATTCAAATGCCCGGAGCATCTCCTTGTACGGCCTGTGTCTGAAGGCAGACAGTGAACAACAACCCCACGCCCGCCGCGCTTAACGGCGCGTTGCGGCGCTTTTTCAAAGGACGGTGATGTATGGCAAGTGTTTCGACCAAAGGCAAGGGAGCGGATGCGATGCGGCGGGTGCTGTTCACATTGAACGGTGTGCGCAAAACCATCTACCTTGGCCACATCGACGCGGATAAGGCGAACGAGTTTTGCCGCAACGTGGAGAAGTTGGCCGGCGGCATCCACACCAACCACGTCGATTACAAGGCGATTCAATGGGCTGATGGGCTTCCCGACGTTACCCACAAAAAGCTGGTGGCTCATGGTCTGGTACAGCCGCGCACGCCGATCGTGCCAACTGCCCCGGTGACTCATGCCCTGGGCACGTTCACGGATGAGTACATCAAGGGCCGCACCGATGTTAAGCCCAACACTCAAATCGGGCTGAGGGCCGCACGTCGAAACCTCATCACCTACTTTGGCGAGTCAAAGCCATTGCAGGAAATCACCGAAGGCGATGCCGAGCAATATTGGCGCTACCTGATCGGCAAAGAAGAGACTGGCGGCGCTGGGCTGGCGATGAACACCGCGCGTCGGTTGTGCGGTCGGGCTCGGCAATTCTTTTCGTTCGCGGTCAAAAAGCGGATCATCGCAGCCAATCCCTTCGGCGAATTGAAGGGGTTGAACGTGAAATCGAACAAGGCCCGGCTATTCACCGTGACTGAGGAAATGGCGTACAAGGCACTCGATGCCTGCCCCAATGACGAATGGCGGGCAATCTTCGCCCTGTGTCGCTGGGGTGGACTGCACTGCCCCTCTGAATTGCTGCCCCTGAAGTGGGGAGATATCAAGTGGAGTGAAAAGGCCAAAGGGGTCATGGGGCGAATGACGGTGACTTCGCCGAAAACAGAGCGGTATGAGGGGGGAGAGAGCCGGGTTATCCCGTTGTGGGATGAGCTGGAGCCCCTGCTGTTGAAACTACTCAGCGATGCCCCAGAGGGATCGGAGTACGTCATCACCCGCTACCGCGTGGCCAACTGCAATCTGCGGACGCACCTGATGCGGATCCTGCGGCGCGCCGGAATCACCCCCTGGCCGAACCTGTTCCACAATCTCCGCAAGACTCGCCAGAACGAGCTTGAACGGGCGTTCGGCAAAACTGTGGCGTGTGAGTGGATCGGCAATTCCGAGGCGACGGCAGACGAGCATTATCTGTTTGCCACCGAGGCGGACTTTCAAAAGGCAATGCAGATGAGCGCAACGCGCAATGCAACGCAGCCAGCGCCGGACAAGGCCGGACAGGAGCAGACAGAGGCACTTGCGAGCGCAAAATCACTCGGAAAAGCCGAGCGATTCGCAAATAACGCAGAAAGGGGGATGTTCCCGGTGGGGCTCGAACCTACAACCTTCGGCTTCGGAGGCCGACGCTCTATCCAATTGAGCTACGGGAACTTGTTGTCTCTAATTATCCGCCGGATTGTTTCGCCGTCAAATGGGTGGAGGGAGTTGCGAGTTACGAGTTGCCAGTTGCGAGTAAAAAAAGCGGCTGCCCACTCGCAACTCGCAACTTCCCCCAATTTATCCCCGTGCCTGCGCGATCGCCTGCGCCCGATGATCGATCGCCCGCACAATCCGTTCCTGCAACACCTTCGCCCCGCTGTTGCTCCCCTCGGGAATGCCGTTGAACATGATGCTGAAGCAATACCAGTTGTCGTCCTTGGCATGCAGATAGCCGCTCAGGCAGCTCACGCCGTTGACGAAACCTGTCTTAGCGATCACGCGGCCACGCAAATCCATCCCCCGGAATCGCTCGGCAAGCGTCCCGTCCTCGCCCGCAACCGCCAGCGATGCCATCCAGGCCGCCGAGTTCGCGCTGAAATAATCGTGCGTGAGAACCGACACCATCACATGCGCGCTAACCGCATTGTTCTTCGAAAGCCCGCACCCATCATCGAGCCGATATTGTGACGGCGGAATCTGCAGCGACGCAAGAAACCCGCTCACCGCCGCCGTCCCGTTCTTCCACGTCCCCGCGCCGTATTTCGCAAACCCCAGCCGCTTGCAAACGCACTCGGCATACAAGTTCATGCTGTCCTTGTTCGCCCGGTCAATCACGCTAGTCAGAGGCGTTTCATGCACCGCCAGCAAAACCCACGATCGATCCCCGCCCTGCTGCGCCTTCACATACGCGTCCCGCATCGTCCGGTCCCGCTTCACCTGCCCGCTGAGCGAAACACCCGCGTCTCTCAATGTCTCCGCCAGCACAGTCCCCGCATACATCGGCGGATCATGCACTGTCACCGACACCGGCACATCATTGCTCGTCCGTGCCGACCCGCGAAGCACCAGGTTGTTCGACCCCGGCTCGCGCGATAGCCACACGGCATTATCGCCGCCGCTCACGCAACTGTTCTTGATGTTGACGAAGTTCGTCACCGGATCGGTGGTGTATCCAACCAGACGGCCGTATGAACTGGGCCGAACGTATACATCGATACAATTCGCGTTGAGATTCAGCCCCGCGATCTCGGCCACATATCGTTTCTGGGCCTGATCTGCTGGCCAGTCCGGATGCAGAAATTCATCGTCGAACACGCTGTCATCCACGAGCAGATTCCGAGCCGACCGAAATTGCTTCTGAGCCAATCCGCTCGCCCAGCTTTTGAAAACCGTGGTCACATCCCAGTTGTATTTTTTCAGAAGTTCCGCATCCCCAAATGTCGGATCGCCGTCGCCGACAAGGACCAGATCCCCATCGTGATACAGCAGCAGCGTGCGGAACTTGAAATCCGCCCCCAATTGCTCCAGCGCCGTCGAGGTCGTAATAACTTTCAAATTGCTGGCCGGCACGAGCGGCATCGTCGCATTGGCACTATAAAGCGTCGCCGAATCCCCCGCCGATTTTCCCAGCCGGGCGATATCGATCCCAATGGCTGCCCGACTCAGCAGCCGATCGTTCATCACCTGCTCGATCTCCCCCGACAAATCGGCACGCGCAGCGCCAAGCACCATCGTCAAACCAGCAAAAAATGTAAAAATGGGGAGTCGGCCAATCCGTTTCATCCGTGAAACCTCATAAGAGCCTGCAAGTTCTTTAAGAAACTACCTTATCGGGAATCAGGGCCGAGACAAGTAAATTTACGTGAATAACATCCAAAATTTGCTATCAGCCGTTTAGCCGCGCTCGCTTGCGACGCGCTGTGGCCGCGTCTTTTTCCGCCCACTCGGAAGAAAGCTCACCACGGAAAAAACACCACTTCCCCGCTATCCAGCTTATACCTCGCCCCCACCACCTGCAGCTTCCCCGCCTCCACCTCAGGCTTCAGAATCGGATCAGAATGCCGAATCGCATATACCACCCGCCGCACATTCGCATCAATGGAATTGTCGAGCAAATTTCCCTGCTCAGACCGCGCCTCCTCCACCGCGGGCTTTATCGCATCCACGATGCTCTGAATATGCCCCGGCGCATCGCCGCCATCCACCGCCGCCGCAACGGCTCCGCATTTGTCATGCCCCAGCACAATAATCAATCCCGCGTGCAGATGCTCTGCCGCATACTCAATGCTTCCCAGCGCATGATCGTCCAAAATATTTCCCGCCACGCGCACGACAAACAAATCCCCCAGCCCCTGATCAAACACAATCTCCGGCGGCACCCGCGAATCCGCGCAGCCGACAACAATCGCAATCGGATGCTGCCCCGCCGCCACTTCCGTCCGCCGCTCCGCATTTTGATCCGCGTGAACCGCCTGCCCCGCCAGAAACCGCGCATTCCCCGCCTTCAACACATCCAGCGGCGAATCCGACGCCGACGGCTGCAACGCCGGCTGATCTACGTGCACCGCCGTCGAGCCGTGGCAGCCCCCGAGAGTTAGTCCCATCAAAAGCAGGAACCCGATTGATAACTTTTTCATGATTATCCTTTCGCTCGACAAATACTAGCCAATTGCCGTCACGCACACCACGCATCCCCTCGTGACCCTCTTGAGTAATCCGTCTTGCTCCCAAGGCGGGAACATGGCATAATATTCAGGCAGGCATGCGGATTATCTCGCGGAAACGATTGCGGCAATTCTGGGAGAAATCCATTTATGCCGACGCCGAGCAACCTTTGAAGGCTTGGTTCGCCGAAGCCTCGCGAGGTGATTGGGCTACTCCGGCCGCCATCAAGGCCTTCTATCGTACCGCGAGCATCGTTGCGGATAACCGTGTTGTCTTCAATATCGCCGGCAACAAATACCGGCTCGTTGTAAAGGTGAATTATCCCTACAGGATCATGTACATTCGCTTCGTCGGTACGCATCGGCAATACGACAAAATCGATGTAACGGAGATATGGCGATGGTAATTAAGCCGATCAGAAACGCCCGAGACTACCGCGCGGCCATGCGGGAGATCGATAAATTGATGGATGCCAAGCCAAACACTCCCGATGGAGATCGCCTGGATATTCTGGTGACTTTGGCACAAGCCTGGGAGCAAAAGAATTATTCCATCGAATCGCCGGATCCCGTCGAAGCCATTCGATTTGCCATGGAGCAGCGAGGCTTAACTCGGCGGGATTTGGAAACCTACATCGGAAGCCGCGCTCGCGTCGCCGAAATACTGAATCGCAAACGCCCGCTGACTTTAGTGATGATCCGCAAACTTCACGCCGGATTGGGCATTCCCGCCGACGCCCTGATCGGACAATCTGATTTGCGCGCCACGGGTTGATCCTAAATAAACCGCGCCGCTAAATTTTGCCCGCTGAGCGACCGCAAGCATTTATTTGCGAAAATCCATCACGTCTGTAGACTACTGACAGTCAATTCGCAGCCAGGGCAAGCCGTACGCCGGATAGTAAAAGTGTGGGACATGAAGTACGACGTTTTCATCAGTTCGAGCAGCTTGGATTATCGCCACGCCCGCCGTGTACATGAATTTCTTATCTCGCGCGGCCTCAAGGTGTTTTTCAGCGAAGTCACGCTCGCCGAACTGCAGGACGCGGACTATAGAAACCAGATCGACACCGCGCTCGACAATACTTATCACATGGTCGTCGTCACCAGCTCAGGCCAAAACGTGCGATCGAAATGGGTCGAAGCCGAATGGGGCCTCTTCGTCAACGAAAAACGCTCGGGCCGAAAGCCCGGCAATATCATCACCATTCTGGTCGACCAAACCCTTCCCACTGATTTACCCCCGAGCTTGCGATATTACGAGGCTATCCCCTTGGACGGACCCGGCCTGCAGAAACTGGCAAGCTTTCTCCCACAGCAGTCAGCTTCGACACCGCAAATCCTTCCAGTCCGTCCGGATAAGCGTCGAAAACTAATGCCAGTGGCAATCGCTCTGGCCATCATCGCAATCGCCGTGGCGTCGGGCGTGTTCTACCTGCACGACAAGTCGCCCGATCCGAATACGAACCGCCCCACGGCAACCAACTCGCCGTCTTCCCCGCCGTCTCTTGCGGCTCAGTTACCATCCCAAACGACGCAGCCACCGGCTCAACCCCCTGTCTTATCCCAATCGACTACGCCGCCGCCTGCCGTTGACCCGCCAGCAACGGCGGTCCCGCTTGGAAAAGGCTCTGCCGTGATCGTCACCGTCGATACACGTTTCACCGATAACCTGGGATTTGGCGACAGCGTCCCAATCGGCCGAACAGGAAAAATCGTTACCATCGACGATGCTCACAATCGCTTTGACATTCAATTCGACGCACCAATCAATCGTACTGGCTGGATTTCCAAGGACTGTGTGGAAGACTACAACGGCATTCCACCGAAAAATTAGGAGAACATGTCATCATGATTCGAACCACCCGTGTTTTGGTATTCCTCGCGGCTTTTATCTCGATCGTCGGCCACTCCCGCGCGGATGATACCCCAGACGCACCAGCCCTTCCTCTGAACCAGGATCACGAGGGCGACCTGGAAGGAAGGCCAACATGGGGTTGTTGGGGCTGCGGTAATTTCGAAGAATACAGCACGATCCAACTGAAAGCGGGTCACAGTGTGACTATCCAGTTGCATGTTCTTGGCAGTGGCCGCGGTGCCTTGATCGCGCTATACGATAGCACCGACGCCCAGTTAGGACTGACCCGGCGGGATCCAACGAATACTACGCTGAAGATCGACGAGGTCAGCTACACTGGTTCGTACAAGCTCCGAGTCGGCTCAGATCGAATCGGCGAATACACCGTCCGAGTTACCGCCGACGAAGATGACACCGTCGAATCCATTCAGGCGAAAATCGATGCGCTCCAGCAGGAATTGTCGGCACTGCAAGACAAACTGAAGGCGATCAAGGCCAAGCTGGCCGCGAAGAATCAGGGTAACTAGGCGACGGCCCTGGCATTCGCAACCGCACACTCAAGCAAATACGCCCCGGCGTCCGATAACCATCCCATGGACGTCTCAATCTACGCCCTGCGCACACGCGATGTCCTCACCCTCTGCGTGCTGGCTTTGCTTCTCCTCGGCGTCGTCATGGTTCAATCCGCCTCCGCCGGCGCGGAGATGCGCACCGATTGGCAATGGTCCGCCACGGGATTGAAAGACGCCATCTTCGCCGGTGCGGGGCTGGCCGCGTTCTTCGCTGTCGGCTCGATCAATTACGCGTGGCTGGGCCGCATCCCCGCCAATCGATTCAAAAGCCCGATCCTCTGGCTTCTCGCGTTCACCGCGCTCGTGAACCTGCTCGTGCTCGTTCCACACATCGGCGTCTCTGTGAACGGCGCGTCGCCGCTGGCTTCGGCTGGGGCCGATCCAGCTCCAGCCGTCCGAGCTCGCCAAGTGGGCCGTCGTTCTTTATCTCGCCTTTTGGCTTTCGTGCCGGCCGGTCAACCTCGACAAGTTCTTCACCGGGTTTCTGCCCACGCTCATCCCGATCGGCGCACTTTGTCTGCTCATCATCATCTCCGACTTTGGCACCGCCACCCTGATCGCGCTGGCCGCGCTGATGATGCTTCTGGCCGGGCGGATCAAGTGGTGGCATCTGCTGTTGGTCATTCCGCCGGTCCTGGCGGCGGGGCTTTGGTTCGTCATGCACAAGGAATACCGCTGGCGGCGAATCACCGCCTTCGCCAATCCCTATGCCGCCCCGCAAAAAGAAGGCTATCACATGATCCAAAGCCTGCTCAGCTTCGCCACTGGCGGCTGGACCGGGCGCGGGCTGGGCAACGGCATTCAAAAGCTCGGCTATCTCCCCGAAGACACCACCGATTTCATCTTCGCCGTCATCTGTGAAGAGCTGGGCATCTTCGGCGCGATGCTCACGATCGCCCTTTACCTCGGCGTTCTGTATTGCGCGTGGCAAACCGTCAAAATGAAAGCCGACAGCTTCGGCAAGCTCCTCGCCTTCGGCATAGGCACGATGGTCGCCACCCAAGCCCTGATCAACATCGCCGTCGCAACCGTCAGTGTCCCCACCAAAGGCTTGTCGTTGCCGTTGGTCAGTGCCGGCGGCAGCGGATTGATCATTACCTGTGCCGCGCTGGGTTTGCTCCGGAGCGTCTGCCGATTCAAGAATGTTCCCGATGCCGCTGTTGATCCCGCGGCCAATCCGCTGGCTATCGCCCCGCCGAAATCCAAATCCCGCCCGGCCCACCGCGTCGGCGAAGATCTCTGGCAGCAGTTCACGACCGCTTAGAAATCCAAATAGTGCGACGCAACGCGGACGCGAAGAGGAGATGCTATACGCTCTGGCCACAGATGAACGCGGATTCACGCGGGTGAATTTCGGAGCTGAGTGGAACTTTTTCTTGATGGTGACGGCGCAAATTTTCTTGTCGCGGGAATTTGTGTACAAAACTTCCCACTCCGCGTACAAAACTTCCCATCCCCTGTCAGAATGGGTAATTTGAGGGGCCATGAGCGGCCATGGCCGGGATTTGGTCGGCTGGCATGGATGGGGTGGACATGTGCTCAACGAATCCAATTCATGGCACTGGCGATACTGACCATCATGCCGGGCAAGCCCATGTTGGATATGTTCGAGGGTATTTCAGCGAATGGGATTGAACAGTCGGTGTCTAACTGGACAAGTTGCGGGTAGCTTGTAAGGTCCGCGTCCGCAAGCCGAACACTGAGGAATGACGAATGGATCAGGAACACCCGCACACGCACTACAAGAAGTCCCACCCGCACGTTCCCTATTGGAAGCGTGCTCACCGCGACTGGAAATTTTGGGTCGCCCTCCTGCTCATGCTGGGAGCCATGGCGGTCTACATCGTCTCCGTGGACCTCTCGCATGGGCCGAACGGACAGACGCAGCAGCGGGTGCCGTGACTAGAGGTTTGGTTTTCATTTTTAGTTTTGCCTCATAACATTTTTGAGGAAAGGCGATGAACTTCCGATTCCTTCGGTTTTTTGGGGGATTGCTATTATTGGTGTCCTCCGAAGGCTGCCACCAATACGCGACTGAAGACATTGGTTACTCAATTGGTACCCCAATTGTCGAAAATGTTCCCCTCAAACGATGGTCCAATGTTTCTTTCCGATCTCCCTATAAATCCAACACATGGTTCGGTTCCCTGTGTACCTCGGACATAGAGGTATGGTGCGATGGCAATGGCAATTGGTCGGTCACCAATATC
Organism: uncultured Alphaproteobacteria bacterium; assembly: GCA_963752265.1. Classification (GTDB taxonomy): domain Bacteria; phylum Pseudomonadota; class Alphaproteobacteria; order Rhizobiales; family Xanthobacteraceae; genus Bradyrhizobium. Next base: position 31,108 of record CAVVZW010000025.1, read on the forward strand.
GTCAGCAACAGGAGCGTTCCCCATTCATATTCAATGCGCGTCGAGTTTGGCCATCAAAATAACGATGATCCCACGACGTTCACTCCCTTCGCCAGCTACGTTCTGTTGCCAATTAAGTGTGAAGCAAACGAAGCCAAGTCACTTCATGCCGCCGGTGCTGCCGACAGTGCAATCCGATCCAATTTCGCTGAGATCAATGCCATCCGCCCCATTTTTGTGCTCGAAGATTCCGGCGTCGTCGTGGGATTTTCTTCGCCTTAATGGAAACTGCATGCCGCTTTCAGCGACCATTAGAAAGGGACAGATAAGAGAACATTCACAAAAACTGGTCGTTGCGAGGCTGAGCCAATGTTATGAATGTCGCCCTATCTGTCCCGCGGGTGCCATGATGAAATCTCCAGCTAGCCACCACGGCCCGTTTCATTTCCCTGACGTTGTGGATGGAGAATCTTCGATACGTATCACCTCAAGGTCAGCGGGAAGGGGGATATCCGAGTCTCCGCCGATTACATCTATTTTCTCTTTGATTTCTTCGCCTCCCAGGCCATCAAGCACCAATTCGCATGTGCAAGGCGGGTCGATATAGTTTAGGCTGCGTTGATAGGAATTAATGGCCCGAATGCGGAGCGAAACGGATCTAGCATCTTTCGGAATTTGGGTATCAAGTAAGAACGGGTAAACAAATTGAAACCTATCATCTATGGTAATGCTCGCACCAATACATCTGCCTACCACTGATACGCCATTTTCCCGAAGAGTTTTTCGATCAACATAAAATCTGATATGTCGTGTTTCTGATGCCATCCTGATTCATTTTAAAGGATTCACCCACGTATTCCTATTTGGCTGATTCGAGGTGGCTTGGCGGGAACAGATAAGGGGATATTCGAGAAAATAGTCGTTGCGCGGCTGAGCCAATATTATGAATGTCCCCAATCCGGCTCGGCGCACCGAGTGTAATGCGGCGAGTTACCCGGGCAATGTCGTCCATGGCGATTGACCGCAGGGTTTGGCGAGGGTTGTGACTGGTTTTATTTTTAGCCAATGCGCAGCGTCAACGCCGACGGGTCTTGGGAAAGACTGCCGCCGCGATCAGACCCCCAGTTTTTTCCACAACTGGTCTTTGGCTCTGAGTTTGATTCCCGTATTGTCCGGTCGATTGATGTGCGCCACCACCTCCGCTTCGGTGGCCACGCCCATAAAGTACCAGGCCAGCATCGTCACCGTCAGCTTGTTGGGACGCTTGCCGGTCCACAGGTTGATCATCATGCAGGCGATGATCGCACAGTAGATCTGGATCTCGATTCCCTCGGCCTTGTGGCTGATCAGATGCCGACACCCCAGCAGTTGTTTGAAAAAGCGAAAGAAGATTTCAATGGCCCAGCGGTGAGAATAGATCAGTGCGATGATCTCGGCCGGCACGTCCAGCAGATTGGTGGCGATGACGATCGTGCCCTTGTTGCCGGGACCGGCGGTCTTGCCGCGTCGTCCACCCCGTTTTTCGTGCGGCTGGGCTTCGATCACGATCAGACGCATCGGATGATCGGGTTTGTCCTGCGGCTTGCTGTTGAGTCCCATCGTCACCACTGCGTCGCGGACCACACCCGCCTTCAACGCCTTCTCCGAAAGCAGCCGCTCTTGCCGAACCTCAAAGACGCTGTTCTCTTTCATCCGGCAGACGTAGGAACTGCCGATGGCGTTGATCTCGTTGAACAACGTGAATTGCGCGTACCACCGGTCCATCACGTAGCAGCGGTCCCTGGCCAGTTTCCCGCGCAAAACGCTTTTTTCCTCGCTCTTGCCGGTGTTGCGTGCATCGGTCAGTTCCACCGCGGTGGGGATGAAATGATCGAAGTCAAACTGCGTATGCAGCTTCCAGGCATGCTTGCTCGTGCCATCCTGGAACGGCAGCCACAGGGCCGCCGCCACCGTGGAAATCGCATTGAGCACCGTGCCGTCCGCGATCGTCAGGGCATGATTCAGGTGAGTCGCCAGACGCGGATCGGCGTTGATCGGTTTGAGTTCTTCGGCCAGTTCGATCACCACCGCTTTGAGCTTTTCCGGATCGAACAGACGGACCGATTCGCTGAACGAACCGATACTGAAACGCTTGACGCCCAGTTGCCGACTCACCTTCTCCACGGCCGCGGCCTGCTGGAGGGTGTGAACCGAATCGATCAGCGGGTTGAGCAGATACAACAGAACGAGAGTGACATACTCGTCGAAATGCAGTTCTCGGTTGCCCGCGACATCGCGCTGGCAACCGACTTCATGGAGCGGAACCAAAAGCGGCAGCAAGCGTCGGAGTCGTTTGATGCCACCGATTTGCCTGGGGTCAAGCGTATGGGAAGAGCCCGAGGCCATGGCGTGCATTGTGCCCCAAGAACCGGCTTAGCGCAAGCGCAAAATACTGCAATTATATTGAATACAGTCAAACAGCGTGCCGAACGGGATTGGAATGTCCCCTATCCCACTGTGTCCCCTATCCCACTGCCCTCTCCCACTGGGATCAAAAAATAACCTGCTGATCGCTGAGAAAAAAGCTGAGCACGTCAAGATAGAGAGCCGTGAAGTCAGGATGTTTGCGATGAACCGACAATCGGTTCAATTCTTCGCGAAGCGATTGCAAATCCGCGTCTTTGAACGCGGCCCGGCGGTATATGTTCATAACCAAATGAGAGAGATTTAATTGGCCCTGGATGTTCGACTCTGCCGTGTGCTCTGTGAGCGAGGTCAGGAACGGAAGCGTCACGTATGCGTTGAGCAATCCCTTTTGGATCAACGAACGCAAAAAGAGATCGATCGGCAATCCGACTTTCCACTGTCCGGAGATCAGCTTCGCGTATTTGCCAATCGATTTCCGGTTGATGAACAGCGACGATGTCCCGGCAAACGGAGCGGGCTTCAGAGACGAGAGTTGGATTTGGCCGTTCTGGCGATAAAGCTCCTTAGCCTTGGCCAGAACGTAAAAAAGAGTCACATCCATCTGGATGAAGACTTCGGTAAAGATCACGTCCCAATCTGGAAAGTTTTTGTCGGCATCCTGAAGCATCATTTCGAATCTGCCGACGGCATCCTTCGGCAACAACGCGTCATCTTCCAGGATGTGAATATGAACATTGGAGTTTTTGCACGTCTCCAGCAAGCGTTCGTGTGTGAGCCATAGACCGAGATTTCCGCGATCAAGCTTTGTAGCGAATTCGGCGCCGAGAAGCGCCATTCACTGCCGCGAAACGCTTGTAGTTCGAATCCAGGCCAACCTCCGATAGCTGTTGCGTCATTGACGCCAAGCGTGCGGAGTTGGTGTCGAGGTTGATGAAGAATCCGCGAAAAGGAGTGTTTGCCATTGCGGCCGGATTTTACCACTAGTTCAATCCAGCGATACGACCTCGCTCAACCACAGAAGTCCGAGCATTGCCGGCTTTTCTGCGATCTTGAGTCAATTCAGATAAGTAATGTGACGCGTGTGTAAGAGGGGTGACGCAGGCAAATGCCCCCCAATCTGACCCCTCCATCACGCGAGCAAACATTCGCATCAGCGGTTGATATGCCGTTACCCCTGCGGAAACCCAAACATCAACCAAGACTGATTCGCCACCCAATGCGGATACAGCTCCGTCATCTGATCGAACAGCTCCTGGTCGGACGTCGCGGTTTTCTTTATTCGATCGAAGTCCTGGAGGTAACGTTTGGTCTCCTGGATCGCCGAGGGAGAGTCGGGCGCGCCGGGCTTTTTGTGGCCGGCGACAACCATCGTGGGGTTCAGAGCCGTTAACCCGTCCAGCACGGCGATCCATTCTTTGCGGCTCTCGGGGGTGGTGTCGCCGACGTACATGTGGCATTGGTTGTAGACAACGTCGCCGGCGACGATCAGGCCGATCGATGGAACGTGCAGGGACGTCGTGTCGGCCGTGTCGGTGTGGCCCTGCTCGATGATGCGCAAATCGTGCCCCTCGAGCGTGAACGTGTCGCGCTCATACGGCTCAGGGGGAACCAACTTCGTGGGGATTTGCCCGGGAAAGCACCGGCGGGCGAGCCGCTCGATTGGGGGCGTGAAGGAACTCTGCATGGCATTGAGCACCTTGGGCGTTGCGATTGCCCGGGCACCCGGGAAACGGTCGAGCAGAATGCCCAGGCCGTAGAAGTGGTCGAAATGGGCGTGTGTGATGTAGATGGTTTCCAGGTTGCGGTTGTGCAGGGCAACCCAATCCGCAAGGGCCTCGGCTTCAGCGACCGTCATCATCGCGTCTACCAGCACGGCGTCGTGTTCGCCGAAGATTAGAGTTGAGGTGATCGGATCGAAGCCGAGCGGCTCGCCGAAGGGCCTTGGGCGCTCGCCGACCATGGGTTTTCCTGGGGCGGTGAAGATGTTCACGCCGAGCGTGGTTGTGCTGGGCGTGTTTGGCGCGACCGGCGAGGTCTTGAGCGAGGTTTCTTTCGGGTGATTGGTGCTGTTCATTGGATGCTCCCTTTTGATGTTCGAGCGAATCACTTTCGGGCGCAGGACTGGCGGAAGCGCAATTTTTGGGACGTTCGAAGAATACGCCCCGCTGTTCGACAGGCTCACAGTAGACATATTCGACAAGCTCACAGTAGACCAGCGGGGCGACTACTGAGGACCAGCTCGTTCATGCACGACGAAGAAGCGCTCCGCTATCGCGTCGCGGCTAACCAAGACCAGATGCAGAAATATGACGCATTAACAACCCAGTGCTCAGTAAACGAATGGAGCGAACGTCGCTGAATCGTGGTTCTTTGTTTATCCGTACGTGAGATCGGTGCTCTGTCCGACTTCGATGATGTAGCCGTCCGGATCGCGCATGTAGCAGCGGATCTCGCCGTACTTGGGAATCGGCTCGGTGATGAACTCGGCTCCCCGGCTTTTCCATAATTTGTAGCAGGCTTGAATGTCCGCAACGCGGATATTCATAAAGCTGTTGATCCGATCCGGGTTGGGGACGCTGAGCGTCACCGTCGGCTTGTCCGGCGTGGGCCCGCCGCCGACGTTGACGAGGAGCCACGTGTTGGCGATCTGAATGTAGGCAGGCGCGCCGTCGCTGTCGCCGCTGCTTAGAATGCGGCCGCCGAAGACTTTTTCGTAGAAGCGAGCCGACCGGTCGATGTCGGCGACGGTGAGGAAATGTGCGATGCTGATTCCGTCGCGCGGGGGCATCTCGTAGGTTTTTTGGTCGACTTGTACTGCGCTCATTGGATGACTCCGATTTCGATAGAATGTCCGCCGGGCGTGAGGTGCGGGTGGCTGCATCGTTCACGACCGTTCCCATCGGCGGTCCCTTTATCAAATCAGAAGCGGGATGACGCGTCTATTGGACGAAGGTATCGAGTGTGAACGTCAGTTGAAAAAGGCAGCGGGCCAAAATATTGACTCTCGAATCGCACGTTCCAGATAGGGGGAACATCACCAAAAAAGGTATCGGCGATGCTCCCTTACTTGCCCTCAAGCCACATCTTCTTGGTTCGGTTTTTCGCCAACGTAAATCCTTATGTGTGCGATCCTCATACCAGTGGGAATTGACGGATTTGGCCCTAACATTGCCCCAGGTGCTTGCAACGGCGCAAATGGGGCGGCCGCCTTACAATCAATACCTGCAAAGCTGAATGCGCCCTGCAACCCGGAAATCATTTCCCGGACTATGGGGTCGGTCGATCCTGCAAAATAGAATAGAGAAAGTCCCCGCTCGCTAACTTCTGGCGGCGCAGCCCAGAATCTAATACTCCACCGGGATATTCGGAAGGGAAACGAAATTATGTCGGCATACTCTTTTGTTTCACTTGCGCCACCAACAAT